>JAILPZ010000038.1 GCA_024699225.1 Sphaerochaetaceae bacterium
GATAATCAATTATTGATTGCACACATTTTTTTATTTACTATGGCCTAAGATTCTAGGTGGAAATAATGAAAAAAGAAATCAAAATGACATTCAGATGGTACGGAGAAGGCAACGATACAGTTGAACTCTGGCACATCAAGCAAACTCCCGGAGTAAAGGGAATTATGGGACTTCTTGACTATAAGGCAGCAGGAGAAGTCTGGGAAACAGACGAGATTAAGTCTTATATTGAAGGCGTTAACAGAGTCGGCCTTGAATGTAAGGTTATAGAAAGCGTCAATGTCCATGAGGATATCAAGCTCGGTCTCCCAACAAGAGATGAGTATATTGAGAATTATATTAAAACAATCGAGAACCTCGCTGAAAATGGAATTGAGGTAATTATCTACAACTTCATGCCTGTTTTTGACTGGCTCAGAACAGACCTTAACCGCCTCATTCCTGAGGATGGCTCTTTCAGTCTGTATTTCAGCGAGAAGGATATTGAGGGTCTGACACCGGTTGAAATTGTTAAAAACACAAGTAAGGCAAGCAGAGGCTTCACACTTCCTGGTTGGGAAACAGCAAGACTCAGTCACCTTCAGGAGATCCTTGATGCATACAAGGGCATGACAAAAGAAGATCTTCTTGTTAACTACAAGTACTTCCTGGATGCAATTATTCCTGTCTGTGAGAGTGTGGGCGTTAAGATGGCCTGCCATCCGGATGATCCGGGTTGGCCGATCTTTGGTCTTCCGCGTCTTGCTCATGACCAGGAAGGTTATGACAAGATTGTTGCTCTTCATGACAGTCCATGTAACACTCTGTGTCTGTGCACAGGAAGCCTTGGAAGTAACGTAAAGAACGACATTCCTGCCATGATCAGGCACTTTGGTGAGAAGGACAGAATTGCAGCTCTTCATGTTCGTAACGTAAAGCATCTCGGAGACGACAGAGTCTTCAGAGAAAGTGCTCACCTTTCAGAGTACGGAGATCTTGATATGTTCGAAATCATGAAGGCTATCTACGACACATGTCCTGATGCCTACATCAGACCGGACCACGGAAGAATGATCTGGGGCGAGAAGGCAAGACCCGGTTACGGTCTTTACGACAGAGCTCTCGGAGCTACATATCTTTGCGGACTTTGGGAAGCTATTGATAAAATGAGCTGAAACAGAAAGCTATAAAACGATAAACGGTCGGAAAATTCAGAGTTCCGACCGTTTTTTGTTAACCATGGACCTTTTCTTTTTCCATGTTCTTTTCAATTATCTTCCAGGCAAGGGAGGAAGACTCCTCGGCTGTCGGGAAAAGAAAAGCATGATTTAGATCCGGAAACAGACAGATGCTGTGCTTAAGGCGATAGGCTCCTATGAGTTTGTTCCATCTAAATGTTGCAGTCTTTGTCTCTGAATCAACATTTTCAGGAGCAGTTACAGTAAGACCTGCTTTGTTAATTAAAAGAGTGTAGGCTTCTCTTCCTTCCTGCTGTACAGCCATGTTCTTAACTGACTTCATATATTTCAGATAGTTATACAGGGGCAGGAATAATCCGAAAGCCAGAAGGGTGAAGGCCAGAAGTGGGGACTGTCCCATTGATGTAAGTCTGAAATATGCAAAACCTGAGATGACAACAAAGCCCAGAGTAAGCAGGGCAGGTTTCTTCCACATCTTCTTTAAACGGAATGTGTCAAATTTAGCAAACTCGGTGAAGATCTCACGAGTCATAAAAACTGTTGCTTTTGCAGCTTCTTTCGGTGGATTTCCTTTCTTTTCTTCAGCCATAAATACTCTCCCAAGTCCTAATCATACCACAGATTCAGGCCATTGATTTTACAAAATCACAGGCTCTCTTGAAATCTTCCTCTGAAGGAAGGCCCTTGTTTATAAAAATCCATGAGGCTGAACAGTGAAATTCTTTATCACTGAGCTTTATTCCCTGAGCATCCGTAACCTTCTTCACGTTGCCCCAGGTAGACTTTCCTGAAGCAGATGTATTGAGATTTACCACCTCACCAATCTTATCTTTGTTTGAAACAAGAAAATCTTTTACTTCCTTATCAATGTTGGCTGCATACATGGCATTTACAAGAAAGAGGCGGTCAACCTTTTCTGTAAGAGGCTCATCTACAGTAAGAGCCTCAACTCCGAGAGCTTTGGAAATGGTTTTAGCCAGCTTCTCAGTGTTACCTTTCTTTGATTTTGTAAAATATCTGATAGCAGTATTCATTTTTAACTCCTACTTAAATTATCTCACAATAGGGTAAAAACAAAAAGACAGCTGCAGGATAATCCCACAGCTGTCTTATATATCTCTTGTTCAGGGCAGCGGACAGTTATTATTTTCTTCCTCCGAATCCGCCCTGGTTGCCACCAAAACCACCCTGGTTGCCGCCGAAGTTCTGGTTTCCACCAAAACCACCCTGGTTGCCGCCAAAGCTCTGATTTCCACCGAAACCGCCCTGGTTGCCGCCGAAGTTCTGATTTCCACCGAAACCGCCCTGGTTCCTGAAATCCGGTGCTTCTACACCTTCAGGAAGCTCAGGAAGCTCACCGGCCTCTACACCTTCAGGAAGTTCTGGCGGGAAAGAACTCTGGTTGTTTCCAAAATCAGGAGCCTGACTGAAATCCGGTGCTTCTACGCCTTCAGGAAGCTCAGGAAGTTCTCCGGCCTCTACACCTTCGGGAAACTCTGGAAGCTCTCCGGCCTCTACCCCTTCAGGAAGCTCAGGAAGTTCTCCGGCCTCTACACCTTCGGGAAGCTCAGGAAGCTCTGGAACACTGCCGTCTGTTGAATCAGTTGATGTTATTGTTTCATCAGCTAATACCTGAAGCTGTGTTGTGTCAGCACTTGAAACCTTTTCGGAATTTCCAAAAGCCCAGACAGAGCTGGCTCCGAAAACCAATAAAACCGCTACGAATAAAACAGTAAGTCCTTTTTTCATTTTTCTGCTCCTGTATTTTCTAATATTTCTGTCCGTTTCTTTATCGGACACCCTGATGATTGCAGAAAAAATTTCAGAACACTATGTTTTTTGTGAAAACTACAAACTTCTACAAAATGTGAAGAAAAATGTACAAAAAAAGGCCATACCTTGTGGTACGGCCCTGTAAAACTGAATGCAGTCTTACTTCTTTGCAATGTACTTTCTGATATCAAGTGCAACAGCAACAACAATAACAAGACCCTGAACAACATAGTTGTAGTACGGGTTGACGCCGAGGAACTGAAGAACAATCTTCAGAAGTTCAAAGACAAGAACACCGACCAGAACTCCCGGAACGGTACCAATACCACCGGTTGTTGAAACTCCACCGATTGTACAACCGGCAATAGCTTCAAGCTCATAGCCCTGACCCATAGAAGCAGAAGCTCCTCCGGACTTTGCGGCAAGCAGGTAACCTGCAAATGCATACATAACACCTGCTATGAGGTAGATCTTAAGAAGTGTGTTCTTTGTGTTTACACCGGAAACTTCGGCAGCAACTTCGTTTCCACCTATTGCATACATGTACTTACCGTGACATGTCTTGTTATAGATAAACCAGAAGAGAATGCCAAAGACTGCAGCTACAAAGAGGAGGTAGGGAAGGTAGAAGCCCTTCACATTTCCAATTCTTCCTGTAATGAGTCTTGTGTACACTGACTGGAAGCCTCCGATAGGCTGTGCGTCTGTAAAGACAAGACAGAAACCATAAACGATTGTCTGTGTTCCGAGTGTTGTGATGAATGGGGGAACTTTAAGCCTTGAAATAATCCAGCCGTTGAGAAGACCAATAACAGCACCAACGGCAAGAACAATCAGAAGAACAACCCACATGTTCATCTCCGGAATGTTCTTATAAAGACGGCCTGTGTAGTCTCCGCGCTGGATAAGAACGCCAGCCAGACAGGCGGCAAGTCCTACCTGACGACCTGCAGAGAGGTCAGTACCCTTTGTGATAAGACAGCCTGATACGCCGAGAGCAATCAGGAATCTGATGGCTGTGTTACTTATCAGGTTACCGAGGTTGCCCCATGAGAAGAAGTTGCTTGTTGTGAATCCAACAACAATACTTACAGCAACAAGAAGTACAACAATCGGATTTGATTTTGCTAAAGCCAGGAAGCGTCCACCGAATCCTGCTTTTTTATCTGATGTATTTGATAATGCCGGCATTAAAATACTCTCCTTTATTATTCAAACTGTGTGGCAAGGTCCATGACTTTTTCCTGACTTGCCTCTTTGCCGTCGATAAAGCCTGTGCATCTTCCGTCGCACATGACCATGATTCTGTCGGACATTCCCAGGAGCTCAGCCATTTCACTGGTGATCATGAGAATGCTCTTTCCCTGCTTTGCAAGCTCTGCAATGATACAGTAAATCTCATACTTGGCTCCTACATCTATACCTCTTGTAGGTTCGTCCAGAATGAGAACATCCGGGTCGTTTGCAAGCCATCTTCCAATAATAACCTTTTGCTGGTTACCACCGGAAAGGGACTGAATCAGTGTCTTGCTTGAAGGAGTCTTTATGTTCATCTTGTGAACATTTTCCTGAACAAGATTTTCGACCTTTGAATCATTTATGGCAAAACCATAATCCAAATACTTTTTAAGGGATGAGATTGAAATATTGTCGGCAACCGAAAGAACGCCCATGATTCCAGATTCTCTTCTGCTTTCGGTAAGCATGGCAACACCATGGTCAATCGCATCCTTTGGCCTGCTTATCTTCAGCTCCCTGCCGTTGAGTTTTACAACTCCCGATACATGGCTTCTTATGCCGAAGATTCCTTCCATAAGTTCTGTTCTCTGAGCACCGACAAGACCGCCTATGCCGAGAATCTCACCTTTTCTGATATTAAAGGAGACGTGCCTGAAGCTTTTCGGATTAATTGATGTGAAATCATCAACCTCAAACACAACTTCTCCCGGAACGTTTTCTCTTTTAGGGAAGAGGTTTGTCAATTCTCGACCTACCATCTTTGTGATGATGGTGTTTGTTGTAAGAGAAGATGCTTCCCATGTTCCGATGTATTGTCCGTCTCTCATGATTGTAACCTCATCACTGATACGGAGAATCTCATCCATCTTATGGGAAATATAAACAATTGCAACGCCATCTTTCTTCAGGTCTTCTATTATGTCAAAGAGGGAATCAACTTCTCTCTGAGTAAGTGAAGAAGTAGGCTCGTCAAGAATGAGGACACGGCAGTTTGCTGAAACGGCTTTTGCAATTTCTACCAGCTGCATCTGTGATGTGCTCAGTGTTCCTACAAGCTGTTTCGGATCAAACGGCAGTTTAACTTTTTTAAGAAGCTTCTCTGTGTCGCTGTACATTTTCTCATGGTCTACCATTGGAATGAAACCAAACAGTTTCTTAATCGGGTAACGGCCAAGATAAATGTTTTCGCCTATCGGACGTGCCGGGATAGGCTGAAGCTCCTGGTGGACCATTGCAATACCTTTTGAGAGGGCATCAATAGGGTCCGTAATGGTTACAGGTTCACCGTCCATGAAAATCTGTCCTTCGTCCATCTTATAGATGCCGAACATACATTTCATGAGGGTTGATTTACCGGCACCGTTTTCGCCCATAAGAGCATGGACATGGCCTGCTTTGAGCTGTAACTGTGCGTGGTTGAGGGCCTGAACGCCTGGGAAAGCTTTACTTACGTTTTTCATCTCAAGCAGATATTCAGACATATTTTACCTCCTGAATTAAGTCTAAAAAAAATACGGGGAGCGCATTTGCGCCCTCCCGTATTTCAGGCTTGCGCCTCTTACTTGACCATAACGTAGTCAACCCAGTAGTAGTTATTGAGCTTTTCGCCGTTAAGAGCTGAAACTGCTACATCAACTGCTGTGTGTGACTGACCAATGTGGTCATTCAGGACTGTTCCTGTCATGGTTCCGTTTTTAACCATTTCAACACATTCTGCAAGAGCATCAACACCAACAAGGTAGATGTCCTTTCCAACTGTTCTTCCGGCTGCTGTGATAGCTGCTGCTGCACCGAGTGCCATAGCATCGTTGTTACAGAAGACTACTTCAACCTTTGTGCCGTATTTTGCAAGGGCGTTAGCTGTAATTTCCTGGCCCTTTGCCTGAGCCCAGTTACCGACCTGATCATCAAGACATTTTACCTTGATTCCTGCATCTGTGAGGTACTTGATTGAGAATTCTGTTCTGTACTGAGCATCAATATTCTCAGGGTCACCTTCAATCATGATGTAAGAAACAACGCCGTCTTTGTCGATATCTCCCTTGTCAGGAAGCTCAGCAATAATTCTGCCCTGGAATGAACCGGACTGTCTTGCATCTGCACCTACGTAGCAGACTTCTGCATTATTGAGAATGCCTTCATACTGCTCGTCAAGAGTGTTTCCATTTGCATCATATGCAAGAGGCTCTCTGTTGATAAGAACAAGTGGGATACCTGCAGCAACAACCTTATCAATCATAGCATCTGCTGAAGATGTCTGAACGAGGTTGAGAATAATAACATCCATGCCCTGTGTGATGAAGTTATCAATCTGGTTTGACTGCTCGGCCATATCGTTCTTGCCGTCAACCATTGTAACATTGTACTTTACTGAATTTGTTTCAAGAGTCTTGAAGTAATCAACAATCTCGTTTCTGTAAAGTGTCATAAAGTTGTCATCATACTGATAGATAGCAACACCGACCTTGTAGGTTTTTACTTTTGACTCTGCTGAGCCCTGTGCGAAAACGCCCGTGAGGACGATCAGAGCGATAAGCATAACCATTAAAGCTTTTTTCATATTTCTCTCCTTACACAAAACTTGTGCAATATAATTTTGAAGCACGAATTTCGATTTGTAAAGGTTTTTGAAATATTTGAAGAAAATGAACCCAAAACAGTGAGAGAAAATCTTTAAACTTGTTAAAAAGAGAAAAGAGCTGCAGCTTATGCCACAGCTCTCATATTTTTAAGCAACAGCCTGTGTTTTTTTATTAAGACTGTTAAGAAGAATTACAAGGCCAATACCTGCAACTCCCACTATATCGGTAACAGTACCGGGGAAGATAAGCATAAGACCTGCTACGCAGGAAAGTACTCTTTGCCAGGCAGGAAGCTTTGCCTTAAAGAAGCCCTCAAGAGCCATGGAGACTCCGAAGAGGCCGAGCAGGGCAGAAATAATACCCTGAATGGCACTGAATACTCCCTGATCCATAAGAAGCATGGAAGGATTGAAGCAGAATACATAAGGAACAATAAAAGCTGCAATAGCAAGCTTTGTTGCATTAAGTCCTGTCTTCATGGGGTCTGCCTTGGCAATAGCCGAACCTGCGTATGCTGCTAGAGCAACAGGCGGCGTTATGTCAGCCACTATTCCGAAGTAGAACACAAAGAAGTGTGCTGCAACACGTGGAATACCGAGTGTGATAAGAATAGGAGCTGTTGTAGAAGCCATAATACAGTAGTTGGCTGTTGTGGGAACTCCCATGCCAAGAACTATACAGCTGAGCATGGTCAGAAACAGTGCAATCAGAAGACCCAGAGCAGGGTTAGGAATACTCTGGCTGATACTGACAATAGCACCGATAAGACGGGAGGCAAGACCTGTAACGGTAATACATCCGGCAACCATACCTGCCATAGAACATGCAACTATAACTGTAATACAGCTTCTTCCGCCGGCAGCAAGAGAATCAAGAATCATGAGACCTGTTTTCTTTGCAACCTTCACAGGAGTCTTTTCCTTCTTAATGTGACCCGGGATAGCTACAAGAATTGCAACAGCAATTGCAATTGTTGCTGAGTAGGCAAGAGACTTGATATTACCTGCAACCAGATAAACAAGAATGATCAGAGGAAGCAGAAGGTAAATATCCTTCAGAAGAACCTTGAACTTGGGAAGCTGGTCTCTTGAAATACCCTTAAGACCGAGCTTTTTTGCTTCAAGGTGAACTGAAATGAAGATACCTGCAAAGTAGAGAACTGCAGGAAGAATAGCCCAGAGAGCTACCTTCATGTACGGCTCACCCATGTACTCAGACATGAGGAAGGCAGCAGCACCCATAATAGGAGGCATGATCTGTCCGCCTGTAGATGCAGCTGCTTCTACAGCACCTGCAAACTCACCCTTGTAACCTGTTTCCTTCATCATGGGGATGGTAACTGAACCTGTTGTAACAGTGTTTCCTACGCTGGAACCTGAAACCATGCCGCACAGAGCTGATGAAATAACAGCAACCTTAGCCGGACCGCCGGAAGCCCATCCTACGAGAGAGTTTGCAAGATCAATAAAGAAGTTTGCAACGCCTGTTCTCTCCAAAAAGGCTCCGAAGATAATAAATATGGCTATGAATTTTGCACAGACCTGAAGAGGAGTACTCATAAGACCGCTTGTTCCGAAGAACATGGTGTAGATAACTCTGCTTAAGTTCTGACCGCTTGCAAATGTATAGACTAAAAGTGCACCTACAACAAAGAGAATGGGAAGGCCCACACATCTTCTGCAAAGCTCTGCCATAACAAGGATGGCTATAATACCGATTGCCAGATAGAAAACAGCATTCGGAAGAGCGCTTTCACTTGCGGGGTTAATCTTACTTGCTGACGTGATGGTCATGACCAGACTGTTGTAGTTGAGGCAGTAGTAGAAGAAGCAGAAAGCTCCGACTGCCATAATTAAAATGTCATACCATGGGACAAAGTTCTCTCTGACGTGCTTCTTTGAAGCCGGGTAGGTGAGAAAACCCATAATAACAGAAAAGCCCAGGAAGGCTGTGAGGCGAACCGGGATGTCTGCTGTTGAGAATAATGTGGACCAGATGCAGTACAGTGAAAAGATTGCTGTTACAACTGATACCAGAGTTTTAGGAAGTCCGCTCCAAAGCCTGGTAGCGGACTCCTTGTCGTATTTTCTAAGAATATCGTTGGCCGAATCAGCTGCTGCTGAGCCGGCCTTAGTATGCTTTTTAGTATCCATTACTTACTTCCGTATGTTCCTGCAGGAATTGTGTACTTGCTGTAGAACGGGGATGCTGCAATAAGAGAATCAGCGTGTGCGTCATCAATATTAACAAGGTATACAGTCTTTGCTGTTGCAAGGTCTGTGATAGCTGTTGTCGGAGCACCTGCCACAACAAATGCTGCGTCAATCTTTCCGTCCTTGAGGCTGTCAGCTGAATCGCCGAATCCCTGGTAGACAGGCTTAATGTCGTCAACTGTAAGGCCATAAGCTGTAAGTACGTCAATTGCATTGAAGTAAACACCGGAACCGATAGCACCGATTGAAACTGTCTTGCCCTTAAGATCCTCACCTGAGAGGATAGAACCGTTTGTTGTAACAATCTGTACCTGCTCCATGTAGAGAGCTGCAACTACGCTGAATCCTGTAACCGGAGCACCGTCGAAAAGTCTCTCGCCGTTGTAAGCGTAGCTCATTACGTCAGACTGGACAAAACCGAGCTGGACGTCGTTGGCAGCAAGGTCCTCAATGTTTGCCTTTGAACCGCCTGATGTGATGGCTGTAACTGTATAGTCAGTATTCTTTGTAACATAACCGGCAAGAACGCTACCGAAACCGTAGTATGTACCTGTGTCTCCACCTGTGCCGAAGTTAAGTGCGCTTACATTACCTGTTCCTGCACCACTCTTAACTGAAGCTACGTTGTAGCCCTTCTCAGCAAAGTATTTTGCTGCACCCGGATGGTAAGGAACTGCTGTTACTGAGGAGGCAAAAGCCAGATCGAGTTCGTTGCCCTTGGCATGCTGGGTAGCAATATCAGATGTGTTGTCAAAGATGGCTTTGACTATTGCGTAAACTTCGTCTTCAGGGACGTCGTCACGGACTATAACAACTGCGCCTACTGCGACAGTGTCTGTATCTGCATAAGCTGTACTCTTTGATGTGTCAGCTGCTGCGCTGCTTGATGTGTCTGATTTTCCGCATGAAACGAATGTTACCATGAGGATAAGTACCAATAAGGCTGTTAAAATCTTCTTCATTTTGAAAACCTCCTGTTTCCTCGAAGAATACTAGCAAAAACAGAATTTTTGTTAAAACACAATTTTCCAAACTAAAACGGGTACTTGCCACAAGTATTTAGTTGTGGTTAAATATCAGTATGAACTTTCTGACATTAAGATATTTTAAGACTGTTGCCTCAGAACTGAACATAACCCATGCTGCCAACAAGCTTTATATTTCACAGCAGGCACTAAGTTCCCACATAAGAAATCTGGAGGAAGAGCTGGGCGTTAAGCTGTTTAACAGAACTCCGCGCCTGTCTTTGACAGATGCAGGGCGCTGTCTGTATGAGGCTGCCCAGAGTTTTGATGATATAAATGCCACTCTTAACGACAAGCTTAATTCAATCAGAAATGAAGAGCGCGGTGAACTTAGAATAGGGCTGTCCTTTACAAGAGGCCAGTTCATTCTGCCCCATGTTCTGCCTGAATATGCCAAAAGCCATCCGCAGGTCCATATAAATATATATGAAGAGCGCTCGAATGCTCTTCTTGAACGTCTTTTACGCGGTGAAATAGATTTCTGGATTAGTGCTGATAATCCTGATGTTGAAGGCCTGGTCAAGGAACCTCTTTTTAAAGAAAGTTTCTACATGGTTGTTCCTCTGAAAGTTCTTGAAAACACTTTCGGACAGAAAAAAGCTTCCGCTCTGGCTGAGAAGATGGAGAAGAACTTTGAGATAGAGGATGTTTCTTCCTGTCCGTTTGTTCTGCTTACTCCGGGCAACAGAAGCCGAGATCTGTTTGACAATGTTATGAGAACTCACAAGCTTACTCCAAACATTCTTCTGGAAACTGATAATTCTCAGACTGCTTTTGAGCTTTCTCAGAAGGAGATGGCACTGACACTCTACTCAGATATGTTCTTGAGAAACTACACCGGTGCCTTAAATCCTTCTGTTAAACTCATTCCGCTTGAAAAGTATGTGGACAGTGATCTTCTGCATGTCTTCTATAACGCAGACAATGTAACTTCGCGGTACAAGGAAGCTTTTCTGGAAGATTTACACAGGGCTTTTGTGGTTTAAATGTTGTTTGACTGTTGTTTTATGAAGGCGTCAGCTTTCTTCAGGATTTCTTTTTTGTTTGCAAAATGAAGGGTTCTCAAGGCAGTTTTGAGCTCTGCTGTTTTTATATCTGATATTTCAGGTCTGGCAACTACAGGAATCTGGTCTGAATACTCTCCTAAAAAGTAAATAACCTGCTTGTTTATTCTCGGGCTGTCTTTCATTTGGAACGAGTAGTTTTCTACTTCCTTGAATTCTGTGTTAAGTTCAACATGAAGGCCTGTCTCTTCCCTTATTTCACGCAGTGCAGTTTCAACTTCTGTTTCGTTCTTTTCAACATGACCTTTGGGAAAGCCCCAAACACCATTTGGCTCAAGAACAAGCAGATATTTAATTTTGTCGTTGTCTTTTGTGTAAATTACTGCACCACAAGACTTTTCTGATTTGACCTTCATAGTTCGAGTGTATTAGTTATCCCGGTTAAAGGCAAGGATTGCTCCTGCTAAAGGAGGTTTTTTCCGTTGGAAATGATTGTCATGTCAGTATTATTTTAAAAAATTAAAAATTATACTGATTTTGTCAGTACTATTTAAAAAAATTCAAAATTATACTGACTTTGCCGGCATAAAAAGGCGTAAAAAACAAAAAAACTGCCACTTTCGTGACAGTCTTTATGGGCCCAGAGAGGTTTGAACTCTCGACCAAAGGATTATGAGTCCTCTGCTCTAACCGCTGAGCTACAGGCCCGAAGGTGAATTCAAATTAACACTTTTGTTTGTTAATTTCAATAGTGCTTTATCAGTTCTTCAGGGAGTGAAGAGGAGCCGGGATTCGGCCGCCGCGGTTGACCATAACAGATGCATCTGTCTGCCTTACATTCATAACCGGACCTTCACCCATCAGGCCACCGAAAACAAGGTGGTCTCCGGGTTTCTTGCCTATAGCCGGAATAAGGCGGCATGCAGTTGTCTTGGTGTTAACCATGCCGATTGCAGCTTCGTCTGCAATTATGGCTGAGATGGTCTCTGCTGTTGTGTCTCCGGGAATTATCACCATATCAAGGCCGACTGAGCAGACACAGGTCATGGCTTCAAGCTTCTCAATTGAAAGAACGCCTTTTTCTGCCGCAGCAATCATACCCGCATCTTCGGAGACGGGAATGAAGGCTCCTGAAAGACCGCCGACTGAAGAAGAGGCCATAACGCCACCTTTCTTCACGGCGTCATTGAGCATGGCTAAGGCTGCTGTTGTCCCCGGTCCGCCACAGGTTTCAAGACCTATTTCTTCAAGAATGTGGGCTACAGAGTCTCCTACAGCAGGAGTTGGGGCCAGGGAAAGATCTACTATTCCAAAGGGAACGTTAAGGCGCTCAGAAGCCTGGTGTCCTACAAGCTGCCCCATGCGGGTTACCTTGAAGGCTGTCTTCTTGATAATCTCGGCTATCTCATTCATGGATGCGTTTTTGCCGGCCTTAAAGATTGCGTTGCGCACAACTCCGGGGCCTGAAACGCCTGTGTTAATTACGCAGTCAGGCTCACTG
The DNA here is from genome assembly GCA_024699225.1 of Sphaerochaetaceae bacterium. GTDB lineage: Bacteria > Spirochaetota > Spirochaetia > Sphaerochaetales > Sphaerochaetaceae > UBA1265. Next base: position 12,516 of record JAILPZ010000038.1, read on the forward strand.
ATTCCGTGGAAACCTCCTGCCATGAACGGGTTGTCCTCAACAGCGTTGCAAAAAACTACAAGCTTTGAGCAGGCTATGCAGTTGCGGTCCTTTGTCAGTTCTGCACACTGGCGCACAACCTGACCCATAAGACGTACAGCATCCATGTTAATTCCGGCCTTGCTTGAACCAACGTTTACTGAGGCACAGACAATATCGGTTTCACTTAAGGCGCGCGGGATAGAAAGAATCAGAGCCTTTTCAGCTTCTGTCATGCCTTTCTGAACAAGGGCAGAGTAGCCGCCTATATAGGAAGCCCCAACTGCCTTTGCAGCTTCATCCAGGGCTTTTGCATACTTAACAGGGTCTCCGCCGGAAGCTGAGAGCAAAAGGGAAATGGGAGTTACGGTAATTCTCTGGTTGATAATGGGAATTCCGTACTCTTTCTGGATTTCCTTTGCTGTTTTGACCAGATCCTTTGCTTTTGATGTAATTTTGGCTTTGATCTTCTCACATGAGCGGTCTATATCGGAGTCTGCACAGTCGAGAAGAGAGATTCCCATTGTGATGGTTCTTATGTCGAGGTTTTCTTCTTCTATCATCCTGATTGTTTCAAGGATGTTGTCAGCGTTAATGTGTCTCATAATTTAAACCTGATTCTCAGATGGAGTGCATGGCGTTAAAGATATCTTCATGCATGACGTGAATCTTCAGACCCTGCTGGTCACCCAGGGCCTCAAGCTCTGTTATGGCGGAGCTGTCCTTTTCTGCAGGAATCTCAACTATCATAATCATGGTGAAGAGTTCCTGAAGGGTTTTCTGTGATACGTCTACAATGTTTATATTTCTCTTTGCGCACTCTGTGGCTACGAATGCAAGAATACCTGTTCTATCTTTTCCTACAACTGAAATTACGGCTCTCATTTGTGCCTCCGATTTGTGAATAATACTTTATTATTGCAGAGAAAGTACAGCGTTGAGTTTTATACTGTAAATTGATAGAATTGCGCCATGAAGAAGAAAATTCTTATTTCTGTTTTTCTTATCATTCTCTGCGCCGTTTCGGTCTTTGGACTGGATTTTACGACAAAGATTACAGATGTTAAGATGCATCCGGATTTTTGGGGAGGTGTCTTCCCGACATCTGTTTCATATGCAGCCGGAACAGAAGACATTAAGATTATCCCAAACAGAAAGACTTCACTTTTCCTTGAGCTTGGTTCCGGAACACTTGCAAGAACCATAACAAGAGACCCTCTTACCGGAGTTCCTCTGTCATTTGGTGAAAGTGATTATGATTATCTTGTTGAGCACCCGGATTATGATGTTATGTACGCTTCCTGGTCTCTTGAATTCTCTCAGGGACTTTTAGGAAGAAAGGATACAGATAAGGATTCTCTTACCATATCGTTTGCATTCGACGGAAGATGGGAAATTGCCATGAATCCCATTTTGCAGACTGACAGCAGAAGCGGTTATCCGCTTTATTATGAACCATTCAGTGATGATGATTTTACTACAAGCCACGGTACTCCCGAGTTAAGCGGAGGAGAGACATTTGAGCCTAAGAGCCTGATTTACATGAACTACAGAATCTCCGGTGTTCTGGATGATTTGCTTCTCATGACGGGAAGCAGAAGCGGAATCAAGGTTCAGTTTCAGTTCATCTGGGCTCCTGAGTATCTGAATCTGTCAAGAAATGACGGCGGACTTTCTTCATATTCCAAATTCTGGGCCTACGCCAACGGCGGAAGCATGCTCATGAAGAAAGAAGATGAAAAGGGGAATAATCTTGCATCTGTAGGTATTTCATACGACGTTGAGGTAAGATACCTTGATGGTGAATACATTCCCAAGGCTGCAGAAGCCCTTAAGGGTTCAATATGGTTCTACGAACCTGAGAGCATGACATACCTTGTAAGAGGTACTGCAAAACTTGATCTTTACGGTCCTCAGTTCATGGGCTCCTGTATTCCGCGTGTTTACGGTTTTCTGGATTTCAGTAACGCCTGGGGAAAGTACAACAACTGCAACGAACTTGATTACGACAATATAACAACGGCAAGTTACGGAGTTCACCTTGAACTCAAGCTTTTCGGAGCTTTGGCCTTCTACTATGAAATTGGTGAGGTTTTCTACTACACAGGAGAAAATCCGGAGTCATTTCTCGGAACAAAGCATTCTGACGGCCTGAAAATTGCCATGGAACTGTCAATATAGAGGAAAAAATGATTTACAACGAAGAAGAGAAAAAAGAAGAAAAGAAGGCTCCTTCTGCATCAGCAGAGAAGCTTCTTAAAACAAGATCCATTCTGCTTAGCGGAGAGATCAACAAGGACAGTGCGGATGCATTTATCAAGGACCTTCTTGTTCTTGAAAACGAGAGCAGTGAACCTGTAAAAGTCTTTATCAATTCTCCCGGAGGAGATGTGGATGCAGGCTATGCTATTTTTGACATGGTAAGATTTGTCTCCTGCCCTGTAATTATGGTGGGCATGGGCCTTGTAGCCAGTGCAGCAGCCCTGATTCTCCTTTCAGTACCCGCAGAGAGAAGAATAGGTCTTCCCAACTCTTCATACCTGATTCATCAGCCCTTAAGCCAGATGAAGGGAAATGCTACAGAGATTGAAATTCATGCAAAGCAGCTTGAAAAAATCAAGAGTAAGATAAACACCCTTATCAGCGAGCAGACAGGCAAGGCCCTGGATAAGGTCTCACTTGATACAGACAGAGACTACTGGCTGGATGCTCAGGAAGCCAGAGAGTACGGTCTTATCAGCCGTGTTGTAAAGACAAGAGAAGAAATCTAAATAAAGTGGAGTAACAATGGAACAGTCAGTACATTGGGCGGATATATACGCCGATAAGATTATAAGAGAGAAGGGCCCGAAGGACCTCTATACATGTGCCTCAGGAATTACACCGTCAGGCACCGTACATATCGGAAACTTCAGGGAAATTATCTCTGTAGACCTGGTAGTCAGAGCCCTCAGACGCAAGGGATGCAACGTACGTTTTATCTATTCATGGGATAACTACGACGTATTTAGAAAGGTCCCTAAAAACATGCCCGAGCAGGAGAAGCTTGCAACATATCTTCGTAAGCCCATCACACTTGTACCTGATACAACAGGCAGGGCAGAAAACTACGCAAGAGGAAACGAGAAGGACGTAGAGGAAAAGCTTCCCTTAGTCGGAATCCAGCCCGAATACCTATACCAGGCCCAGAGATACAGAAGCTCCCTTTACGCTGATCAGATGAAGATGGCCCTTGAGCACAAGAGCGAAATCATTGCCATCCTCAACCAGTACAGGACAGAGCCCCTGGACGACTCCTGGTGGCCGATTGCCGTATTCAGCTCCTTCACAGACAAAGACAACACAACTGTCCTCTCATGGGACGGAGAATACGGAATTACCTATAGGGACAATGACCTTAACAAAACAGAAACCATTGACCTCCGTACTACCCCGTACACCAAGCTTCACTGGAGAATTGACTGGCCCATGAGATGGGTTTATGAAGGCGTTGATTTTGAGCCTGCAGGAAAGGACCACCACAGCCAGGGCGGAAGTTTTGACACATCAAAGCAGGTTGTAGAGCTCTTTGGAGGCCACGCTCCCGTATCCTTCCAGTACGACTTTATCTCAATCAAGGGCCGTGGCGGAAAGATCTCATCCTCAAGCGGTGAGGTTGTAAGCCTGGGTGATGTTCTTGAAGTTTACACACCTGAAATAACAAGGTACATGTTCGCTTCAACAAGACCTAATACAGAATTTGCCATCTCATTTGACCTTGATGTTCTTAAAATCTATGAGGACTACGACAACTGTGAGCGCCGCTACTTCGGCCTTCTTCCTGTAAACGACAAAAAGCGTGAGATGGAAAGAAGAGTTTACGAATTAAGCCAGGTTGGTGAAGTTCCTTCAAGCCCGGGTTATCAGGTTCCGTTCAGACACCTTTGCAACCTTCTTCAGATTAACGGCGGAGATATTGATGCAGTTATCTCTTCATTCTCTGACATTAAGGAAGACCAGGTTGAAAGACTTAGAACCAGATGCCGCTGCGCATGGGCCTGGATTACACAGTTCAGTCCTGAGGATTTCCGCTTTGCTCTTGCAACAGATTCTTCAGAAATTATTTCACTTACAGATATTGAGAAGAAGGGTGTAGAGGCTCTTTGTAAAAAGGTAACAGAGTGGGACGGTGAGGATGAAAAGGATCTCTCCCAGCGCATCTACGACAGTGCAGAGGAAGCAGGAATTGCCCCAACAGAACTTTTTCCGGCTGTCTACAGAGTTCTTATCGGTAAGGAGAGGGGACCTAAGCTTGCCCTGTTTATCAAGACAGTAGGAAAGGACAGAATCTGTAAGATTTTATCCCGTTATTAATTCTATTCCTGAGTTTCCCTGAAGACACTCAGAAGTATATTATCGTTGCTCTTCCACTTGGAGTTGACTCTGACTCTCAGATCCAGTTCAAGTGAGGAAGATGGAAAAATCCGCTTGATTTCCTTAAAGGACTGAACGCGGATTTTTTTTATGTTCGCTCCGCCTTTTCCTACCAGAATTCCCTTCTGGCTGTCGCGTTCAACAGTTATGAAGGCGCGGATCCAGACCTTGTTCTCCTCTTTGTTGTACTCCAGATCTGCAAGTTCTACAAAGATTGAGTGGGGAATCTCAGCGCGGACAGAATTCATGGCCTTCTCTCTGATAATCTCTGAGATTCTGAACTCAAGGTTCTGGTCTGTTCTTGCATCCTCACCGTAGAGCATGGGACCTTCGGGAGCTGTCTTGAAAAGCTCAATTAAAACCTCATCCACACCCTCATCCTCAGAGGCTGAAATCTCGAGTATGGTTCTTCCGCTCATATTCTCCTCAAGCCAGGCCCTGGCCTTTTCTTTCTGTTTATCTGTAAGAATGTCTGTCTTGTTTATGCAGCAGATAACCGGGACCTTGAGAGTTGAGAGCAGGTCCTTAACTGCATTCTCTTCATCTCCGGGAGCCCGTGTTGCATCCATTATGTAGAGTACGCTGTCACACTCTTCAAGACTCTCACGGGCTATGTCTATCATGTGTTTGTTAAACTTCTTCTCTGAAATATGGTAGCCCGGGGTGTCCGTGAAAATTATCTGGCCACGGGAGTCTGTGTATATTCCTCTGATTGCATTTCTTGTTGTGTTCGGAGTGGGAGAAGTGATAGAAACCTTGCTCTCACATATTGTGTTAATCAGAGTTGATTTTCCTACGGACGGACGTCCTATTACAGCTGTTGTTGCGCACTTTGTCATCTCAGAAAGTATAGCAAAGGAGAAAAAATTTGCAACAGTTGAGCACTTTGCGGCGTCTTACAGGGTATGAGGAAAAAAATCCTGATTTTAGTTTTTGTAATTGCCTCTTTTCTTCTTGTCTCCTGCCCGCTGGATGTTGAGGAGGAGGAAGACTTTTCAACTCTTGTTCTGTGCTCGTGGAATGTCCAGAATCTCTTTGACGGGAAGGATAACGGAAACGAGTATGACGAGTACCTCTCTTCTTCAGGCTGGAGCGACAAACAGTACCGAATCCGGCTTGGGAAGATTGAAACTGTTCTAGGGTATGGTGAGCTGTTGGCTGCGAAGGTCATTGTCCTAAATGAGGTTGAAAATGAAGATGTAGTGTCTGATTTGCTTTCTCTTTCCTCATTAAGAGACAGGGGCTTTGAGTATTATGCATGTGCAGGTGAAAAGGATGGGGCTATAAAGACGGCTGTGATAAGCTGCTACCCGATAGTTTCAGCCAGGACCCATTCATCTTCAGGTATAAGGCCCGTTCTGGAGGTTAATTTAAACGTCTGCGGGCGCACAGTGTGTGTTCTGGCCGTTCACGCCAAGTCAAACAGGGGAGAGGAAGAAGAGAATGTTGAATTAAGAAGTACTACGGGAAGAATAATAAGAGAGATCTCTGATTCTGTTCTTACTGAGAATCCTTCTGCAATTGTGGCGGTGGCAGGTGATTTTAATGAAAGTGCTTCTTCTTCCAATGTTCTTTCTGAGTATTTTCGCTGGTATGTTTTCTGGGAGGACTCTTCTCTGACTCTGGATGCGCCGGGGTCCTACTACTACGACGGGCAGTGGCTTCAGTATGACAATATTGCTCTTTCCTGCGGGGCCTTAAGCGGTGGTGTGGAAACATCAGGTATCTTAAGTACCATATACGGATACCCGAATGTGTTTTCAAAGAGTCTTTTAAGCGGGGTGTCAGATCACTATCCGGTCTGGGTTAAGATAGAGCTTTAGCTTTCCTTAATATTCCAGCCAAGGGCGTTGTAAAGTTCTTTTCTGTGTTTGTTGATGGCAACAGATGTAAAGGATACAGTCTCTTCTCCTGCATGGAGGGAAAAGCCCTTTCTCCAGCCTACAACGGTGCCGAAACCAACTGATGTTATGTCTTCTATTTTCATGGACCAGGCTTTTGAGTATTTGCCTTTTGTTTTTGTAATGAGAGTTACCTCTCCGTCCATAAATACAAGGCGGCCTCTCTGCAGATCTGCATTTACATCCGGAAGAACCTTGCCGCAGAAAATATCAAAGTCTCCTTTTCTGCCCATAATTGATGCAGCCTTCTTCTTTGAAACCCAGTATGAGGTGGTCCAGAGAAGAACTACCAGAACAAACATGAAACAGTATGTTCCCCAGTAAAGAGCGTCACTCGGGAAGTACTGACGGGCAAAAATAACAACAGCAAAAAGGACCAGAATAAGGGTCTTGATTATAGATTCCATACCTGAATTCTAAGGAAGTTGGAAAATTCTGTAAAGATTTTTACAAAGCTCGGGCACTTTGCGGCGTCTTATAAGGGTGTAGACGGAGTTTTGTTATGAAGAAATCGTTTTTGCCCGCACTTCTTTTAATCTTATTCCTTCTGTTTCTGAGCTCCTGTGTCCAGGAGGCCGGGACGGCAACCATGCACATTCTTCTCTATCAGGAGGAGAAGTCTTTAAGTGTAAGTGAGAGTGCTTTTGATATTACAAAGTACACCGTCACAGGCACGGGACCTGGTGGTGCTGCATTTACTGCAGATACAACCAGTACTTCTCTTGTTCTTGAGGGTCTTCAGACAGGTTCATGGTCACTTACGGCCAGGGCCTACAACTCCAAGGGTAAGGTTGTAGCTTCTGGTGAGGCTTCAACGGCTTTAAGCGGAGACAGTTCAAATGTCTCACTTCCAGTCTGCCGGGTTTCAGGAACGGGAAAACTTGTTCTTTCCTTCAAATGGGATGAAACTGTTCTGGAGCCTCTTGTAAGGGTAACTCTGACAGATACAAGTGACAGGGTAGTCGGTGTGTATGACACCTCTTACAGCACCTCAAGCGGGACGTTTAAGCTTTCTGATTTAAAAAGCGGTTACTATGTTGTTCTCTGTGAGCTTTACAGTGCTTCTGCGCGCATAACAGGTGCTGTTGAGGCCATTCAGATTTCAGGCAGTGAAACTACAGAAGGAAGCATTTCTTTTTGCTCCAGGGACGACTACAGCTCATCTTTTTACATAGCCAGAACAGGTGAATCTCCGGTGCGCGGCCAGCTAAGCGGTAACAGCTCTGCCTTAAAGTGCTCTGAAAGCTGCACTGTGTCCCTGACTCTTACAGGATCTTCTTTAGCCGGCAAGCAGACTGAAGTGAGGTGGTACCTTGACGGTGTTGAAACCTCTGCTACAAGAGAAAGTTTTACCTTCACGCCCACACTGGGCTACCACATAGTCAATGCTCTTCTTCTCTGTCCGTCCGATGGTCTTGCAGGCTCTACAGGATGGAAGTTCAACGCAGTTGCTGAGGGCACTCAGGGCTCTGCAATTTTAAACGGAGCAATTGACGGCAGATCTTCAAATCTTAGTTGCAACGCCTCATCCCTTGTCGGAGCTGTCGGAGAAGACAGGTATGTAATTATCTGTCCTGACAAGGGTCTTTTGCAGCTTGTTAAGGTCTACAACAGCACGCTTATTGTTGAAAAGGTTTACAGGGATACTGACGACGGTTTCTCGTGGCTGGGCTTATCAGATCACATCTACAGTTCAGCAGGTATGGCGGAGTTTGCCGTAACAGACAGCGGGTGCAACATAAACCTTCTTTATGTTGAAAACGGAGATGTCCATTTCTGCACAAAAGATGCTCAGACCATACGCTTTACTGCAACTGTTCCGGCCTTTTCAGAGCCTATCTGTTCCCTTGATATAGGCTGGGTGGATCCCGGTAACAGGGTCATAGGTTTTTCATGCTTTTCAGAAGCTTTTCTGCTTCTGACTTTTGAGGATGGAATTCTTGTAAAGCAGGGACGTTATGTAAAACCCAGGCACGATAATTCGGTTGTTATGGCCTCAACTTTCGGCTCTCTTTCTGTCTGTGCAGTTGCCGACGGCTCGTACTACAGCTGTGCATTTGCAAACGGTAGATTCAACGGAACATGGACCAAAAGCGGTGTCTCTCTTTCCTATTGCCAGCCTGTGGAGCTTACAGCCTCTTCCGGTATAGCTGAGGCCTCTGAGGGAAATCTTTCTCTGTGGACTCCGGGTTCCAGCAGATGGATCTGTAAATCAAGTTCAGATGTTCTTCCCATAGCCCTTTCCCGCAGCTTTGACGGGAAGTATCTGTACGCCTCAGATGCCTCAGGAAAGCTTACAACCTACAGCATTTCTGACTCAGGAATGAGGAAGATAAGCATTCTGGATACGGGGGAGAGACTTGTCTCCCTGATTGTGGGAAAACATGAGATTCTGGGGCGCAGGGAGAACGGAGAGCTTCTACTTTTTTCAATTGCAGGAGGTGCCCAATGAAGCGATTAATTTTAACTGTATTTATTATTTTTCTATGTTTTTCAGCATTTGCCTTCAGCATGGATGTAGCTGCAGATGCCTTTGTGCTAAAGGATTTTGTCATGCGCGGGACAGACTGTCAGGGCTCCGCAGATGCCCGTATCCCGCTGGACAGTGACTTTCAGATCCGTGTCCCTGTCCGCGTTACCTATAAAACAGGCCGGGTATGTGTTGAGTCTTCTCTGAATGTTGCCTACTACCCGTTTTCAAAAGGCCTGTTTTTCTCTCTTTCCATGGTCGACATGGCCTACCTGTACAACATATCAAACAAGACGGCAACGCTGTACACATTAAATGAGATTGAGGCGGGGTGGACCTTCCCGGTAGCTGAGAAGTTCTTTATAGAGCCGTCTGTCTGCATCCGGGACCCGTCGGGGACGTTCTCTGCGGAATACGGAGAGCTTAAAGGAATTTTTTCATCTTATTCACGGATAAGGATCCGCCTTTGCTGCGGATATCACCTGTTCAAGGAGGATTAAATATGAATGAGAAAATTAAGGAATCTTTAAATTACTGGACTGCTGTAGTCCTTTTGTTTGCAATTGTCGGGTGCTCTATGGACTCAGGACTCTCCAGTGTTTCCGGGTACTCTGCCTCTCAGGTAAAGACAAAGGTTGCATCGGTTATAGACGAGGAAATGGACACCATAAAACCTCACCTTGATTCTGAAGTGCAGGGAGAACTGGACGGGACCAGGGGTTCCTCTCTGACCGGGGCGGACATAGTGGAGTTTACGGAGATGGAGGAAAACGGGGCAGAGTATATAGACCTGTGCTATGAGGTAGATGCAAGTTCGGCCTCATACGACTACTCGGAAGTAGTTGATGTTTCCAGGCGCGTTTTAACAGACGACCAGTTTCAGGTACTTGAAAAGAAGATTGTGGAAACAGAGAAGGCTATCAGGGATAAGCTTGAACCTCTGGCTAAGGATATTCCCCTGAGTCAGCAGGAGGATTTCTACTCTGATCTTGAGGCTTTTGTTGTGCGCTCTGTGGTTCTGCTTGCGGCAAGTGCCGTTTACTCATACATTCCGGATACGGTTTTGTGGGGAAAGATTACTGCTGCTGCAGCCATAGCTGTAGGGGCCGGTCTTGTAGCCATGATTGCAATGGAAGTTTACAGGGATATAAACGGAATAGGGCCGTCTCTTAACCTCGGTTCAGAGGCCTCCTTTCAGGACTGGCTGACCGAGCTTTTGAAAACGCCTCAGGCTGACTATGCCCTTACGACCGCCGTTACGTCTGTAGCCACATCCCTTGGTATGAGTCCGACTTCTACCGCAATCTGCCTTGCTGTTTTCGGCATTTTTAACGCAACTGACATGATAAGGGCTCTTGGCGAGAAGTACGACTTCAATATCTGACTTTGATTGTGTTATTATGTCTTCGAAGGTGCTTGCACCTGAGGAGATATAAATGTTTAAAAAAGAAGTTCTTGAACGCTTTTTAAGATATGTTGTTATAGACACAATGAGTGACGCCTCAAAGGCTGATAAGATTCACCCCTCTACAAAGGGTCAGTGGGACCTTCTGAGGCTTCTTGAGAAAGAACTTAAGGACCTGGGTCTTGAGGATGTCACTCTTGATGAGTACGGCTATCTTCTTGCAAGAGTTCCTGCAAACACAGAAGGAAAGAGCGCCATTGCTTTCAGTTCACACGTTGATACTGCTTCTGATGTTATGGGTAACGGCGTAAAGCCAAGAGTGGTTAAGAACTACGACGGGAAAGATATAAAGCTCAATTCCAAATATACAATCTTTGCTGCAGAAAATCCTGAGCTCGCTTCCTACATAGGCTCAGATCTTGTTGTCTCTGACGGCAACACACTCTTAGGCAGTGATGATAAGTCCGGCATAGCTGAGATCATGACAGCTGTCTCATACATAGTTTCACATCCGGAGATTAAACACGGCGAGATAGAGATTCTCTTCTCACCGGATGAAGAGACAGGTTTTGGAATGGACTTCTTTGATATGGAGCGCCTTCACTGCCGCGCACTTTACACAATGGACGGCGGAACCAGGTATGTAATTGAGGATGAGTGCTTCAACGCAGCCTCAGTTAAGGTTCATTTTGAAGGTGTTGCCTACCACCTTGGTGCTGCAAGAGGGCGCATGGTAAATGCACTTACAATGTGCAGTGCCTTTATTAACGCCCTTCCTCAGGCTGAGAGTCCTGAGGCTACAGACGGCCGCTACGGCTATTACTGCGCTCATGAAGTTAAGGGAAGTGTTTCCTCTGTTGATCTTGAGATTCTTCTCAGGGATTTTGACTATAACAGCCTTGAGGAGAGAATTAAGGCCCTCAAGAGTCTTGGTAAGACAATTGAAGCTCTGTACCGCGGCGGAAAGGTAAAGGTGCGCTCTTCAATCAGCTACAGAAACATGGTTGAGGCTTCCAGAAAGGATCCCAAGGCCCTTGAAGCTGTTTATGAAGCTGGAAAGGCACTTGGTCAGCCTCTTGTAAATGAACTTATCCGCGGTGGTACCGACGGAGCAAGGATTGCAGAGAAGGGCATTTCATGTCCGAACATCTACGCCGGTGGACACAACATGCACAGCCGCTTTGAGTGGGTTGGTGTGGATGCCATGAATGACGCTTCTGCCCTTATTGTGGAGATTGTAAAGCAGTGGGCAAAGTAAGATTCATCCTCCTGTTTGTTCTTCTCTTTGTGCTCTGCACACCTGCTTTTGCATATAGTGTGCAGTATGTTCACAAGGGAATGGTTTCTTTTACTCCTGAAGAGGGAGAGAAGGTTGGCAAGTGGACAATCTTTAAGGATGATAATTCAAATATCTTTATTACCACAAACGTAAGTGACAATGCTGTGATTCTTCAGCGCCTGTCGGGAAGCGGCAGATATGATATTGGAAGTCCCCTTTATCAGCGCCCTGCTTTATATGACCTGTCTGTTACGACTACATACGATTTCGGAGGGCTCTTTTTAAGCCGTACCGGAACATTTTATCCTGTTATCCCCTTTGCGGGAGTCACTTATACCTACAAATATTCAGAGATAAACATTTTTGGAGGACTTAAGGTTGCCATTCCGTTCTCAATGGTCATGCCTGAATCTTCTTTAGGTATTATCAAAAACGGTTTTCTTGATGTGGCTGCCGGATTCGGCACTGATTCAAAATTATCCGGATTAAGTGTTCTTACATCCTTCATGTACAGGTATAATTACAACAGATACAGTTTCAGTGCAGGGGCCTGTGCACTGAAGTCTGAAAAACATGAATACAGGTTTGGCTTTAACATAGGATTCGGGGTTACAATTTGAAGAAAAAGGCGCTTGTTTTATTTATTCTGGTTCTCTTTATTCTCTCTTTCACGGGTTGTGCACAGACCAGAAGCTACATTCTGGGAATGATTAAGAATCTGCCCTCCTGGTACTATAATCCGGAGTCCAGGGTTGCCAAAGGTGAGATAGCCTTTATTGGGGACGGTTCCTCAGCTGAAAGCTCCAGACAGGCAGAACTTGTTGCATACAGTAATCTTTTTGAAAAGCTTGAAGACTACGTCGGAACTGAGATTGGGCGAGAATCCTACAGAGACCTGATTAACACAGGTTCTATTGAGAGCCTTGGCGTCCATATTATCCTGACAGACAGATCTTACAGTGAAAAACGCGATGTTTACCGGGTCCTCATACTGTGCGGAGCATCTGAGGAGATTATGACAAGCCTCAGAACAGAGTCCAGAGAGGAAGAGTACAACAGGGAAAAAGAAGCTGTTGCACTCGTAGATGAGGCAGACCAGTGCATAAAGGACAGTAAGGACCTGAGGGCTGTCCAGCTATATCTTCAGTCTATGATTTTGTCCCACGACCTTGACGGTATTGAAGAGGGCTACGACTACCAGTCGATTTTAAAGGAAGTTAAGCAGATTTTATCAACGCTGAGCCTTAAGGTTGTTTCTTCAAACACATCAGAAGCTTCATGCTCTGTCTGTGTCGAGCGCCGTGAGACTATTCTGAAAACCAAGGTTGATATGGCTGAAATCAGGGCTTCCTACATATGTCTTGATGGTCTTGGAAACACATGGGAAGATTCTTACTCCTTTACCTCAAATTCAGACGGTGTCTTCCAGTTCCGTTCTGTAAACTACACCCTGGCAGCCGTCGGAGATATTGTTTTTACCTTTGATATTTACAGTGAGATAGAGCAAATCAGGAGCTTTGACAGTGAAACTGCAGATGTTCTTTCTTCTCTGGTTGAGGAAAAGAAGATCGCTTTCTCATACGATAAGAACCTCAACAGACCCACTACCGGAATTCAGGTCTTAGCCTACAACGAGAAGTGGAATCTTGAGAAAGACAATCCGTGGGCCGTATATCTTCAGAATCGTCTGAGCTCTGACTCAATTGCCTCTTATGCTGCCTCATATACTGAGGAAGCTGATTTGAACTCTGACGGAGACCTTACTGATTCAGAGATTCTTTCATCCTTCTCCCGTATGACGGAAAGGGATATTAAGAATGCACTGATTCTCAGAATGGGTGTTCTTGAACAGAGAAAGACAGAAGCCGGAATCTGGCACGTTGTTGTTGAAAGTGAGGCAACATATTATACGGAGATAAATAACAGCGCAGGCAATGTTTCTCCTGTTCTGAATGTCAGCGGCTTTGGCTCAAGTTATGAAGAAGCTCTTGAAAATGCATATAAAAACATCTGTAACATAATCTACGACTGGTTAAAAGGAAACTATGTTTAATATAAAAGAGAAAACTGATCTTCCGTTCTACAACGGAACGGGAACCCTCTATGTCCACGATGATACGGGCATGGAGGTTTTTCATATAAAAAACGACAGCAGCGAATTAAGCTGCTGTTTTATGTTTGCAACTCCCTCTGAAGACAGTATGGGTGTAGCCCATATTCTTGAGCACACAGTTTTAAGCGGTTCAGGACGCTTTCCCGTAAAAGACCCGTTTAATCTGGCCATTCAGTCCAGTCCCAACACATTCATGAATGCCATGACGTTTCCGGACAAGACTATCTATCCGTTTGCTTCTCCTCTTAAGAAGGACTTTGACAATCTCTTTGATATTTACTCGGATGCAGTATTTAATCCTCTGCTGCGCAAGACATCCTTTGAGCAGGAAGGAATAAGGTTCTTTGATTCAAAGTTTGACGGTGTTGTATTCAATGAAATGAGCGGTGTCAGGGCTTCTGAGGACGAGATAATCCAGTCAGCAGCCTTGTGCAAGCTATTTGACGGAACACCTTACTGCTATGACTCAGGAGGAGATCCGTACTACATAGCAGATCTTACATATGAAGAGTATCTTGCACGCTACAGAAAATGGTACAGCCCGTCCAACTGCCGTCTGTTCCTCTTTGGCAATCTTGATTGCTCGGAGTATCTCTCAAAGCTGGAAGAACGCTATCTGTTTAAGGAAAATCTCAGCAAATGGGACAGTTGTAAAATAGTACCGAGTTCGGAAAGTTATACGTTAAAAGATATAGGATTTGCCCGAGATAGCCGAAAATGCACCACAAAAGACGCAAATACTGTCATTCTTTCGTGGCTTACTTCTTCTGCTTCTGACCCTGTGGAAGTCATGACTGTAAATATTCTTGTAGATGTTCTTCTTGGAAATCCCGGAGCCCCTTTATATAAGACCATAACGGATTCTCCTCTTGGAGAGGACCTTAGTAACGCTTCCGGAGCTACAAGCGGCTATCCTTATACACCTTTTTCCATAGGTTTTTCCCATGCTTTGAAGGGTAAAGAGGACGAAATAGAAGAATTTTTGGTCTCAACTCTTAGAAAGATAGCTGTTGAGGGTCTTCCCAAGGACCTTCTTGCCGGTGTTTTAAAGCGTCAGGAGTTCTCCATCCGAGAAATACCGGGTTCCGGCATGCCTTATGGCATTCTTACAGCTATGAGAGCAGCAAATTCATGGCTCAGGGGTAAGTCTGTTCTTTCTTTTCTGGACAGACCGGGGAATCTGGCAGTTGTTAAGGACCGTTTTGCTCAAAATCCCCGTTATTTTGAGACCTGGATTCTTAATAACCTTGTTGATAATCCCAACCGCTGTCTTCTCACGGTTTATGAAGACTCCTCCTACGGTCCTGCTTTCAAGGCCATGATGGATGAAAAGCTTCTTAAGAGAAAAAGCTGTTATACAGAAGAGGAGCTTTCTGCACAGAAGAATGTTTTTGAAGAATTTACTGCCACTGATGATTCTCTGGAGCAGAGTTCAAGCATTATGAGAATACGCTTGTCAGACATGCCTGATGAGGTTCCTGTTTTTGATAATCCTCCTCTTGAAGGAACACCGTTTTCTTCCAATCTTTCAGTGCACCGTCTTGTTGAGAGAACCAACGGAATTACATATCTTAATCTTGGCTTTGACTGCTCCTCTTTAACTGACGAGGAGAAGCTTCTTCTGCCTTTGTTTGTACGCCTTATTTACATGTGCAACACCACAGATCACAGCTACTCAGAGATGGGTTCCCTTATCAGAAATCTAACCGGAGGTCTTGCTGTTTCCAACATGTGTGACGCAGGTCGTAACGGGGAGACTGTAAGTGTTGTATATGTCATTTCCAAGTTCCTTACTTCTGACAGAAATGAAGTTGCCTCTCTGATTTCCGAGATGCTTTTAAAGAGCATTCTAAAGGACGCAGAAAGAATCCGTGCAGCCATAACAGATATAGTTTCTGACTTCTATTCAAACTACCTTTACTACGGAAATTATTTTGCCTCACTTAGTGTGCAGTCCTTACTAAGTAAGACCCAGAGAGAAAGTGAGCTGGAGATAGGGACTACAAGCTTTTTGTACATGGAAAGTCTTAAGAGTCTGGACGATAAACAGTTAGTAAGTCTTGCTGACAAACTTGAAGCACTTAGAAATAAACTCTTCTATGATAATAAGTTAACTATTCAGTACTGTTGTGATGAATCTGATGTTTCTTCTGTTCATGAATGTGTGCTTAAGTTATCTGAATCCTTTATGGTAAGGAGTCCTAACAAATGTACCGGTGTTGATAGGGAGGCCTTACAGAGCTCCTGTGACTACCGTATTCTCAAGGTTTCATCAGGTCCTTCATTTAACGCCATGGCTTTCCGTCTGCCTTCTGTGGATGAGACTTTTAAGACCCGTTCTTCCCTTCTTTCCTCTATCCTTTCCTCGACATATCTGTGGGAAACTGTCAGGGGAAAAGGTGGTGCCTACGGGGTTGAGTGCAACGTAAATTCTCAGGACGGAATCTTCTCATTTTCATCCTACAGAGACCCGTCTGTAGAGAGCACTTTCTCAGCTTTTGTTTCTTCTTTTTCAGCTCCTTTGACTGAGGAGGAAATAGAGAATACTGTGGTCACTTTGATTGGAAAAGAGCTTAAGCCTCTGCCTCCCTATTCAAAGAGTATGGAGACCTTCAGGCGAATCCTTTACGGTCTTGACGACGCTCTCTATCTTGAAAGAAGAAAGATTGTTTTAAATACAAGTGTCGATGATCTGAAAAAGGTTGCTTCTGCTCTTGAAAAGGCCTGTAAAAAGGGCGCTGTAAAGGCTTCTGTCACAAGTTCTTTTAATGGTGAAAAGGATAGCAGAACAGAGGTTGTTGAAGTTCCAGTCTGACGTTATAATTTATACTGACGGAAAAGGAGGCCTTGATGGCACTTGAAATAATCAGAGTAGTTGTACAGATACTCACGCTGACCGCTCTTTTCTATTATGTATATGTCTCTCTTTCCAGAGGCGGTGCGGCTCAGTTTGTCTATTCAATTGCCGTTTATGTCTTAGCTTATCTTCTCTGTCTGGTTTTTTCACTGGATGTTCTTTTGAAGATCATGAAGGTCTGTGCCCTTCCCTTTGTTGTTTTTCTCTGTGTTCTGTATCAGCAGGAACTGAGAAGAGCCCTGATTCAGGGTTTTAGCAGAGGTCTTTTCAAGAGAGCTTCATCCAAGACCTCTTCTGAGCAGATAGACGCAATAATTGACGCATGTAATACCCTTGTCCAGTCAAAACGCGGAGCTCTGATTGTTTTCCCGCGCCAGGTATCTATTAAAAATGTTATTGAGACAGGTACAAGGCTGAATGCTGATATTTCTGCAGCAATCATAGTTACCATTTTTGAACATGATACTCCGCTTCATGACGGAGCCCTGGTTATTCAGGACGGACGTATAGTTTCTGCAGGCTGCTACCTGCCACTCAGCCAGCAGAGAGATATAAGTGCCTCATTCGGAACAAGACACAGAGCAGCCCTCGGTCTTGCAGAAGAATCAGACTCAGTAGTAATGATAGTTTCCGAGGAAACCGGAGCCATTTCTCTGGCCTACGGTGCAAACCTCTACTACAACCTTGATAATGAGGCTTTAAAGTCAACTCTTCTTGCTCTGTTCAACAGCTTTGATATTCATGTGTCAGGTGCGGAGGTGAAAGATGAAGAGAAGTAAGTCTTCCTCTAATGAAGGATTTTTCAGCAACTGGCAGGTTAAGATCCTCTGTTTCGTCTTTGCAGTTCTCGTTTTTGTAATGGTTTACTACACCGGTATGGAGACAAGAAGGGTTTCTCTTCCTCTTGATGTAATCCTTCCTGAGAATTATGAAGCTGTAAGTGTTATTCCTGAATCAAGTACGCTTCTGGTCATGGGAGACGGAGAGGATATTTATCTTATTAATCCTGATTCTGTAAGACTTTATGCGGATTTCTCTGCGGTAAGCAGAAGCGGAATAGCAGTTGTTCCCGTACAGGTTGATTACGAGTCTCTTGAGGATTATGTAGATCTTTCTGAAGTCTACTTCAGAAGTTCTCCCCTCTTTGTGAGAATATACTTTGAGGAAAAGCAGTGATCTTCGGCGTTGGAACAGATGCCGTTTCAATTGAAAGAATCGGCCGTCTTAATGAAAGAGCTATACAAAGAATATTTAATCCCCGCGAAGTTGAAGAATACAAGGCTCTTGAGCATGCACAGCCACAGATTAAAGCTCAGTTTCTGGCCTCACGCTTTGCTGTAAAGGAAGCTTATGCAAAAGCCAGGGGTCTGGGTTTTGGAGCCGATATTTCTCCCTCTGAGATTTGTACATGCAAGGATAAGGAGGGAAAACCCTATATTGAGCTTACAGGACATACCCTTGAGAAGAGCCCTTCCCTTATAAGCCACGTCAGTATTACTCATGAAATGCCTCTGGCCATAGCCTTTGTTGTTCTGGAAACAGTGGAGGCTTAATATGGCTCGCAGTGACTGGAAAAGACCCACAGAGTTCTCCGCACCGGAAGGCAGGCGCCGAATAGCCCTGCAGGTCAGCTACGACGGAAGGGCTTTTTGCGGCTGGCAGGCTCAGAAAAACGGGGTCTCTGTACAGGAAACGCTTAAGGAAGCTGTCCAGAAGCTTACAGGACAGGAGAATGTTGAAATCTGCGGCAGCGGAAGAACTGACAGCGGTGTTCATGCCATGGGCCAGGTTGCCCATGCAGAGATAGATGACTGCAGCATTCCCGTTACAGCCTTCTGCAATGGTCTGAACTCCTTTCTTCCTGTTTCCGTAAGGGTCAGAAGGAGCTGGGATGTTCCTCGCACATTTCATGCACGCTACTCTGCCATGGCCCGTGAATACCGCTATTTCTTTAAGGAACAGTACGGTAAGGACTGCTTTTCAGATGGTCTTATAACAAACATTAAAGCTTTTCCTGATAAGGCTTTGCTTGATTCATATGCTTCTGTCTTAATTGGCACGCATGACTTTACTGCCTTCACTGCATCTGCAGACATGTGTCCCAGTAAGGTACGTGATATTTATGAGAGTGCGTTTTCATTTGTAAACACAGTTTTCGGTGAAAAGGTTCTCTGCTACAAAATCTGCGGAAATGCATTTTTGTACCACATGGTAAGATCCGTTACGGGAACCATGATTGAGATGGCAGCCGCAGGAAAGAGCGTTGATGAGTTTAAGGCTGTACTGGATTCAAAAGACAGGGCCTTATGCGGTAAGACTGCACCGTCAGATGGTTTGTATCTATGGCGTGTAAGTTATGATGAGAATGAATATATGTGGTTTGAGGAGCGTTACGGCCATGGACGTTAAAGGTGCTATTACTGAGCTTGATAATATAATGGACCTTTATGAGGCTATCCTCAAAAAAAAGCTACCGGTAAAACCTCAAAATAAGGATTTCTCCTCTGTGGCCGCAAAAATTGAAGGGGAAAAGGCTGAAGATAAAACCATTCAGTCCATGCTCTCGGATATTCCTGATGATTTTTCACAGATGGATCTTAACCGTCTTTCAAATTATGTAAGCACATGCACAAGATGCGGTCTCTGTAAGACAAGGACTAATACAGTGTTTGGTGAGGGCTGTTCAAACAGACCTAAGGTTATGGTAATAGGCGAAGGGCCCGGAGAAAAAGAGGATCTTACAGGCCGTCCCTTTGTTGGCCTTGCAGGAGAATACCTTGATAAGTGGCTTAAGGCCATAGGTCTTTCAAGGGAAACAAACACCTATATTGCAAATGTTGTAAAGTGCCGTCCGCCTCAGAACAGAGATCCTAAAGATGACGAAAAAGAAGCATGTAAAGCCTTTTTGTATCAGCAGATAGCTCTTGTCATGCCCTCTGCTATTCTCTGTGTCGGAAAGCCCGCCTCTACCCTCATGACCGGCAAGATGGATGCCACTATGGCCTCTTTAAGGGAAAAACTTTTTCTCTTTGATTCAAGTATCCCGATGGTCTGTACCTACCACCCTGCTGCAGTTCTGAGAAACATGGAATTGCGCCGTCCTGTATGGGAAGATTTAAAGAGACTTTCTTCCATAATTAATCCTCAGATACGGGGTTGAAGATGGTCAAATACGCAAGGGTTCTTGTTCCCGTACCTCTGAATTCTGATTTTCTCTACAGTTTTGATGATGAGAAGCACAATGTGTGTGAAGGCTTTCGTGTTGAGGTTCCCTTTGGGAGACTCAAGAAGAAAGGCTATGTTGTTGAGGTTCTTGATGAAAAGCCCCAGTGTGAGTTTGAAATTAAGGAAATCAAAAGGGTAATAGACAAAGAGCCTCTGTTCGGTCAGAACGAATACAATCTTGCCCTCTGGATGGAAAAATTCTACTTCTCAAGCCGCGGTGAAATAATGGATACCATGATCCCCGGCGGAAAAAGAGATGTTTCCTTCGGTGCTCTTGATACAGAGATGGGAGAAACCCGTAATTCTGTTTCCCTTACAGAAGAGCAGCAGAAAGCTGTAGACGAAATTACATCTTCTCCTTCCTCTCTTTTCTACCTCTACGGTATTACCGGAAGCGGAAAAACAGAGGTCTTTCTAAAGTGTGTTGAGAAGGTCCTTTCTGAGGGTGGTCAGGTTATATATCTTGTTCCTGAGATTACACTTACGCATCAGCTTGCCCAGCAGGTAATAAAGCGCTTTAAGGGAAATGTAGCCATACTTCACTCCGGTTTAACTGATTCTCAGAGAATCATGCAGTGGAGAAAGATAAGGCGCGGTGAAGTAAGTTTTGTAATAGGTGCCAGAAGCGCAGTTTTTGCCCCGTTTGAGAACCTTAAAATGATAATAATTGACGAGGAACATGAGAACTCATACAAGAGTTCAAACGCTCCCCGTTACCATGCCCGTCAGGTTGCCCAGCGCCGCTTAAGTGCCTGTAACGGCAAACTTGTACTTGGAAGTGCCACCCCAAGCCTTGAAGCCTGGCAGTTGATGGAAAGCGGTAAGATGAAACGCCTGAATTTGACTCAGAGAGTTGGAGGAGGAACGCTCCCACGTGTTTCTGTTGTAGATATGAAAGCTGAAAGCGGCCTTTTCAGCAGGACACTGCAAAAGGAAATGCACAAGTGTCTCTCTGACGGAAAGCAGGTAATACTCTTTTTAAACAGACGCGGATACTCGTACTACTACCACTGCAACAACTGCGGTTATGAACTTAAATGCCCTCACTGTGATGTGGCCATGACATATCACAGAAACAAGGATGAGATGGTCTGTCACTACTGCGGACACAGAGAAAAACTCTCTCATATATGCCCAAATTGTGGTTCTGTTAACGTCTTGTATTCCGGAGTCGGTACAGAATTTGTTGAAAATGAGATAAAAAGGCTCTTTCCTATGTATGTCTGTGCACGTCTTGATACTGATGTTGTATCCAAGGACAGAAAGACAATAGAGAACACACTCAGTGCCTTTGCCAAAGGTGAAATTCAGATTCTTCTCGGAACCCAGATGGTTGCAAAGGGCCTTAATTTCCCTAACGTAAGGCTTGTAGGAATAATTATGGCTGACAGCGGTCTTCTCATGCCGGATTTCAGAGCCAGTGAGAGAACCTTTGACCTTCTTGTCCAGGTTAGCGGCAGAAGCGGCAGATCTGATGAAAGCGGAAAGGTAATAATTCAGACAAGAATGCCTGATAATGACACTATCAAACTCGCTTCTTCTGCCAGGGTTGAGGAGTTTGCAAAGGGAGAGCTCTCTGTAAGACAGCAGCTTTCATTTCCACCATACTGCCGCATGATTAATACAGTCTTCAGATCAAAGGATAAGATGAAGGCTTTCAAGGCTGCTGAAGAGATAGCTTTAAGGCTTAAGAAGATAGACGGTAATTTTGAAGTTTTCGGAGCCCAGGAATGTCCTATTGAGAAGGTCCGTGAGCAGTACCGTTTCCAGGTTCTTTTAAAGTCAAATGACATGAATATCTTAATTGGCGCACTCTCCTCTGCCCTTGATGGCTTTAAGAGCTCTTCAGTAATAGTTGAAGTAGATACTGACCCGCTTGAGCTGCTTTAAAAAAGTCTTTACACTACAGATATATATAAGGTTGTTTAAATGCTTGATATCTGTAAATTAGGTGATGATATTCTCAGTGTCAAATGCACTGAGGTGAAAGATTTTGATCGTCCTCTTGAACTTCTTACCGAGGCCATGTTTGAGACAATGGAAGAGGCTGAGGGAGTAGGTCTTGCAGCTCCGCAGGTTGGAGTGGACAAGCGTCTTTTTGTTATTGAAATTCCTTCCGAGGGAATCCGCCGTGTATTTGTAAATCCTCAGATTATTGAAACATCTGTTGAAGAAGGCCCTTATGAGGAGGGTTGTCTCAGTCTGCCCGGACTCAGCCATGAGGTTGTAAGACCTCTTGAGGTAACAGTCTTTGCTCAGGATGTTCACGGAAAGTCTTTCACACTTCATGCTACAGGTCTTCTTGCACGTGCAATTCAGCATGAGAATGACCACCTTGACGGTAAGCTCTACATAGACCATCTTTCTCCGTCAGAGAGAAAGCACATGGTAGATTTGTTTGAAAGAAGAAAGAAAAACGAGAGAAAGGGAAAAAGCAGAAGACGTGGATAAGAAAAGAATCCTCTTTGCAGGTACACCTCAGATAGCAGTCCCTTTGTTTGAACGTCTTTGCGACACATTCTGTGTTGTGGGTGTTCTGACTGCCGTTGATTCAGCCCAGGGCCGTTCAAAACAGCTTGTTCCGCCCCCGGTGAAGGAAGCTGCAGTAAAGCGCGGTATTCCGGTTCTTCAGTTCGACACTATAAAGACAGAGGCAAGAGATGCTGTTTCAGCCTTAAAGCCAGATGTTCTGGTAACCTTTGCCTTTGGCAAGATTTTCGGACCTAAGTTTCTTTCTCTTTTCAAGGGTGGTACATTTAATGTTCATCCGTCACGCCTTCCTCTTTTCAGGGGAGCATCTCCAATTCAGAGTACCATCCTAAGCGGGCAGAAAGAGTGTGTAATTTCACTTCAGACTCTTGGCCTTGAGATGGATGAGGGAGAAATCTGGGCTACTGACTCTTTCCCTCTTTCCGGAACAGAGAATACTGAAAGCCTTACATCTCTTGTTTCTGAGCGTGCAGCTTCTTTTGTTCCAAAGGCACTTGAGGGTGTATTTGAAGGTCTTGTTCAGAGCAAAGAGCAGATTGGAGAGGTCTCTTACTGTACAAAGATAGGACGCGAAGAAGCTCATCTTGACTTTAACAGTAGTGTCTTCTCTCTTCACTGTCAGATCCGTGCCATGTATCCATGGCCCAAGGCCTTTGCCTTCTTTGATGGAAACCCCATCTATATTACAGGTGTCTGGGGCGGTTTTGATGATCTGGAAAAAGCAGAATCTGTTTCTGCTGCACCCGGAACAGTTGTTGCCTACAGAAAGGACAGGGGAGTGGGAGTTGCCTGCTCTGACGGGATAATCTATCTTAATGCGTTCCAGCTTCCTTCAAGAAAGGAAATGGATTTTAAGGCCTTTGCAAACGGAAATCCCTGGATAAAAACAGCTTTCTTTAACTGAGGCAGACATGGAAAGACCGTATAACAGCTATTCTGAGAATCTTAAAAACCGTTACGGCTACAGAATCTACAGGGTAGGTGTAGACGGAGGTTTTTCCTGTCCCCACAGGGATAAAAGCCGCCTTAAGGGCGGATGTATATTCTGTGACAGCCAGGGTGCTGTTTCCGTATACCACAGAAAAAGTGAAAGTTCCTACACTCACGAAAGCAGTTTTGAAAAAGATATAGATTCCCAGTTAACTGTAAATGTTCCCCCTCTTGCAGAGCAGGCTCACCGTGGCGTTGAGTTTGTAAGAAGAAGATATAAGGCAGAGCATTTTTCAATTTATTTTCAGTCATACTCAAATACCTACGCACCGGTAGAGGTTCTAAAAGAAAAATACGACAGCGTAATAGACCTCTATCCGTGGGAGGAGCTGATTGTCTCAACCAGACCTGACTGTATAGACAGGCAAAAGGTCGCTCTTTTGTCTTCCTATAAAACAGATAAAAGACAGGTGTGTGTGGAACTTGGACTTCAGAGCGGAAATGACAGGATTTTAAAGGCCATGAGGCGCGGTCACAGCGTGAAGGACTTCTTGGATGCTGCTTCTCTTGTGAAGGAGGCCTCCCTTAATCTGTGCGTTCATGTTCTTACAGGGTTTCCGGGGGAAACGGAGGCAGAACTTAACGATACAATCAGGGTAATAAACACTGTTCATCCTCAGGCTGTGAAAATTCATAATCTTAATATTGCTTCAGGCACTGTGCTGTTTGAAAAGTACCTTGAGGGTGAGGTGACTGCACCATGTACAAAACGTCATTTGTGGAGTACTGTGTATTTTCTGAGGCGTATACCTTCAGATATTGTTATTGAAAGGTTAATATGTGAGACACCATCACACAGACTGGCTTCTCCGAGAGCGTTTGCTGATAAAAACAACTTCCTGCGTTCTCTTGAGGGCTATATGGTGGAAAACAATTTTAAACAGGGAGATTTGATATGAAAAAAACAATAAGCATTCTTATTATTCTCGTTATCTCTTTTTCTGTTTTTGCACAGAGCATGGCAGAAAAACCCGAAATTACAGCAACTGAAACAGTTGAGAACTATGTTCCGCAGACAGTTTCTGAAAAGTTCTTCTGGGCCCTCGGTTACTACCAGGCCTATTCAAACATGGGCAACTATCTTGATATGGATGCCACTGCATTTGCAGAGGGAGCCAAGTCCTATGCTGACGGTTATGATCTTACAGAAGAAGAGCTTTCAAAGATTGTTGATGATTATAAGCAGTATCTGACAGACCTTGTCGCCGCCATAGGAGAAGAAAACCTTAAGGAAGCAGAAGCCTACCTTGAAGAAAACTCTCTTAATGAAGGCGTAGTTACAACAGCAAGCGGACTTCAGTACAAGGTTCTGGAAGAGGGCAGTGGCGCAACACCGACTTCCTCAGATACAGTTAATGTAGACTATGTTCTTACCCTTATTGACGGAACAGTTATTGATTCTTCATATGCAAGAGGAGCATCAACTGATCTTTCTCTGACTCAGGTTATTCCGGGTTTCTCAGAGGGTCTCTGTCTTATGAAGAAAGGTGCAAGCTACAGATTCTGGATTCATCCGTCACTTGGATACGGAGAGAACGGAACAACAGGAGTTGAACCTAATTCACTGCTGATTTTTGATGTTGTTCTTAATTCAATTGTAAAATAAGTATTCTTTAACTTTACTACCTTATGTGGTATGCTTTCTGAAGCATAAAGGGAGATTTGAACATGAAACCTACACTGGTTGTTTTAGCCGCAGGAATGGGTTCCAGATATGGTGGAATCAAGCAGATTGATCCGGTTGGAGCACATGGAGAAACACTTCTTGACTACAGCTGCTTTGACGCACGTGAACATGGATATGACAAGGTAGTCTTTATTATCCGCCCAGATATTGAGAAAGACTTCAGAGAACGCCTTTTTGACAGAATTGCACGCAACATGAATGCCGAGTATGTTTTCCAGACAAAGCAGAGCCTTCTGAATGCTCAGCAGATTGAGGCTTCAAAAAACAGGGAAAAGCCCTGGGGAACAATCCACGCAGTTCTTTGTGCTAAAGATGCTGTCAAAACACCGTTTACCATCATTAATGCAGATGACTACTACGGAAAGGAAGCATACGGAATTCTCGGAAACTATCTGAGTACACTTGATAATTCAAGCAAGGATCATGCCATGGTCGGCTACATTCTGAAGAATACAATGAGTCCTGTAGGTTCAGTTTCCCGCGGG
This sequence comes from Sphaerochaetaceae bacterium, assembly GCA_024699225.1. GTDB lineage: Bacteria > Spirochaetota > Spirochaetia > Sphaerochaetales > Sphaerochaetaceae > UBA1265. The sequence continues at coordinate 37,849 of JAILPZ010000038.1, forward strand.
GTCTGTAACGTTAAGGACGGCTTCCTTACAAGCATGCGTGAGAACACAAAGATTGAGTTTGACGCACAGGGAATAGTCAGCCACCTTCCGGAAGGCGACGTACGTCTTAGCGGAGACGAGATTGTTTCCATGAACTTCTTTGGCTTTACTCCGGCAGCTTTTGACTACATGCAGGGCTACTGGGAACGCTTTGTTAAGGAAAATATTGCAGAACCTAAGAAAGAAGTTCTTCTTCCTAACTGTGCAGGCGAGATTGTTGCTACAGGAAACGGTACCATGAAGGTCTTCTCCACAGAGGACAGATGGTTCGGTATGACTTACAAGGAAGACCGTGAGACCGTCAGACAGAATCTTGCTGAAAAAACTAAACAGGGCCTTTATCCTGAGAAATTGTGGGAAAAATAATGAAAAAGATTCTAATTACATTAATTATGCTTCTCTGCCTTTCTGCTCTTTATGCAGGAGACGGAGAACACATTTTAACCCGTGAGGAACCATCAAATTTTCTCATGGATGTAGGTGTTACAGTTGTTTCTCCGTCCGGAGATGGCAATAAGCGTCTGGGTGGAGTTCTTGGTTTAACATTCACTCCAGCTGCTTTTGGTGATTTTGCCATAGGTGTTAAGGCGCAGTTTACAGCTTCTGCCAACCCCGGAGAGCTTAAATCTCATGAGGAAGGAATAGTTAAGACCTTAAATCTCTCTGCAGCAGGTCTTCTATCAGGCAAGTACAGCTGGGCAAGGTCCTTTGAACTCTACGGTGCTCTTGGTGCAAGGTACGATGTGAACGAATTTGAAGACTTCTCGGACTTCGGTCAGCGCTGGGGTTTTGTTGTTCAGGCCGGTGCCCACGGAAGACAGACAGATACTGTCGGAGTAGGTGTTGAGATTGAGTACTATAAAGCTGTTACAGAGAACGCAGACAATGAGCTTGGACTCAGAGCCTATCTGAGTTTTGAAATGTAAGGAAACAGGAGAAACATAAATGGAAAAGAAAAATAACATAGGGTTTTTTATCCTTGGACTTTTACTTGTAGGAGCAGGAATTCTTGTTCTTGCAAACAAGGGTCTCTTTGTTAAGATAATTGTTGTTACTGCCGGTGTTTATTCACTTGCAGTCGGATTCTATACACTTTTTAACATCAGCTCATGGCATTTTGTAAAGCTTACAAAAACCGTTGCTGTTATAAAGAGCATCCTTTCAATTGTTGTCGGTCTTGTAGCAGTAATTGCTCCGGTAGCCCTTGCAGAGATTTCTCTCGGCGCCATTCAGATTATAGTGGCTGTAATCCTCTGTTTTGAGGCTGTTGTTGCAGTCCAGAATGCTATTATGTGCAGAAAAATTGACAAGCGTCTGAATCTCAGCTCCTTTGCATGGGAAGCTCTTGTAGATGCAGTTCTTGCTTTTATTCTCTTTTCAAATCCGGACAAGGCACTTCCTGCAGTTGTTACAGTAATTGGTGTTGTAATAATTGTTCTTGGTGTTCTCTGCGTTGTTCTTACCGCCGCAGCAACAATCAAAAGTAAGAAAGCTGCTTAATCAGCAAAATGAATAATCGCCGTTTTCCAGCATGGAGCGGTATGAGTCCTGGCAGAATATTATGTGGTCCATCAGACGGATTCCAAGTATTCTGCCTGCTTTTTCTATAGAGTCAGTTACATCCAGATCATTCATACTCGGTTCAAGATTCCCGCTTGGGTGATTGTGGGCAAGAATAATTGAGCTTGCCCTGAGGGCCACTGCATCTGCAAAGACCTCACGCGGATGACAGACTGTTCTGTTGATAAGGCCAACTGTAATTACTTTTATTGCGAGAAGCTCCAAAGCTCCATTGAGGATAATGCAGATTAAGTGTTCCTGCATTCTGTCTCCATAGTGCCTTAAATAATCAAATATATCGGCAGGTCTTGAAAGGTTCTTCTTTCTGCATGATAAAAAGCGCCTCCCAAGTTCCAGACTTGCACACAGCAGGGCAGAGTTAGCCTCTCCCAGACCTTTGATTCCGTTTAAATCCTCCGGGCTGAGGTTTGCTACATTAAGAGATGAGATGGTCTGAAGAAAGTCTTCTGCTATATCCTGAACCGGCCGTCCTTTCTGACCTTTCCCTATTATGGAGCAGACAAGTTCAAGGTCGCTGAGGTTTGAAACTCCTTCACTTCTCATCTTCTCACGGGGTCTTGAGTCTCTGGGAATTTCCTTTATGGATTTAAATTCAATGGGTCTGTAGATATACTGCATGAAGCCTCCTGTACAGCTTGTTTTATTTTCACTGTATAAGACGCTTCAAAGTGCTCAAGCTTTGTTATTTCAAACTGAGAAAAGCAGCTCTGTGTAGTCAGGGAAGGGCCAGAAATCAGATTTTGTCAGCTTTTCAAGAGCATCTGCACTCTTTCTGCATTTTTCCATCTGAGGATAAATCTCATTGCTGCAGAAAACCATGAGAGAGCTGTTATCCTCATATTCAGAGGCCTTTTCAACCAGCCCTTCCAGCTTTTTTGTATTATCAAGAAGCTCTTTGGATTCTCTGTCTATTGCACTGAGTATGGCGCTGTTCAGAACCATGTCTGAGGCCTTTGAAATCTCGGAAGAGAACAAAGCTACAGAAGTAAAGATCTCATGGAGCATCTTTATCATGGTCTTAGCCTCAATCAGGACTACAGAGCAGTATTTCTGCTTGTGAACCTCATCACGGCCCTGCATCTCAGTAACTGTGTAGATTCCACCTTCAGTTAAAAGCTTAATATTCTTTTCACTGAGGTACTCCGGCAGTGTCTCTGCTGTGTTACTCAGGTTCTTCAGGCCTCTCTTCTTAGCTTCTTCAGCCCAGTGTCCGTCGTAACCGTTTCCATTAAAAACTATTCTTCTGTGCTCTTTGAGCATTTTTCTAATCAGAGCATTCAGGTCTTCTTCAGGATTTTCCGAACATTCAAGAGCATCTGCAACTTCCTTAAGCTCGCGGGCCATAATTACATTTAAATATGTAACCGGGCTTGCAATTGACTGGCTTGCTCCGGGCATACGGAACTCAAACTTGTTTCCTGTGTAGGCCAAGGCTGAAGTTCTGTTTCTGTCTGTCAGATCCTTTGGAATTCTGAGCAGTACAGCCTTTCCGGCTTCCATCAGAGAGCCTTCTGAGCCTTCGAAAGAGGAGTTGTTGATTATGCTGTCTATGAGGTTTTCAAGGTACTGGCCTGTGAATACGGAAATAATTACAGGGGGAGCTTCAAGACCTCCGAGGCGCATATCATTTCCTGCATAGGCTGTAGAGCAGCGAAGCAGCTCAGAGTACTCATCCACACCCTTTATGAAGGCTGCAAGCATGAGTAAAAAGCGTCTGTTTGAAGCAGGGCTGTCGCCAGGTGAGAAAAGATTTTCACCTCCGTCTGTGGACAGTGACCAGTTAACATGTTTTCCTGAACCGTTTGTGCCTGCAAAGGGTTTCTCATGAAGAAGACAGACAAGATTATGGTCGTCAGCTACGCGTCTCATGATCTCCATGGTCAGCTGGTTCTCATCATTTGCACGGTTTGCAGTTGTGAAGAACGGTGCCATCTCAAACTGAGCCGGAGCAACTTCGTTATGTTCTGTTTTTGAGCAGATTCCAAGCTTCCACAGGGCTCTGTTGAGGTCCTTCATGAATTTGGAAACCTCAGGCTTTATGGCTCCGTAGTAATGATCATCAAGCTCCTGACCCTTTGGAGACGGAGCTCCCAAAATGGTTCTTCCGCAAAGTCTTAAGTCAGTTCTCCTGTTAAAGAGCTCTTTCCTGATTAAAAAGTACTCCTGCTCAGCTCCGACATTTGCAGTAACGCTCTTAGTCTTTTTGTCTCCGAGAAGTCTCAGCACTCTCAGTGCCTGTTTGTTCAACTCGTCACATGAACGCAATAGGGGAGTCTTTTTATCCAGAGCCTCTCCTGAGTATGAGAAAAATACTGTTGGAATATAGAGGGTTCTGTCCTTAATAAAAGCATATGAAGTTGGGTCCCAGGCGCTGTAGCCTCTGGCTTCAAATGTGGATCTTAATCCTCCGGAAGGGAAGGATGAGGCATCCGGTTCACCCTTAATGAGTTCCTTGCTTGTAAACTCAAGTTTAAAGCCATCATCACCTGTGGGGATCATAAAGCCTTCATGCTTTTCTGCCGTAACACCGGTTAAAGGCTGGAACCAGTGGGAGTAGTGGGTGGCACCGTGCTCAAGAGCCCAGGTCTTCATGGCCTCGGCTATTTCGGATGCGGTTTCATTCTTCAGTACCTGGCGCTGCTGGACACAGTTGTCCCAGGCTTTATAAGCCTCACTGCTGAGATACTTCTTCATGGCCGTCCTGTTAAAGACCAGAGAGCCGAAACCTACATTATCAAATTCTGATGCACCCATGATTTACACCCTTTTTATTAATTAAGAGGAATTTTATTTGTTTTGCAAAAAAAAGTATAGCACTGCATTTTATGCAAAGTAGCGTGTTTGCAACGTTCTTGAATCAGTATTATTTTTAAAAAATTAAAATAAAACTGACTTTGTCAGTAAAATAAAATATTTTTTAAAATTTTACTTACTTTTCCAGGCTTTACAGAGAGTAAACAGGAAATAATTAGGCACAGCGGGAATCGAACCCGCATTTTATCCTCCGGAGGGATACGCTTTATCCATTAAGCTATGCGCCCTCAGTTCAGCCTTTCAGTGAAACCTTTCTGACTGTTCTGGTTCTTACCCTTTCAACAGGAGCTACAGCCTTGTGAGTGATTTTGTAGCACTTGTGGATCTTTCCGCTGCGCTTAAAATCATCTCCGATAGTCTCTTCCGTTATATCTTCAATCCTGTAGATTTCCTCAAGCTCCTCGTCCATTCTGAAACGTGTGAAGTTTGTTGAGAAGATAAGAGTTCCTTCTTTTGAAAGGTGCTTCATGCACTGTCTGATTAGGTAGACATGGTCTCTCTGAACATCAAATGTGCCTCTGCTCTTGTTGTTTGAGAAGGTCGGAGGATCACAGAAGATAAGGTCAAAGCGGTCGTAGCTGGTCTTAAGATACTCAATACTGTCTGACTTGTAGTAGAAGTGATTTAAGCCTGAAAAACCGTTTACAAACATGTTCTTCTGGGCCCAGTCAAGGTATGTTGCACTTGTATCTACGCTTACAGTTGAAAGAGCATTTCCTGCTGCTGCATGGACTGTTGCACTTCCTGTGTAGCAGAAGAGGTTGAGAAATCTCTTATTGTCAGCCATCTTTTCAATCATCTTCCTAACCGGTCTGTGGTCAAGAAACAGTCCTGTATCAAGATAGTCCTTAAAGTTAACTGAAAAATGGTGTCCGTTCTCCTGGACCATGTAGAAGTGAGAAGCTGAAGGAGCACTGCGTCTTACATACTGGTTGTCTCCTCTCTGTCTTTCACGTCTCTTTACATAGATATTCTCCAGGTCAATTCCCGTAGCTCTCTCTGTTGCAAGAACAAGCTCATCAAGGCGTCTTGCTGCATCCTCCTCAGGAATTGAAGAAGGAGCTGCATACTCCTGAAGAGTAATCCACTTGCCTTCATAGAAGTCTATGGCTGCACTGTACTCAGGCATGTCAGCATCATAGAGGCGGTAGCAGGTAACTCCCTGCTTTGCCATCTCTTTTCCAACTGTTGCAAGATTTTTTACCAGGCGGTTGTAAGCCATCTGTGCTCCGGGAGAAAGCGGCTGAGAAAGACGCTCGGCTCTCTTTGCATCTGCCTTTTCCTTTAAGGCCTTTCTTTCGTACTCGTTAAAAACGTAGTAGTGGGCCAGCTGACAGTCCAGGCCGCCGTTTATAATCTTGTTTGTTCTCTCAGGCTTCATCTCTATGTAGCTGAGAAGCTCGGCATCTGAACTGAGAACGGAAATCTTCCATCCTCCGAACATGTCGTAGAAAATCCTTCCTGTCTGAGAGTAGAGGTTTCTCAAAGCTGATTTTGAAGAATCAAGCCTGACTCCGTAAGGCGGATCAGTAACTATGCTTCCGTAGTGCTCGTTTCCAACGATTGCAGTATTATCTGCTTCCTCTGTCTTCTCTTTTTCAGTGCCCTTATAGTAGCTGTTTAGAAGCTTTACATCCTCTTCAGTGACCTTTGTAAAGTCCTTAACTGAGAATTCAATAAGCTCTAAGACTCCGGCTCTTGCAGCATTTGCCTTGGCTATTTCAACAGCCTTTGTACTTATGTCCCAGCCGAAAACCCTGCACGGGCACGGCTTTACGGCTTCTTCTGCCTCAGTAAGAACCTTCTGCCAGATTTCTTCATCATGGATGGGGAGTTTCAAGAAGGCAAAGCGGTCCGGGTTGATAAGGCCCGGTGCTGTATTTGTAGCCATAAGGGCAGCTTCAATACAGATTGTTCCGCTTCCGCAGAACGGGTCTAGGAATGTGTCGGGATTTTTGTACCAGTCACTTCTGTAGAGGATGGAGGCTGCCATGAACTCTCCCATAACTGCCTCTGTCTGGTCTTTTCTGTAACCGCGTCTTGTAAAGTCTCTTCCGCCAAAATCAATGTAGAAGCTTACCAGGTTGCGGTTTACATGGAGGTGAAATACTACATCCGGATTATCCCTGTCTACATTAGGGCGCTCTCCGTCAAACTTCTGCCTGATTCTCTCAACAATTGCATCCTTAAGGCGCAGAGCTGCAAAGTGGCTGTTTCTTATCCATCTGCAGTCCGTAACTGTCTCAGTAACTGCAAAGGTCTTATCAGGATTTACCCAACTCTCCCAGGGAAGCTTCTGAGCATATTCGTACAGATCATCTGTACTTGCCATAGCCTCTGACCTGTGGACCAGAACTACAACTCTTGTTGCACTTCTGGAGTTAAGACAGAATCTGTATGCTGTTTCAAGGTCGGCTGAAAACTCAACTCCTGAGGAGCTTGTGCTTATGTCAGTACCGCCTGCGTTAATTACTTCTTTTTCAACCAGGTCGTTCTGGTTGGCTGATGCTGATGCAAAAAATATCATCAGAAAATCTCCCTGATTTCCTCTTCGGAAAAGCTGTATGTAGAACCGCAGTTAAAGCATGAAAGCTCAAGCGGCCATCTGTTGTCCTTTAAGATAGCGTCCTTTTCCTCTTTTGGAAGACCATGGAGGAAAACAGCGTAGTTTTTCTTGTTGCACGGGCAGGAGAAGCCTAAGACTTCCTTTGAAAGATGCTGAACGCCAAAGTCTGCAAAAACTTCAGTGCAGTAATCCTTTATATCCTGACCTTTGCTCATGGCAAGACCAACGGAGGGAAGAGCAGCACTCTTATCCTGCAGGGTCTGAAGAACTTCCTCACTGCAACCGGGCATGGCCTGAATAAACAGTCCGCCGGCTCCTGTTACTCTGCCGCTGTTGTCAAAATGAACACCGAGAGAGAACATGGTCGGAGTCTGCTCACTTTTGAGATAGTACATGGCCAGGTCCCTGGCCAGATCTCCGTACTCCATCATAACCTGACCTGTAAACGGAGTTTTGCTGCCTTCAAGTATTCTTGAAACAGTAATAAAGCCGGGTCCGAAAAGATCGTCCAGGTTTCTTCCTTCAAGTGGTTTCTTAAGTTCTATGGGGTTGTTTTTAAGATAGCCTCTGACTGCACCGCAGGCCCAGGCTTCAGTGTAAATACCGCCTATGGGGCCTCCGCATTCAACTGCAAGCTGTATGCGGTCGTTGCCTTTGACAGATGAGGCCATAAGGCCGGAGGCTATATAGGCCTGTCCGAGTACAAGAGTTTCCACCACTCCCAGACTGTGGTTTGCCCTCATCTGATTCACCAATGTGGTTCCGCTGAGTCCTGTCAGTCGGATTTGACCGTCGGCAAGTAAAAAGACCTGCCTGCAGTCTTCAGGAAGCCCGTTGAGGTGTTCAAGGAGCTGCCCGTCTTCAATTTTCTTTTTAATCATAGCGCGCTTATTATGTCCTTTCTTCTTTCATCTGTCCATATATATCAGCTATATAAAAATTTATCCTGTATTTTTCTTCTGCCAAACCTCCAAAAAAATAATAAAACAAAAAATATCAGAGACTTTCAGAGCTTTAACAGGAATTACAGGTAGCCTAATTTCCCGATTTTGAGTATTTTTTCAACCATGAAGATTAAATACAGAATAGTAACAGTTCTACTTGTTTTACTTCTCAGTACTTCTGTTTATGCAACATCTGCAGAAAGCCTGTTAAGTCAGGCAAAAAACAGCAGTCCTGAAGTAAAAACATATGAAAGAACAAAAGAAAACTCGCTTCTTTTGAAAAGCCAGAGTGATATAGACGGAACAACAGTCAGTGTTTCAAGTGGCGCAGTTATTTCAGAGGACTCTTCCTATATAGCAAACAGCAGCACACAGACTTCTTCTGTCTCCATAACACTGCCTGAAATAGGGGATAACTTTTTCATAAGCACAGGCGCATCAATCAGTGCAATAAACCTGAAGGAAGAGTCTTCAGTAACCCTTAAACCCAATCTTTCACTTTCAAAAACCTTCTCACTTAAATCATTTAAAGACTCAAGAAGTGATATTGAGGATTTAATTACGGCAATCAAGGTTGAGTACAACTACAACTCAAGCATGACAAGCTTTGAGAACACCTTCTATCAGAACGTAATAAACATTCTTAAGGCTCAGCTTTCCATAAAAAAGGCCCAGAGAAGCTACGACAGCAGTAAGGACCTTTATGAAAAACAACTTACTGCCGGCTTTCTTACAGAAGGAAGCCTTCCGGCTTTAAAGACAGAAATGAGTCTTGAAAGTGCAAGGGCCTCACTTGAAGCTTCCAGAACAAACCTTGAAAGCCTTCTTGTGGATTTCAGGGACAAGTACGGCATGGAGTATGAGGATGTAACATCTGCACGGGATTCAGAGCTTGAAATAACTGAGAACTCAGAACTGTCCAGCACAGTCAGAATTGCATCATTGTCTCTTGAAAGTGCAAAGCAGGATCTGGATGAACAGACAGGACACAGCGGAACACTTAAGACTACCGCCTCAGCAGTCCCCTCTATTATTTTTGATAAGGACTTAAAGTATGATTCTTCATCCATGACAGCATCTGTGGATGCAACATACTCAGATAAGAACTGGAGCGTAAGTGCAGTACTTTCTGATACAACTGACTTTGAAAAAGAATTAAGTCCTGTTCTTACAGTATCCGGAAAGTGGAGCAACAGCACTTCAAGCAGCGAAACTGACAGAATTAATGAGCAGCGTCTTACAAATACATACCTTGAAAAACAAAATGATTTTGACAGCGCTCTTTCAAGTTACGCCTCTTCAATTCTCTCACTTAAAGCCTCCGTCAATGAGCATTCTCTCTCAGAAAAACAAAACGAGATTAGTTGTGACTACAACAGAAGAACATACGAAATGACAGAGGATCTTTATAAGAATTCACTGGTCTCAGAGCAGGAACTTGAAGATGCTCTCTTTGAAGTTGAATGCGATCAGATCAATACCCTTATTCTTAAACTTCAGGGCCTGATTCTTGAGAACAGAATCAAGCTTCTTAATATGTAATTAAAAAGGAAAAACCATGGAAAATAAAAACGCAGAAGAAAAACTTCTTATAAACAGAAAAAAGATTGAGAAGAAAAAGAAGAGACGCAGAAACATAATTATCGCAATTATTCTCATAGCAGTTATATTTTTCACCTATTCATATAACTTTCACATTAAAAACGGAAGGTGGCCCTGGGTCAGTGCAGAATCCACAGCTTCAAACAGCATGATGGGAAATGTACAGCAGGTTACTGCAACAGTTTACGAGAAGACAAACACACCTGTTGTTGAAATCTCAGGTTATGTTGAAGCCTACGACACCCAGGATGTCATGCTCAGATCAAGCGGAACAGTTACAGCTGTCTATGTTGAGGAAGGAGACCGTGTTGAAAAAGGTCAGCTTCTTGTAACACTTGATAACACAAGCCAGAACTACGATGTGGCTTCCGCCAGACTTCAGCTTGAAAAGGCCGAACTTAACGGAACAAGCGAGAGAGAACTTGAGCTTTACAGAATGAGGCTGAAGACAGCAGAAAAGCAGCTTGAAAACACAGCTGCATATGCACTCTTTGACGGTGTGGTTGTCTCGGTTAATGCCAAGACAGATGACTACTTCCAGGCCGGAACTGCCATCATGAAGATAATTGACGACAGTAAGTACAAGTCCACGGTTGAGGTAGATGAAATAGACGTACAGAGCCTTGAGGAGGGAATGAAGGCTGTTCTTACAAGTGACTCAGCCCCCGGAGTTCAGTATGAAGGCTACGTAAGCTACATCCCCATGATCGGAAGATATTCAAATCAGGGAATTGGTGTTATGGACGTAGAGATTGTAGTGGAAAACCCGCCCGCAGGACTTAAGCCCGGTTTCTCATTTGAAGGAACAATCAATACAGGCCTGGAGCAGACCATGCTCCTTGTTCCACAGAGTGCAGTTACAGAGAACAGGGGAGTCTACACAGTTAACAAACTCAACGCAGACGGAAGTACGGAAACTGTAACAGTACAGGTTAAATATCTTGGAGAGAATGTCTATCAGATTCTTTCCGGTGACATAAAGAGCGGAGATACTGTTGTTTACAGTACAACAAACTCTCTTGCCTCCCTTATGAGGAGCATGAGCAGTCCCGGAGGAAGGCGCTAAGCAGGTTAAGCTATGGATGAAGTAATTAAAATGGATCATATATCCAGATACTTTGTTGTAGGCGACAGCCTGGTCAAAGCACTGGATGATGTATCTCTTTCAGTTCAACGCGGTGAGTTTGTCGGAATAATGGGACCTTCAGGAAGCGGAAAGTCCACCATGATGAACCTAATCGGCTGCCTTGATACTCCAACAGACGGACATATACTCATTGGCGGAGAGGACACGGCTTCTCTCTCAGAGACAGAGCTTGCCTACATAAGAAACAGGCGCATAGGTTTTGTCTTCCAGCAGTTTAATCTTCTTGGAAAGTTAAACGCACTTGATAATGTAATAACACCACTTCTATACAGCGGAATGGGTGTTGGCGAGCGTAAGGACAGGGCCATGCATGCCCTGGAGCGTGTCGGACTTGCCGACAGAATGAAGCACAAGCCAAACGAGCTTTCAGGCGGACAGAAGCAGAGGGTTGCCATAGCAAGAGCCATAGTCACAGAGCCTGATATTATCCTCGCTGACGAGCCAACCGGTGCCCTTGATACAAATACAGGAATCCAGATTATGGATCTGTTTAAGAGCCTTCACAGTGAGGGCAACACAATTGTAATAGTTACCCATAACGAAGAGATAGGCCAGTCATGCCCCCGCCTTATTAAAATCCGTGACGGAAGAATTGAAGGAGGGCTCTCCTGATGTTCTTTGAAAATATTAAACTTGCTTTTAAGTCTATGCTCTCAAACAAGATGAGGACCTTCCTCTCACTGCTGGGAATAGTTATAGGAGTTGGGTCTGTAGTAGCCATTCTCACCCTCGGTTCAAGTGCCTCCGGCAGTATTACCGAAAGCCTTGAGTCAGGCGGAATAGATACAATTTCCCTTACTGCCACACCCACGGCCAAGAACTACGACACCTTTGACGAGCTTCTCGGACAGGAGCTTATGGAGAATATAGACGGAATTGAGAATGTAATTAACGTCAACTCAACAAGAGCCAGGATTCGTAACGGAAAGATTATTAAAACAGCCTCTGTTTACGGAGTTTCCTCAGACTACAGCAGTGAGGTCAACTACACCGTTAAGGAAGGCTCCTGGTTCACTTCTGATGATAATATTGAGCGCCACCAGGTGGTAGTGCTGGGCTCTTCAATTGCTGAAGATCTTTTCCCGGACGAAAGTGCCGTAGGAAAGAGTGTAAGTGTGTTCAGAGAGCAGGGGAGTAAGAGCTACACCGTAATAGGTGTAATGGATGATAAGGATTCAAGCTTTACTGCCTCATACAACGACTCTCTCTACATCCCGTACAACACCTTCACCCAGAGACTTCAGAATGCCCCGTATGTCGGAAACTATGTGATAAAGGTCTCAGAAGGCTATGATGCCGTAAGTGTAAGTGACAACGTCTCATCCTATCTGGACATGCTTGTGGGTTCTGATAATTTCTATGTGTTCTCCCAGGCAAATCTGACGGAGATTGCTTCAAGCATAACCGGAACATTCGGAACCTTCCTGGCAGCTATAGCCGGAATTTCACTGCTTGTTGGCGGAATTGGGATTATGAATATAATGCTCGTTTCCGTAGCAGAAAGAACAAAAGAGATTGGAATAAGAAAGGCTCTTGGAGCCTCACCGAAGGTGATAAGGGGACAGTTCATAACAGAAGCTGTGGTACTGACTATGGTGGGTGGAGTGCTGGGCATTGCCCTTGGCACAGGTGTAAGTTTTCTCGTCTGCCGACTGGTTAACTGGGCCTTTGCAATTTCGCTAAGCTCATACGTTATAAGTGTGGGATTTTCGACCTTCATAGGACTGTTTTTCGGGTGGTATCCGGCCAAGAAGGCAGCCAAGCTTGACCCGATAGAGGCTCTGAACTACGAGTAATTTGTTTTATTGTTCAAGGGCCTCTATTGCAGTATAATTTGCACATGCCGGCCAAAAGATTTACTGCAAACAAGATAAAATCCAAGTTATTCCAGGGGCGCGAGCACATACTCTTCTATATTGTCATGTGCCTGGTTTACATTTTGTTTGTCAGTCTTATTGTGCTTTACTCCATGAATATTGAAGAGAAGACCATGCTGGAGCTCAAGTTCAACTCAGAACAGAGCTTTAACGCAATCTATATGGCGCTCTCCGAAAGTAATGAGAAAGCCCTGGCGGCCATGGAAAAAAATGATATTTACGCCGTTGGAATTTACAGTGCCAACGGTACGCTTTATAAGGGCCTGGGCGACGCTCCGGATGTTCTTCCCATGAACGAGCTCTCTGCAGCCATAAGCGGAGATCAGGACTCAACTCTTGGAATCTATGTAGTAAACGAGACTGAGAAAACCATAGATTATTTCAGGCTTTCTCGCCTTAATGTGGCCTTTGAGATTGGCGCTCTTTCTGTCAGCGGTGGAACATCCGGGAATCTGAACAGCCAGGATATTCCTGAGATTGTATATGTAAAATCAGACGGTACTGATTATATAAACGACATAAGAACAGTGAAAATCTCGGTTTTTATCGGTATTGTTGCCCTTACCGTTCTGTTTCTTATTATTTTCAATGTTTACAACTCAAACAGAAAGTATAAGAAAGAGATAGCCAGGAATGAAAACCTGGTAAAACTTGGAACCGCCGTAAGAACCCTTACCCATGAGATTAAGAACCCACTTTCTGCCATAACCATACAGACAGGACTGCTGCATAAACTGCTGCCTGAGGAGTATGAGGGCGATCTGGATGTGATTGACCATGAGGTTGTAAGAATTACAAATCTGACAACAAGGGTAAGTGAGTTTTTGAAGAACCCTGTTGGAACGCCGCAGGAGATAGAGCTTGTCTCCTTTATCTCCGATATAGCAAGGCTGTTTAAGCAGGAGATTAAGATTGACTGCCAGAACATGAAGAAAATCCACGTCCTCTTTGACGCAGACAGGGCCCGCTCAGTTTTCGAGAACCTCATAAAGAATGCAACTGAAAGCTGTGAGGGTCGAGATGCTGAGGTAGAGGTTGTAATAAGAAAGAAAAAAGATAATGTTTATGTAGACGTGATGGACCGCGGGGATGGTATTTCAGATGAGGCCATGAAGAAGATTTTTGACCCGTTCTTTACCACCAAGATACACGGCTCGGGAATTGGTCTTTCCATATCAAATCAGTTTGTAAGTGCTGCAGGCGGCGCCTTAAGGATTTCTCCGAGAGACGGCGGGGGTACGATAGTTGAAGTAGAACTGCCATATCTTAGCGTGCAGACAAAAAACAAAAAGGCAGAAGGGGGTAAGAAGTGAAAGTTCTTATTGTTGACGACGAGACTAACATCAGAGATCTTATGAGCCGCTACTTAAAGATTGAAGATATAGATTCCCGTGGAGCTGAGAATGCCTTTTCTGCCCAGAGAATCCTCAGGGAAGAAGCATTTGACGGGTGTGTAATAGATTTACGCATGCCCGGTATGGACGGATTGCAGTTAATCAGATGGATCAGAAGCGAGGGCTTTAGAATGCCAATTATCATGGTAAGTGCCCACGGTGAGATTCAGGATGCAGTAGAGGCCTTAAAGAACGGTGCCCAGGACTATGTTGTAAAGCCGTTTAATCCGGAAGAAATAGCAATTAAGCTTAAGGCTCTGGTTGAAGCCCAGAATTTCAAGACCATCCTTGAGATGGAGGGAAGTCACAAGAATGAGGACATGATTATTGGTCAGAGCCCCGAGATAATGAGGATTAAGAACATTCTCTCCCGTATCTCAGGAACAAGCTCCACAGTTCTGATTACCGGAGAAAGCGGTAGCGGAAAAGAGGTTGTAGCCAGGTCAATTCATCAGAACAGCCAGGTTTCCTCCGGCCCGTTCATAGCCATAAACATAGGCGGAGTCCCCGAAAATCTTCTTGAAAGCGAGCTTTTCGGACACGAGAAGGGCGCCTTCACCGGAGCTGTCAGCCGCAAGACGGGTATGTTTGAACTGGCTTCCGGCGGAACACTCTTTCTGGATGAAATAGGTGAAATGCCCCTTGCCCTTCAGGTCAAACTCCTTAGGGTCCTTCAGGAAAAAAGCATAACGCGCCTTGGCGGCACAAGTCCCATCCCTATCAACGCCCGCATAGTCTGCGCTACAAACCGCAACCTGGAAGACTCGGTTGCCGAAGGCTCCTTCCGCGAAGATCTCTTTTACCGCCTCAACGTTGTCCGTATACGCATACCTGCCCTGCGCGAGCGCCCCGAAGACATTCCCTTGCTCTCAACCTGGATCCTCAAGCGCCTGAGTGCATCCATGAACCGCCATGTAAGCGGCTTTACCCCTGAGGCAATCGCCCTCCTTAAGAGTTACTCTTTCCCGGGCAATGTCCGTGAGCTTGAAAACGTAATAGAACGTGCCCTGATTTTCACCGACGGTGATGTAATTACTGTCGATTCTCTTGATATCCGCAGCTCTGACAGCACCATAAAGAGCCGTGTTCCGTCTCTTCTGGATGATGTTCCCGAGGTTCTCACCCTCCGCGAGTCCCAGCGCTTTGCCATAATGAAGGCTCTTCAGAGATGGGAAGGAAACCGCACCAAGGCTGCAGAAGAGCTTGGCATTTCAAGACGTACATTAATTACAAAAATCCAGGAATTTGGCCTGGAAGATACGCAATAGTTTTACTTTTAAGGATAATAATATGACTAAAGACAACAGATGGGATTTAAGCCCAGTCTATCCCTCCGTGGACTCAGCAGAGTTTTCTTCAGATTTCAACAAGGCTTCAGATCTTCTTAAGAGCTTAAGAGGCGCTATGGAAGAGGGTTCACTGAGCCTAAGTGAGCAGATTGAAAAAATGAACTGTGTTACAGACTTACTTGTAACACTTTCCACATACACAAGCTGCCTTGTGTCCGTAAACACAACAGACAAGAGTGCAGTAAATGCCTTAAACAAGGTTGACGGTCTTTTTATGGACTACACTGTCTGCAACACTCTTTTTACTTCCTACGTAGCCTCTCATAAGGAAGAGCGTGAGGCTTTCTCTTCTAAAAATCCTGATTACTCCTACGTTCTGTCTGAGATAGCAGAAGATGCAAAGCACCAGATGCCCAAGGAGATGGAGGAGCTTGCCAGCGACCTTATGAGAAGCGGAAGCGACAGCTACTCAAGACTTCAGGAGGCCATCTCTTCTTCAGCTTCTGCCACTTTCTGTGGAGAGAAGAAAACGGTAATAGAGCTCAGAGCCTTAGCTACAAATGCAGACAGGGAAGTTAGAAGAAAGGCCTATGAGGCAGAACTTGGAATCTGGAAAGAGCACGAGATAGCTTTTGCATACTCTCTTAACTCCATTAAGGGAACAAGTCTTTCTCTTGAGAAGAGGAGAGCCTGGAAGTCCCCGATTGAGCGCTCCTGCGCAGGAGCAAGAATCAATGAAAAGATTCTAAATGCCCTCATTTCCACACTTGAAGGCAATCTTCCCATGTTCAGACGCTATTTAAAGACCAAGGCCAAGCTCTTAGGTGTTCCTGCTTTAGCTTTCTACGATCTTTTTGCACCTGTTGGGAAAGCTTCAAGTACATATACGCTGGAAGAGGCCCGGTCCATAGTTGTTGAAAACTACGGAGCCTTTAACCCTGAGATGGGTGAGTTTGCACGCCATGCTTTTGACAACTCCTGGATAGACGTCTATCCGCGTCCGGGTAAGACAGGCGGAGCATATGATACCTATCTTCCCAAGATTAAGGAAAGCCGTGTTTTTGCAAACTTTGACGGAACATACGACGGTGTTACAACCTTTGCCCATGAATTAGGCCACGCCTGGCATGACAGAGTAGTTTCTTCCAAACCGGCTCTTCTTCGTGACTATCCCATGACTCTTGCTGAGACAGCTTCTATTTTCAGTGAGTTCATAGTCTTCAAGGGTGTGGTGGAGAAAGCTTCTGACGAGCAGAAGATTGCCATAATTGAGCAGTTTGTCCAGAGTGCCTGCCAGGTCTGTGTTGATATTCTCTGCCGCTTCTACTTTGAGCGCGAGATTTTTGAGAAGAGAAAGGACGGAGAGCTCATGCCTTCTGATTTCTGTTCAATCATGATCGACTGTCAGAAGAAAACCTACGGCGACGGTCTTGATGAAAAGTACCTTCACCCGTACATGTGGGCTGTTAAGGGCCACTACTACAGCACAGGCTTCAGCTTCTACAACTATCCGTATGCCTTCGGCCAGCTCTTCGGACTTGGCCTCTATGCCCGCTCTCAGAAAGAGAAGGGAGACAGGCCTTTCTACGAAAAGTACAACGCTCTTTTATCTTTAACCGGTGAGCTTCCGGCTAAAGACGTGGCTGCCACTGCCGGCATTAATTTAGAAGATCCATCATTCTGGCAGGAGGGTATGGACATAATCTCCACCTATGTCAAAGAGCTTGAAACTCTTGCGGAGAGCATGGCAAAGTGAGTTCTCTCTGCCCCTATTTCGGAAAATGCGGAGGCTGTTCCTCTTTAGATACTCCGTACTCAGAGCAGCTTGAAAGTAAGCAGAAGTTCGTCTCTGACCTTCTTCTGCGAGTTGAGCCGTCTCTTGTTTTTGACCCCATAGTCAGCGGTCCGCCTCTGGGATACAGAAGCCGTGCGCGTTTCAGATACAGCCGGGAGGGTCTGAGCTTTTATGAAAGTAAGAGCAACACTCCGGTTATTCTCAAGTCCTGCCCTGTTCTGGATGAGCAGCTAAATGCCTTTCTCTCCGATCCTCCCAGGATGAATCTCTGGGAGCTTGAGGACGGTCAGCTCTCCTGTTTTTCCTGCGACAAGAAGGTTCTCTACGGCTCGGCTATGGGTTGGGTAAATATTTGCACAGAAACTGGTCTGTCGCGCTCACTTCCTGTATCTTCTGATGTGTTTTTCCAGAGTAACCTCTACCTGCTTCCGTCTCTTATTGACTACGTTGTCTCACTCGTATCTTCTGTTACAAAAGACGGTGCTTCTGTTATGGACCTGTATGCAGGTGTCGGCACCTTCAGTGCTTTTCTTGAGGACCGCTACCGTGTTACTGCTGTTGAGATTAACAGAAAGTGTCTTTCTCTTGCACGACAGCACTTAAAGAAGACAGAGTTCTTTACCTCTCCTGTTGAGAGGTGGAATGCAGGGCGCCGCCATGTGGATACCGTGATAGTAGACCCTCCGAGGGTAGGGCTGGATAAAAAGGTGCCGTCCATGATTTCTTCCTGGAGGCCTGAGAACATAATCTACGTCTCATGCTACGCACAGACTCTCGCCCGGGACCTTGAGCGCTTTAAGGAAAACGGCTACAGACCTGTCAAAGCCAGGGTGTTTGATTTTTACCCGCAGACCCCACACGTCGAGACGGTCTGTCTGCTGACACATAAATGAACCACATCACCAAGGGTCGGGAGCAGATCATCAACAAGACCTTCGTGAAGATGATGGACGAGCTTGGCTATGACGTGGAGCTGACATACATGAAGAAGGGTGAATAGATATGGCATCAAGCAAAGAATATTTGAATTTCATATTGGAGCAACTGTCAGAATTGGATGATGTATCCTATCGGGTGATGATGGGAGAATATATCCTATATTACCGCGGCAAGGTGATTGGCGGCATTTACGATGACCGCTTTCTTGTGAAGCCTACGAAGTCCGCTGTGGCCATGATGCCTAATGCAGAGATGGAACTGCCCTATGACGGAGCAAAGGAAATGCTGCTTGTGGATAACGTGGACAATAAGGAGTTCCTGCGAGAACTGTTGGAAGCGATGTATTCAGAACTGCCTGCTCCAAAGAAAAAGAAGTGAGAACGTCAAATGAGCAGAACAGAAAATGTCGAACTGACAGTGCTGTGTCTCATCACAGATGGAGATAGAATACTCCTTCAAAACAGAACGAAAAATGACTGGCAGGGATATACGCTGCCGGGCGGTCATGTGGAACCGGGAGAATCTTTTGTTGATGCAGTGATTCGTGAGATGAAAGAAGAAACGGGGCTGGATATAAAGAATCCTCGGCTTGCAGGTGTGAAGCAATTCCCCATCGAGGGAGGAAGATATATTGTCCTTTTGTTTAAAGCCAACGAATATAGCGGAACAGTTGTTTCTTCGGACGAGGGGCAGATGGTGTGGGTGGACAGCAATCATCTGCCAGAGATACACACGGTCGATGATTTTGAAAACTTGATACGAGTAATAAACGATCCTGATCTGACGGAATTCCAATATTTGGTCGATGGCGAGACTTGGACGGTTTCAATTAAATAAATCGGGATTTCGCGAGGCTATTTATGGGATTTATATCATTCAATGAAGAATACTACCGCAGAAAACTGGAAGAATATGAAAATAAGATTCTTTCCGATGCAGAAATCCGCGAAGCAAAACAGCTCCTGAAGGTGCTGGACGATCTGACCGATGAAGGATATACAAATCTGAATGATACGATGGAAGAAGATTTCTCTTGTCTGACA
>JAILPZ010000025.1 GCA_024699225.1 Sphaerochaetaceae bacterium
CTGAAGCAATCAGGCTTAATGTGAGAAACTTAATAAGCTGAAACAAAGAAGCATGCTTTTCTGCAAATGATTTTAAACTCATTTTTCCCCTCTGAAAAAGATTGCAGAGCAGTTTATCATGTACTCTGGACCGCTGCCGAAGGTAAAGGTTGCACCGCTTAAAAGCGGAAATGAAATATAGGTTGTAACAGATGAGCTTTCATATGTTTTAGTGTACTGAGTGAATACAGGGTCTATTGAAACAGAGCTGTCCTCAGAAACACCTAAAATCTCGTAGGAGTAGAGCACTACGGAGGCACCTTTTTGCTTACATAACTTTATAAGCTGATCCTCCATATTGTCCTTGAAGGCCCCGTTGTATGAGATAGTCCCTATAGGCACATAGCCTTGTGAGATAAGGGTAGAGGTAGTGCCTTTCAGGTCTGCGGTACAGATGGCAACAGGCCTCCCTGAGCCCGAAGAATACCCGGAGCCCGAAGAATACCCGGAGCCCGAAGAATACCCGTAGCCCGAAGAATAACCTGAGCCCGAATAATAATCATAACCAGAAGAACCGGAACCCACAGAGGATGAAGCAATACCGGTACTGACAACAGCACCGGAAGTAGTATCGGAAAAGACACCGGAAGCTGCCAGAGCAGCACCTGTGCCGTCAAGTTCCACATAGTAATTGCTTAGAGAAGAACAAGATACAAAAGTTAGGACTACTGACAAAGATAAAATCAAAAAGACTACAAAACGAGATCCCAAAAACTTAAAAACTTTATTTTTCATACTCAGTTCCAGAGAAAGTTTCCCTTCTCCTCTCCTATGGTCGTGGTCCTGTCGTGCCCGCTCAGAACCACGGTAGACGGGTCAAGCTTTAAAAGCCTTGCAAGAGAATCCCTCATATCCTCAACACTGCCGCCTAAATCGGTTCTGCCGTAGCTTCCGCAAAAAAGAGTGTCGCCTGAAAAAAGAACATGCTCCTTCTCATCCAGAAGACAGATGGAACCGGCTGTGTGACCCGGAGTATGCAGAACCTTAAAGCCAAAAATCTCCTGACCGTCTTTTAAGAGAATGTCTGCAGGAGGAACGGAGAAAGACGGACTTGAAACAGAAGAGGAGGAGAAATAGGGCCCAAGACCGCGCCTTGCAATACTTACAATTGTGGAGACACTGTAGTCTTCCTTTTCTCCAACGCAGACCTTTGCATCCGGGAAGGAAGCCTTGAGGTCCGTGAGGGCCAGAAGGTGGTCAAAATGTGCGTGTGTGAGGATTATATAGTCCAGACTTCCGTTTAAAGATGAGAGCGCAGACAAAATGGCCCGGATGTCGTCACCCGGGTCAATTACTGCGATGTGAGTACTACCGTCTGAATCTGTTCTGCAAACGCAGTAACAGTTGGTCTGTAAAAGGCCTGTCTGCAGGCAGTTGATTTTCAAAGGAAACTCCGACTTACTCCGCGCTTTTTTCCTTGCTTGGGCTCATCTTGACCTTGCGGCCCTTGAACTCTTTTCCGTTGACTGCTGAAACAACATTTTCAGCTACCTTGTTATCAACAATGATAAAGGAAAAATTCTGTTTAAATACAATTGAAAGTATCTGTGAACTCTCAATTCCCGACTCCTTGCAGATAAAAGCTGCAAGATCCTTTGCTGTAGCTCTGCTCTGACGGCCAACATTAATATAAAGAGAAGTTCCGTCAGGATTTTTTGCATTATGCTCAACAGGACGTGCCTGACTTCTGGGGCGGGGTCTTCTTGAGTTAAGAGAACCCTCTGCCTTCAGATAGAGATAAGCTGAAAAGTATCCGCGCATGGAGAAAGGAACGTTCTTTCTGATAAGTTTCTTGAGGTCTTCAAGTTCCTGCGGATTGTTATAAAGCTTCATCTCAGCCACGAGGTTTTTTATTGCCTTTGCTTTTTCTTCGGCTGTGATTTCGGACATTTGTCACTCCTGATAAGTTTAAGCTAGTATAACGGATTTATTTTGTTAAGAAAAGTATGGTAAGATACTTCCATGAGCGTAACAAATGCTGAAATTGACAAGTTGAGAAAGGAAGCTGAAAAGGCGGAAAAGGCCCTGTGTTCCCTGTATGCAGATCTGGGAGCTGTAGCCTGCACGTACCATAAGGCCATCAACGTTACTGACAGCAACGGAGTCTACAGCGACATTTGTGACGTTACCGACGAGCGCGACTCTGTAGAAGAGCGTATTAACGAGATAAAAGGGGCTGTAAATGCCTTAAGCGAGAAGGACAGGCACCTTGAACTTACAAACCGCTCCATGAGCAGAATAGACGAGCGCCTGGAAACCCTTATCTCCTCTCTCGGAGCTGTTGCAACTGAAATGTACAGTGCAGGTGTGCTCCCCGAGGAATTTGTACGCTACATGAAGCCCTACATTGAGTACGAAAAGCGCCTTAAGGACCTTGAAGAGAAGGCTAAGGAAGATAAGGGAAATCTCTTTTCGTCCTTAAAGAAGAAAAAGGTTGAGCGCCACAGAGGCAGTCTCAACTCAGTTTTCTCAGAGTGCGGAAAAAGACTGTACAACAGCAGCGCCTTAGGCCAGCTTCCCGGAGAAAGGGCAGAGGAAATCTGTAAGGAAATCTTTGAGATAAAAGAGCAGAAGAAGGACTTTAGAAAGAACATAGGAGAGACCAGGACAGACATTTCCAAAACCCAGGAATCGCTTAAGAGTATGGGCGTTCTCGGAGAAGAGAAGGTAACGCTGAGGGATCTGGAGGAGCGTCTTGAGGGTATAGAAAGGGAACTGGATAAGCTGTACGAGCAGTACGGAAGAATCATTACCCCTACTATGGAAGAATGGCTGGACAGCCTGGCTCCGGAGGATCTTAAGAAGGCCTGTAACCACGTAACTAATGAGATAAAGCATATTAAGCAGCAGAATCTTAACATCCAGTACCTGGAGATTGAGCAGCAGGTTGAGGGTCACAGCTCGCATAAGGCGGAGTTTGACGCCCAGATTTCGCAGCTTGAGAGCCAGAAAGCCTTAATTGACAGACAGATAGCTGAGCTTAAGAGCAAATCGGATATTGAGAACAGAGCCATATCGGACCTTAAGCAGCAGCAGGTAGATATCAGTATAGAATTCAGAACTTTATAAGGAAAAGAAATGCAGGAGTATATTGATCAGTTTAAAGTATTCTTTACCACATCCGGCCTTGAGGGTCTTGTGGTCATCTTTATTGCGGTTTTCGGCTTTGTAGCCATCCGCAAAATCCTCCTTCTTGTCAGATATTCTCTGATAAGCAGCCCCCTGGATAACTCGCTGGTAAACTTTGTGCTAACAGCGCTGAAGATAGTCGTTTACACCCTGTTTATCCTTTACTGCATGAATATGATGGGCATGTCCATAAGCGGCTTTGTCAGTGCCATCTCAGCCATCACACTTGCCATAGGCCTTTCCATCCAGAACGTAATCAGCTCTGTTGCCAACGGCCTCATGCTTGTCACAACCAGACCCTTTAAGGTCAATGACTATGTAGATATCGGCGGTATTGGCGGCACTGTTCAGGAAGTTACTCTTATGCATACAGTTTTAAATACTCCGGACAACAAGCACGTCTTTGTCCCGAACAGTACTGTTTTCGGTTCTCAGATTACAAACTATTCAACTAACAGCATCAGACGCCTTGATGTTTTGTACGATGTCGACTACGACAGTGACGTAGAGAAAGTCAGAAAAATCCTTCTGGACTACGCTCTTTCAAATCCCATGGTTCTCAAGAAGCCGGAACCTGCCGTGCACTACGTGGCAGAAAAGGATTCTTCCATCACCTTTACACTGCGTGTCTGGGTTAAGAATTCTGACTACTGGCCCCTTACCTGGGATCTTCAGGAGGAGAACTACAAGAACCTTGTCAAAGGCGGCGTAAACATTCCGTTCCCGCAGGTGACAATCAGCTACAGAGATGCAAATAAGGAGGCAGGCAAATGACAGATAAACTTCTTTCTCTTCTTCCGTCCCTTATTTTCTGGCTTGTTCTCATGATTGTGGCCACTATTCTTGTCAGGCGCACAGGTCTGTCCAGAAATCCGCTTAATACTGCAAATAACAAAATTACCAGTTTTAAGAAAAAGCTGGACGACTTTGCAGCTTCTTCAAAAAGAATTGAAAGAGATGAAGATGGTAAGGTTGTGGATGTTCTTACAAGTCTTACAAACTTCCAGCTTTTAACAGAAGCAAAGAAGATTTCAATCATGATGAAAGATGCCAAGAAGGCTCACGACGCTCTTGCCGTTTACTGCTACGACAACAGGTTAAACAGTGACGCTTCTGCTGCTCTTGAAACTGTTGAAGATATTCTTGAGCTTTTGCCCAAGCTTTCAAAGGGTGTTTTCAAGACCGCCAAAGAGTATGGAAAGCTTCTTAATTCCCTTATCTCTCAAACAAATAAGGCTGTTAAGCAGATTGAGCTCTGCACAAGGTAGATATTGCTCAAACTTAAATCTTTATCTATTATTTAGAAACTTGCCGAAGTGGCGGAATTGGTAGACGCGCTAGACTCAAAATCTTGTGTCCGCGAGGATGTACGGGTTCAAGCCCCGTCTTCGGTAACAGAGTGGCTTTAGGGGGATGGGAATGAAAAAACTTGTTCTGATAATTCTGCTTGTACTCGTAAGTCTTTCATCAGCATTTGCTTTGGACTCTTCTCTATCCCTCAGTGGTACACCTATTGTCTACGGTGAAGAAGATTTTATCAGAAGAGTTGAAGAGAAGGCAGATGGCAGGGAACCCGTAGGTCTTGTTCTTACCGGCGGCAGTGCCAGAGCTCTTGCCCACATTGGTGTTCTCAAGTACATGGAGGAGAACGGGATAGTTCCTGATTTTATTATCGGTAACTCCATGGGTTCAATTGTAGGTCTTCTGTATGCCTACGGTCTTTCTCCGGACCAGATCCTTGATATTTTTGAAAGTGTTGATATCGGAACACTTTTTGATCTGAACCTTCCTGTAGGTCGCGGTCTTATTTCAACTGACAGGTTCATTAATTTCTTAAAGCTCTACCTTGGAGAAGATCTGAGGCTTGAGGATTTGAAGATTCCTGTAATTGCAGTTTGTGAGGACCTGGTTTCCAAGCGTTCAATCCTTCTCTGTGAGGGAGATTTTTATGACGCTCTTTTAGGTTCTTTTGCCCTTCCTGTTTATTTTTCAAGCATAGAATACGGTGAGCATCTTTTAATTGACGGTGCTGTTGCAAACATAGCTCCCGTAAACTTTGCATACAGATATACTGATAATGTAATAGTTTCCACAACATTCTATTCAAATCCGGATTTGAATCTGAAAAATGCCATTACTGCCTTAAATGTTTCTTTTGATATTGGTAAGAGAAGAAAGGCTATGGCAGAGATTGCCGAGCATCCGGAGATTGTCTGGATCAGATGTGATGTGGAGAGTTTCTCATTCATGCAGTTCTCTGCAGGTCTTGAGCTGGCTCAGCGCGGCTATAATTCATGTCTTGAGGTTGCAGAAGAGCTCAAGGCTTTTGCTTCTGAAGCTCAGATGGAAGATCTTAACTCTTTCAGGGCCGGTAAGGATGAAGAGATAAAAAGTGCTACAAAAGCCTTTAATGTCTTCAGCTTTGCTCCTTCTTCAGAGACAGTTGTCAGCTACCCGGTTATAGAGGGTAAGTCTTTTGGAAGAGGGCAGGAGAAGTCTTACTACAGAGATGATACTGCTCTTGGTACCGGTGTACGTCTTTCAAGCGGAAACTTCACAGGTGTCATGACCATAGGCGGTGCTTTCAGTCTGGACAGTGAGAACTTCTACATAAAGCCTGTTCTTTCTCTGGATCTTACTCAGTATTTTGCCAGGCGTTTTGAATTAAACGGTAATGTTTCATGGTATTTTAACAGTTCATTCAGCGCGGTGCAGACTTTAAGGTATGTTGTGGATATGCCTGAAAACTTTGATCTGTCAGTTGGTGAGAAGTTTGAAGCTCACTCAGGTGAGAGTGTTATATTCTCACTGTTTGCAGATGCTCAGTATGAAAATAAGGGTCTTGAGGCTGCTCTCTGTCTTGAGGGCGGTTTTGAAGGAAAGGACCTGTTTGTAAGAGTTCTGCCTGAAGTTCAGTACAGAATACCCGGTACTTCTTTCAGCGCTGCAGCAGATGCAGAAGTTAAATCTGTAAAGGGTAGTACAACAGCTGAGGCACTTTTGAATGTTTCTTACAACTTTGATAAGGATTTTACATTCGGCGAGATGTTTATCTTCTCAGGCACAAAGGCCGGAGTTTATATTGTAGCAGGTTCTGAAGGTCCTCTTGTAAATGAGGCTGGTCTTTCATTTGAGACAGATATGGGTCTTATCGGATTAAGAACCATTCCTGTGAGCTTAATACTGGGTTATCAGTTTGACGCAAATGCTGTACACTTAGCATTTGAAACACAACTTTGAATTTGGAGGGGTTGAATGGCTGACACTAACAGAGAGAGTTTTAAGTCCAGAATCGGATTTTTAATGGTCAGTGCAGGATGCGCAATCGGAGTAGGTAATATTTGGAAGTTCCCGTGGCTCTGCGGACAGAACGGTGGTGGAATCTTTGTTCTTTTCTACCTTGTTTTCCTTGTAATTATGGGTATTCCAATCATGTCAATGGAGTTTGCAGTAGGTAGAGCTTCAAAGCGTTCAAGTGTTGACGGTTTCAAGGTTCTTGAGCCTAAGGGAAGCGGCTGGCACGTTTACGGTTATTTTGCTATTGCCGGTAACGTTCTTCTCATGATGTTCTATACATCAGTTGCAGGCTGGCTTGTCAACTACTTTGTGAAATTCCTTACAGGTGCTTTTACAAGCGGCATGCCTCAGGAAGAGGTTGCTTCTGCCTTTATGGGTATGCTCACTTCAACTCCCCAGTCCCTGATTTATATGTTCATAACTGTTCTCGCCGGTGCTCTGGTCTGCTACCTTGGTGTCAGAAAGGGTGTTGAGAACATTACCAAGTTCATGATGTCAGGCCTTCTGGTCCTCATTGTTGTTCTTGCTGTTCACAGTCTTACTCTTGAGGGCGCTTTTGATGGTGTTAAGTTCTACCTTGTTCCCAACTTCCAGAGAGCTTCAGAGATTGGTTACAGCAATATTATTGTTTCAGCCATGAACCAGGCCTTCTTTACATTAAGCCTCGGTATTGGTGCCATGGAAATCTTCGGAACATACATGAGTGATAAGAAGTCAATTGGCGGAGAGGCTGTAAGAATTACAGTTTTGGATACAATGGTTGCTCTTCTTGCCGGTCTTATCATCTTCCCGGCCTGTTTCAGCTTCGGTATTAACCCGGGTGCAGGTCCTGAGCTTATCTTCATTACCCTGCCAAACGTATTTATAAACATGAGCCTTGGAAGAGTCTGGGGTATTCTGTTCTTCCTCTTCATGGTCTTTGCTGCCATGAGTACTGTTATTGCAGTATTTGAGAACATTATTGCTTCCCTTATGGACCTCAAGGGCTGGTCAAGAAAGAAGTGCACCATCATCACTTTTGTTGGTGTTCTGATTCTTTCACTGCCGGTAGCTCTGGAGTACAACGTTCTTGAAGGTTTCCAGATTCTCAGAGGCCGCGGTCGCGGACCACTGGATTCATGGGACTTCCTTGTAAGTAACCTTCTTCTTCCTATCGGTTCTCTTATTTACCTCATGTTCTGCTGCTCAAAGACAGGCTGGGGATATGACAACTTTGTTGAAGAGTGTAACAAGGGTGAGGGCCTTAAGTTCCCGAAGGGCAAGGTAATCAGATTCTACTGTCAGTTTGTTATCCCTGTTCTCATTCTCTTCATTCTTGTAATGGGTCTCTGATGAATCCTATCCTGCCGGTTTCACAGGCTCAGGCGCTCTGCCGTGAGCTTTACAGTAAACTGCAGGAGAATAAATACATGTCCACCTGCGGTCCCCGCATGGTGGGCATTTTATTATGCACGGACGGTACTGTTTTTAAGGCCGTTTCCGGCAAATTTGATGAGAATCTTCAGAAAGAGGGTTTTGTGGACCCCGCCTACAATATAAGGGAGTACACAGAAACTCTTGAAAAGTATGACGCAGTTATTAAATCTGATAAGAGAAAGCTACTGAACAAAGAGACTTCCAGGGAATGCTGGGAAATTCTTAAGGGTCTTTATACCTTCCACTGTGCAGACGGCAAAACCAGAACTCTTACAGAGATTTTCCCAAATGCTCCGTCAGGGACAGGAGACTGCTGTGCTCCCAAGCTTCTCAATCAGTGCTACAGGAGCGGGAAAAAGCCTCTGTCCATGGCAGAGTTCTATTTTGATGCAGACAGTGATGATTCAGAGATTCACTACTACGGCCCCTGTGACAGCCGCTGCCGACCCATTCTTAAGCACATAATCGGTCTGGATATAGTTTACTGTGACGAAGATATAGTTGTAGTTAACAAACCGTCCGGGCTCCTTGCCATAGAAGGTAAGGGAGAGGACAAGCAGGACTGCGTGGCCTCCCGTGTCAGGGACTTTTATCATAATTGCATTCAGCAACCGTGTATTCACCGTCTCGATCAGGCTACAAGCGGTCTGATGGTTTTAGGTTTAACAGACTTTGCCCATAATACTCTGAGCCGGGACTTTGAAGAGAGGCGGGTTAGTAAGAGCTATGAGGCTGTTGTAGTTGGAAAGATAAAGGACAGAGAAGGGGTAATAGATCTTCCCATCAGAGCTGACATAGAGCACAGGCCTCTTCAGATTGTTGACCACATTTACGGTAAAAAGGCCGTAACACACTGGGAGCGGATTAAGACAGACAACAGAAACGGTGTGAACTGTACAAGACTTAAGCTTACACCTGAAACCGGGAGAACCCATCAGCTTAGAGTCCACTGTGCAGAGGGCCTTATGTGTCCGATTGCAGGGGATGCTCTGTACGGTAAAGATGATAAAACAGAATCAAAGCGTCTTTTGCTGCAGGCACGGGAGCTGAGTTTTATCCACCCTGTTACTAAAAAAGAAATGTCATTTGTCCTGGAGCGCGACTTCTGAGAGATCTTCCTTGGGAAAAATGTTGCCTTTAAGGTAGTAGATAATAAAGAGCATTCCCGTGATTATCCATGAGAACGGGTAAACTGCTATTACTCCGTACAGACCTTCATATCTCGGTGTTACGGTTGCAAGCCAGAGTATTCTCAGTGCGCAGATTCCAAGTACGCTTATGATTGTAGGAATCAGGGCTTTTCCTGTTCCTCTTATGGCTCCTGAGAGAACCTCTATGCAAATGAAGGTGAAGAAGAACGGGGCTATACAATTCATCATTTTCACACCAATTTCTATTACGTTTTCATCTGATGTAAAGAGGGTGTAGCACTGTTTTCCAAAACTAAGGAAGACAAACTCTATAACAGCTGTGAAAAGTAATGAGAGCCACAGTGTGTCTATTACTCCGCGTCTGGACCTTTTCATGTAGCCGGCTCCGTAGTTCTGTCCTACAAAGGTTGTTATGGCTACTCCGAAGGCATTTATTATCATCCAGTATACTGAGTCGAGTTTTCCGTAGGCTGCCCATGCTGCGGCTGTGTCTGTTCCGAAACTGTTAATTGATTCCTGTAAAAGCAAGTTGCTTATGCTGTACATGGTACTCTGTATTCCTGCCGGAAGGCCTATGTACAGTGTTCTTTTGAGCATGTTGTTTTCAAAGCGTATCTTTTTAAACTCAAGGCGGCAGCAGTCTTTTCTTCTGACAAGGGAGGCAAGTACAAAAATAAGTGAGATAAGCTG
>JAILPZ010000035.1 GCA_024699225.1 Sphaerochaetaceae bacterium
GATACCCTGTCTGCGTTAAGAATCTTAACCGAATAAGAATCGGCAAAGATGCAGAATGCTGAGAGCAGTACAAGGATCAGAAGCAGATATTTTTTCACTTAAGACAGAATCTCCTTGAGGAAATGACCGGTGTATGAGGCGCTGCAGGCAGCTACTTCCTCCGGCGTTCCCTGTGCAACTATGGTTCCTCCACCATCACCGCCTTCAGGACCAAGATCAATTATCCAGTCGGCCTGTTTAATTACATCCAGATTATGTTCAATCAGGACTACGGTATTTCCTGCGTCTACAAGACGGTTTACTACCTCCATAAGCTTCTTGATATCAGCAAAATGAAGACCTGTTGTAGGTTCATCAAGAATATAAAGGGTCTTTCCTGTACCTATTTTACTAAGTTCAAGGCTGAGTTTCACCCTCTGAGCCTCTCCACCTGACAAAGTTAATGCACTCTGGCCGAGTTTTATGTAATCAAGCCCTACTTCCTCAAGTGTCTTGAGCTTTCTCTTAATGGGAGGATAGGCTTCAAAGAGCTTTAAAGCCTCGGAGACTGTCATATCAAGAACATCACTTATGCTGTGGCCCTTGAATTTAACAGAAAGGGTTTCCTGATTAAAACGCTTGCCGTGACAAACATCACAGGTTACATAAACATCAGGGAGGAAGTTCATTTCAATCTTAAGTGTTCCGTCTCCCGAGCAGTGTTCACATCTTCCGCCGGAAACATTAAATGAGAATCTTCCGCCCTTGTAACCTCTTGCCCTGCTTTCAGGAAGCTTGGCAAAAAGATCTCTTATCTGACCAAATACTTCTACATATGTTGCAGGATTTGACCTTGGAGTCTTACCAATCGGGCTCTGGTCAATTCTTATGAGCTTATCAATGTTCTCAATTCCCTTTATGTCCTTGCAATACTTAAAGTCAGTACTCTTTTTGTTGAAATAGTCAGCAAGATTCGGGGCAAGAATCTGGTTGAGGACAGTACTCTTTCCGCTTCCGGAAACACCGGTAAGGACTATAAGTTTACCAAGCGGGAAATCAACATCCATGCCGTTAACATTATTCTTTTTTGCGTTAATCAGACGAAGATGTTTTCCGTTTCCTGTTCTTCTCATAAATGGAAGGGGTATACTCTGTTTTCCGCTTAAAAACTGTCCTGTAATACTCACAGGATTGGCAATAATCTGCTCGGGAGTACCCTCTGCTATTACACTACCGCCATTCTCTCCGGCTCCGGGTCCCATATCTACCACATAGTCGGCATTCCTGATTGTAGCCTCATCATGCTCAACTACAAGAACGGTATTCCCAAGATCCCTGAGGTTTTTCAGCGTTGATATGAGCTTTTCATTATCCCTCTGATGCAGGCCTATTGAGGGCTCATCAAGAACATAGAGAACACCGCTTAAGGCTGAGCCTATCTGGGTAGCCAGTCTGATTCTCTGAGCCTCACCGCCTGAGAGGGTTGCTGCGCTTCTGTTTAAAGTCAGATATCCAAGTCCTACATTCATAAGGAACTTAAGGCGTGAAAGAATCTCCTTTCTGATCTGTGCACTGATTGTCTCCTGCTCCTTGTTAAGTTTTAACGAAAGGAAGAAATCATAACTGTCCTTAACGCTTAAAGCAGTGGCCTGGTTGATATTAAGACCGCCAATGAAAACAGACAGAGCTTCAGGCCTGAGTTTTTCACCGTTACAAACATCACAGACAATGTCAGACTGGAAATTAGAAATCCAGACCTTCATGGCCATGCTCTCTGTCTGGGCATATCTTCTCTTAAGGTCGTTAACAACTCCGTGCCATCTTCTGTTTATATCCATACTTCCCATGCGGTCTTCATAGTGCATGGAGTACTTTCTCTCTGAACCGTACAGGACCTTGTTGAACTGGGCAGGAGTAAGCTTGTCAAAAGGTGTATCCAGCGTGAAACCTGCAGACTTTGCAAAGGCTTCAAAACCGGCTCTGCCCCAGTTGGCATTCGGGTTCATGCTTGCAATAGCTCCCTGATTAAAGCTCTTTTTCCTGTCAGGAATGATCTTGTTAATATCGTACTCAGTCTTAAAGCCAAGACCGTGGCACTCCGTACAGGCACCAAAGGGACTGTTAAATGAGAAAAGTCTGGGCTGTATATCTCCTATACTTATTCCGCAGTGTGGACAGCTGTTCTTCTCGCTGTAAATCTCACTTTTCTCACTTCTGTCTTCATTTATATAAACAATCTCTACAAGGCCGTCTGTCATGTCAATGGATTTCTCAATTGAGTCTGCAAGACGCATGTGGTCCTTTGAAGAAAGAACCAGACGGTCTATTACTATGCTGATATTATGCTTTACCTGTTTATCAAGAGTAATGGGGTCTTCAAGAAGGAGCATCTGACCGTCAACCTTAACACGCTGATAGCCGGCTTTTCTTGCATCTTCAAATACTTTTCTGTACTCACCCTTTCTGCCCAGGGCAACTGGAGCCATGACCATGATTCTTCCGCCCTCACCGCTCTGGCGGAAGATAATATCTATTATCTGGTCAACAGACATTTTATCTATCTTGCGACCGCACTGAGGACAGTGAACTTCACCGATTCTTGCCCAAAGCAGTCTGTAGTAGTCATATATCTCGGTGATGGTTCCAACTGTGGATCTGGGGTTCTTACCTGTAGTTTTCTGCTCAATTGCTATTGCAGGACTGAGACCTTCAATAAGCTCTACATCCGGCTTATCAAGGCGACCGAGGAACTGTCTTGCATATGAAGACAGAGACTCCACATATCGTCTCTGTCCTTCTGCAAATATTGTGTCAAAAGCCAGCGAAGACTTTCCCGAACCGGAAATACCGCTGATTACAATCATTTTATTCTTATCAAGGGAAAGATTTACATCTTTAAGATTGTGCTCATTTGCTCCCCTGATTATCAACTTGTCATTCATATTCTGATATTACTTTCAAAAGCTGCTCCCTGGCTTCTTCTGAGGCAACTTCCTTATAGATTTCTCCGTTCTTGTAAATATAGACTTTTTTACCTATTCCTGCTACGGCTATATCCGCTCCCTTTGCCTCTCCGGGACCATTTACCTGACAACCCATAATTGCAACGCAGATGTCCTTGTTGCAGGAGAGAATATCATTTTGTACTTCTGCGAGAAACTCCTGGCTGTTAAAGCTTTTTCTTCCGCACATAGGACAGGCAACAATCCTGGCTCCCTTCTTTCTCAGTCCCATGGACTTCAAAAGCTCAGTTCCGGCTATGACCTCATCCTCAATAGCGCCTGTAATGGAATAACGCAATGTATCCCCTATTTTCTTCTCAAGGAGCTTTGACAAAATTATGGTGCTTCTTACACAGCTTGTTACTGCCCCTCCTGCCTCAGTAACACCAAGATGCAGTGGATAGTCACTTTGGGAAGCAAACTTGGTGTATGCAAGATATGCAGCATCCGGATCTGAGGCTTTAAGAGATACAACAGTATTGTAAAAACCAAGGTTCTCAAACCATGAAATATACTCCAAAGCCGTATCGCTCATCAGAGTAGCCATGTCAGCTCCTGATGTATTTTTTGGAAGTGAACCGCTGTTTAAGCCTATTCTCACCGCCACATCATGGTCCTTGCACTTTCTAATTACTTCTTCAGTCTTCCACCTGTCCCCGATATTTCCCGGGTTGATTCTAAGTGCGGCCACTTTGCAGTCTATGCAGTCAAGAGCATTTTTATAGTCAAAATGAATGTCGGCAACAACCGGCATGGGTGTATGCTTTACAACATATGAGAGCTGGTCATGTTCCTTTATATCAGGGTATGAGAATCTGATAATATCACAGCCCATTGACTTGAGCTTGGCCATACGGACATCAAAGTTTTCCTCTATGGCAGAAAGAGGTCTGTCGTACATGGTCTGTACTGAAACAGGCGCATCCCCTCCCACATAAATATCTCCGACTTTTACTTTTCTTGTCATGGAAGTCTCTCCAGGGCTTCAAAGAACAGGTTCCAGAACTTCTCTGTATCTGCCTTTATGCCTTTATATACGTTTTTATCCTCAGCCTCTCTAATGTCAACCGTAGCACCATAATTGAGATTACTCTTACAGTCAACAGATACAAAAACCTTCTTGAATTCAAATGCAGAAGGATCTGCAAGATAGGCAATTGTACAGGGGTCATGCATGGCCGGGAAATCATGGATAAACTCTCTGCAGGACTTTACATAGTACTCCATGGAAGCAAGGAATATCTTTTTATAATTTGTTTCTTTAGAAGCTCTTACTCTGTTGAGAATATCCTCATTCAACATGACCTGAAGTGTTACATCTAGTCCAAACTGAACTATCTCAACTCCGCTGGAGAAAACTATCTCTGCAGCCTCAGGGTCAGCATAAACATTAAACTCTGCAGTATTTGTGACGTTTCCGCCAACTGTAGAGCCACCCATAACTATTATTCTCTTAAGGGAAGAAGCAAATCTCTCATCAGCTTTAAGACATACTGCCAGGTCGGTGAAAGGACCTACGCTTACAAAGGTTATTTCTCCAGGGTTGTTAATTACTGTATCCAGGGCATACCTTATGCCGTTTCCTGCACACTTTAACTTACATGGTGGAAATACAGGACCTGCAAGACCATTTTCTCCGTGTATGTTTGCTGCTACTACCCTCTTTCTGATAAGAGGCATTTCCGAACCGGCGTAAACAGGAACATCCAGTTCAAGAGCCTGTGCAAGATTCAGCGCATTTGCAAGAGTTTTATCTCTTGTCTGGTTACCGTAAGTTGCTATTACAGCCTCAAGCTTGAAATATTTTGAAAGGCCTTTTGCCATAGCAAGAGCTACTGCATCATCATGACCCGGGTCACAGTCAAAAATAAAACGTTCCATATTACTTTTCCTTTGAAATTCTGTAGGCAGTCTCAAGTGCAACACGAATCATGTTTGCATTTCCCTGCATTCGCTCTTCATCCTTAAAGCTCTCACCTGTTATGCAGTTATCTGTCATGGTAAGAATTGAAAGAGCCTTCTTATGGGTGTACATGGCATTACAGTACAAGGCTATTGTTTCCATGTCAGAAGCAAGAGCTCCCATGTCTGTCCATTTTTTATACTCTTCAGGTCCTCTTGCGCTGTAGGTTGAAAACAGGTCACTTGAGAGTGTCATGCCGCATCTGTAGTTCATTCCAAGGTCTTTTGCACATTCTACGCCCTTAAACAGAAGATCTGGATCCGCACAGGGAGCAAGCTTTCCGGGAAGGTTGTACTGGTCTGCCCAGGCTGAGTCTGTTGAACAGCACATGGAAAAGATAAGACAGCCAACCGGTATATCTGCCTGAAGACCACCGCTGGTTCCTATTCTTATAATATTATCCACATCATACTCAGTGAAAAGCTCGTAGGAATAGATTCCGGCACTTGGTGCACCCATTCCGCAGGACATGACGGAAACAGGGATTCCCTTGTAGGTTCCGGTATAGCCGAGAACATTTCTCACATCTGTAACAAGACGTGCATTTTCCATGAAATTCTCAGCACAGTACTTAGCCCTTAGCGGGTCTCCCGGCATGAGAACGGTCTTTGCAAACTCTCCAGATTTTGCTTTATTATGCGGTGTCATGAACAACCTCTTTTGAAATCAGATGTTAAGTAATTTTATACTAATTTGCCAGATATTGAAAGGTAGAAGCTTTTGCGGTTTGTTTTTGTCGATTGCAACATGCACAGACGGGGTAAAACAGCCTGGTGTGTAGGTTTTCAGGTGATTTATTCCCGATTTCCGAAACTTTTTATCGGTTTTCGCCTTCAAAATACCTAAGAACCTACACACAGCACCTACTCACACCCCCAAAAACACAAAAAAAAAGACACAGACCCGTGAACCGAGCCTGTGCCTTGAAAAACTTTAAGAATTCGTCAGCTTGATGATTTCTCGTAAGGAATACCTGCACTTCTCGGTGCAAAATCCTTTCCTGAGAAAGCAATAAGAGCAATAAGTGTAATAGCATACGGGATGATATTAAACACTTCTGACGGGATGGATGTTCCGCTGAGAAGAACGGACAGTGCCTGAGAAGCTCCGAAGAGAACTGAAGCACCAAGAACTCCGAGTGGAGTCCAGCGTCCGAAGGCAACTGCAGCGAGGGCAATAAATCCTCTACCACCGATAAGTGTGGAAGTGAACTGTGTTGTCTGTGTCATAACGGCACATGAACCTGCAAGACCTGCAAGAACACCTGAAACAAAGACACCAATATATCTTACGCGTCTTACGTTAATACCAACTGAGTCAGCTGCTGCCGGGTGTTCACCACAAGCTCTGAGGTGCATTCCAAACGGAGTCTTGTAAAGAACAAACCATGAAAGGGCAACAACAACTATTGCTATATAGAATGACGGATAGAAACCAAGACCATCGGTTTGCATTCTGATTGGGATGGTATCTGTTCTGTCCATTCCGAAAAGAACCTGACAGGCAAAAATTGTAATACCATCAGCAAGAAGGTTAATACCTGTACCGGAGATGGTCTGGTTAGCTTTAAGGTCAATTGCTGCAACAGCATGGATCAGGGATATTACACCGGAAACTACCATAGCGATAAGAACACCAACCCATACAGAGCCACCACCTGCACCAGTACTCTGAATAATAATAGCAGAACAGGCTGCAGCACATGCTCCAATACTCATAAGACCTTCAAGAGCAACGTTAACAACACCGCTTCTTTCACAAATCATTCCACCGATAGCTGTAATGAGAATAGGAGCAGTAACCATCATGATTGTAGGAATCATATTAAAAATATTCATTTTGCAGCCTCCTGTTCTCTGGCTTTCTTGATCTTCTGTTTTGATCTGTATTCCTGGACTTTTCCAAGACCGGCTCTAAGAGCAATGAAGATAACAATTAAACCTTCAATAATGTTAACAACTTCTCTCGGAATATTCATGAACTGCATGAGAGAATAAGCACTTCTGAGTGCTCCGAACAGAATACCTGCAAGGAAGATTCCAGGAGCCTTACTGTTACCGACAAGAGCAACAGCAATACCCATAAAGCCGTAGTTGTCCTGACTCTGAAGAATTCTACCGAACTTCAGTGAACCGAGGAGGACACAGGCACCTGCAAGACCTGCAAATGCACCGGCAATAGCCATTGAAAGTGAAATGGCCTGAGTATCATTAATACCTGAACAACGTGCAGCATCCTTGTTAAAACCTGTAGCTCTGAAGCTGAAACCAAGCTTTGTCTTCTCCATTATGAACCAGTAAACAACTACTGCAAGAATCATGAAGAAGAAACCTATGTTAAGGTTGGACTCAGAGATAAAGATTCCCTTAAGAAGAGATGTAGAAGCAAGATCTGCTGTTCTGTAAGTTCTGTTTGTAAGACCTGCAGGAAGCAGATAGAGAGCAACAAGTCTGTATACATAAAGAGCTATATAGTTAAGCATGATTGTTGCAACAACTTCTGAAATCTTGAACTTAGCTTTCAGAATACCAACAATACCGCCCCAGATAGCACCGGCAAGAACTGCAACAAC
The DNA here is from genome assembly GCA_024699225.1 of Sphaerochaetaceae bacterium. Lineage (GTDB taxonomy): Bacteria > Spirochaetota > Spirochaetia > Sphaerochaetales > Sphaerochaetaceae > UBA1265. Next base: position 7,517 of record JAILPZ010000035.1, read on the forward strand.
CATACAGAAGAGCCACTGTCCCGGGAAAGCCGGAATACAGACAGCAAATGCATGAGCTGCCAGCATACCTACTGTGTACTGACCTTCAGCTCCAATATTGAACAGACCTACTCTGTTTGCAAAACCCATTGAAAGACCACAAAGAACATATGGGATAGCATATGTCAGTGTATCTCCAAGAGGTCCGACACTCCATGCACCCTTACCTTTGTTGTAGTAACCTACAAAGGCCTGCCAGATGGCTTTAAAGAGGCTTGAAGGATTCTTACCAATAAGAGCAACAATAAGAGTACCGGAAAGAATACCGAGAATAACAACAAGAACGGAAGTTGCACCTTCACTGGCCAGCAGGCGGTCAACTAAGTTTTTGTCTTCTTTTTCAACAGATTTAATCATTTAGAAGCCCCCTTTGATTTTTCACCAGCCATCATGAGACCAATTTCAGAAGCTGTCTTTTCACCGGCCTTGAATACGCCGACGATAGAACCCTTTGAAATGGCAGCAATACGGTCACAGAGGTTCATAATCTCATCAAGCTCAAAGCTGACAAGCAAAATAGCCCTGCCCTTGTCGCGTTCAGCAACAAGACGCTTTCTGATGTACTCAATAGCACCTACGTCAAGACCACGTGTCGGCTGAGCAACAAGCAGTACACTCGGAGAAAGCGAAATCTCACGTGCAACAATAACCTTCTGCTGGTTTCCACCGGAGAGAGCTCCGGCCGGTGTAATACTTCCCTGACCTGAACGAATGTCAAATTCTTCAATAAGTTTATCTGAATTTGCAAAAATCTTATCGTTCATAAGAACGCCGAGTTTACCGGAATACTTTGGAGTATAGAAGTCCTTGAGAACCGTGTTCTCAGCAATTGTAAGACCACCGACAAGACCGTGTTTATGTCTGTCCTCAGGAATATGCCCAAGCCCGGCTTCGTTTCTTTCGCGTATCTTCATGTTGGTAATATCCTTACCGTTCATGAATATCTGCCCCTTAGTAACAGGAGAAAGACCACTTAATGCGTACAGAAGTTCTGTCTGACCGTTTCCGTCAACACCGGCTATACCTACAATCTCTCCTGCATGTACATCAAGTGAAAGGTCATGTACCTTTTCAACACCAACGCTGTCGTTAACGCTGATATCCTTGATTTCAAGAAGCTTTTCGCCCGGCTTACACGGCTTTTTATCAATATCAAACTTAACCGGTCTTCCAACCATCATGGTTGCAAGATCCTGCTCTGATGTTTCAGGAGTAATATCTACGCAGTCAATATACTTTCCTCTTCTGAGGACAGTACATCTGTTGGCAACTGCCTTTATTTCTTTCAGCTTATGGGTAATAAGAACAATTGTCTTACCCTCTTTCTGAAGAAGTCTGATAATATCCATCAGTTCATCTATTTCCTGCGGGGTAAGAACGGCAGACGGCTCGTCAAGGATAATAATGTCAGAATCAGAATACAGAGTCTTGAGAATCTCAACTCTCTGCTGCTGTCCGACAGTAATGTCTTCGATCTTTGCCTTCGGGTCTACCTGAAGTCCATACTTCTCAGAAAGCATACGAACTTTCTTTTCAGCTTCATCAAGTGAAAGAATTCCGAACTTGTTCTTAGGTTCTCTTCCAAGAACAATATTCTCAGTTACGGTATAGTTATGAACCAGCTTGAAGTGCTGGTGAACCATACCAATACCAAGTTCAGTTGCAATGTTCGGATTAGTAATCTTTACCTCTTTTCCGTTGATAAGAATCTTACCACTATCAGGAGAATAAGCACCGAAGAGTACTGACATAAGAGTACTCTTACCTGCTCCGTTTTCTCCGAGAATAGCGTGAACTTCATTCTTCTTAACAACAAGGTCAACATTGTCATTAGCTATAATGCCGGGGAATGTCTTGGTTATTCCCAGCATCTGAATTGCATATTCGCTCACCCTCTCCTCCTAAAGTTTTCCCTATTAATTTAGGTATTACAAAGACACGCCTCAGCGAGGCGTGTCCATAAATACCTAAAGTGACAATCAGTCGTCAATTGCACCAAGTCCTGCAGGAGCAAGACCAGCTGCCTTTGATGCTGCATATGTCTTGTTGACAACAATCTTGCCTGAGAGAATGTCAGCCTTAGCTGCTTCACAAGCTGTCTTTGCTTCTGCGCAAAGCTCTGCGTTTGTTGTTGCATAGCCAACACCTTCAGTTGCCATGTTCTGCTTGACAACGCCACCAACAAATGTTCCGTTCTCAACCTTTGTAAGAGCGTCGATTGTTGAGTTTTCAACCATCTTAAGCATGGATGTAAGAACTGCAGACTTTGTCTTGTTTCCATAGAGACCTTCTTCGTACTGGTCGGAGTCTACACCGATTGCCCATACGTTCTTTCCTGCTGCTCTGTACTCAGCTGCCTGAGCGATTGTACCTGTTCCTGTTCCACCAGCTGCTGAGAAGATGCAGTATACGCCACTGTCGAACCAGCTCTTAGCCTGTGTCTTTGCAAGTTCAGGAGCACCCCAGCTGTTTGCATAGTAGTCAACGATCTTTGCATTCGGGAATACTGACTTGATACCTTCAATGTAACCAATCTCGAACTTTGTGATTGTAGCTCCAGGAACACCACCGATGAATCCAAATACAGGATTTGAAATTCCGTCGTGCTTTGCCTGCATAGCAGCTGCAACACCAACGAGATATGAGCCCTGCTCCTCTTCGTAGATGTACTGAATCAGGTTAGATGTCTGTGGCAGATAGTCAACGTCAACAATGATAACCTTCTGGTTTGGATACTCTGCACAGAATGCAGCAACAGCGTCTCCCCATGTGAAACCTGTTGTGATGATCAGGTCATAACCCTGAGCAGCAGCATTCTTAAGGTTAGGAAGGTAGTCGTCAGATGACTGAGCTGTAATATTTCTGTAAAGAGTTCCTTCACCTTCTTTGTTATAGAACTGCTGAATTCCACGCCATGCAGCTGCATTAAATGACTTATCATCAACACCAGTTGCATCAGTGAGAATTGCTACTGTCGGCTTGCTTGATTTTGCCTCTTCCTGTGCGCCCTTTGCGAAAACAGAAAAAGAAACCATGAGAACAAGAAGAACAACTAAAAATTTCTTCATTTAAAACCTCCAAAGTTTCAAACCCTACTATGTAGGGATTTTTTATAAATAAATTCTAAATGCTCTAACAGCATTTTGCAACAAATTTAAAAAAAAGCCCCGATTTCTCGGGGCCGTACTTAATGCCTTACTGCAGAAGGAGAAGGCTGAAAACAAGTGTAAACAGAGCTACTGTTTCAACAATACCAATTACGATAAAGAAGTTTGCAGTACCCTTGCCTGTCTCTCCGAGAGCGTCTGCTGAAGCAGCAGCAACCTTGCCCTGGTAAAGAGCAGACATACCGATTGCAAGACCACCGAGAAGACCGGTGAACATGCAGAGCAGTGAACTTGTTCCTGCAGCTGCTGCACTCTTGATGAATGACATGAGCAGGAAGCCGTAAATTGTCTGTGTGAGCGGAGCACCTGAGAAAGCTACCATGATAAATGGAGCCGGTTTTCCGTTAGCGTAACACTTCTTCCATGCACCAACTGATGAAAGAGCTGCAGCACCGGCGCCGAAACAGGAGCCGAGAGCTGAAAGACCGAGAGCACAGGCCATTCCGATAAATGAAATATCCATATTTATTCTCCTTAAGGTTTTACTACCTATTTTGTTTTTTCCTTAAAAGGTTCATAAGCGACACCGGTCCACTCCATTCCGAGCTGGCCGGAGAATTCAAGAAGATTAAGTCTCACACCGTGTACAACAACGGAGAGAAGACCCATAACAAGATTAAGTGCGTGTCCAATTACAAAGATAATTGCACCTGCAACCTTCAGCCAGCCATCAAAACCTAAAGCCATGTTGTTGAAGCTCTGGGCAATAGCCAGTGAGGCAAGACCTACAGCAAAAAGTCTTATGTAACTCATTATGTTACCAAAGGCACTGATTGTATTCAGAAATACCGTAAAGGCATCCGCAAGTCCGGCCTTAAGACCCTGACTGAATGTTTTGTCAGGACTCATACCGCCGAACAGTACAACAATCAGGAATCCGGCAAGAATAATAAGTGCAACAGGAACCAGGTTCACCTCAGCGTTAATTACCAGCAGTAAAACAACATAGTAAAGAGCGTTGATGGAAAGCAGCCATCCAATATCGGCTACAAAGCTCAGATCTTTCTTGCCGAGTTTTGTCCAGACATTCATGACACAGGCCAGTGAAAGCTGGAGCGTACCTATCATAAAGCAGAACTTCATGATTGTATTCTGCTGCTGTACTGCAGAATAGCCGAAGTACGCCGGATAGTTTGCTATAGGTCCTATTACCAGGGATTTAAGGAAAGGAATGTTCATGGCAGCCTCAAGACCGAACCATGTTCCAGTCACAGCACCCCAGGCAATCGTTGCAAAGGACATGACATATACAAGCAGAACAAGATTTGTAGCCTTCTTCAGCTTGAAGTGGATTCCAAGAGCTACAGCAAGGAAGCAGAATCCATAGCCGGCATCTCCAATAATCATTGCAAAGAAGAGTGCAAAGAAGCAGAGGAACCAGAATGAAATATCATACTCTCTGTAGCCCGGAATGGTTCCGAGAATGTCAAAGACAGGTTCCATAAGGGTTGTAACCTTATTGTAGCGGACCTTTGTCGGGACCTTCTCATCATCATTTTTCGGATCATCCATCATATATGCCCATTTCTGCTGTGAAGCAACATCTACAAAATCCTTACAGTTTGCCTCAGGAATATAACCTGAAAGCCAGATAAGGCCATCTTCGCTCTCTACGGTGAGGCTGGCAGATGAATATGTAATATCGTTGCTGCATGCAAGAATGTAGCACTTGTAGCTTGACAGATACTTTGAAGCATCTGAGAGAACCTTGCGGGCAGAAGAAACAGACTGCTCAATCTTCCCAATCCTTTCGGAAAGCTGTGACAGACCTTCTTCAGGAAGTTCAAACTCTGTACCTGAGGAAACAGCAGAACCAAGTACGGCAACTGTCTCCATCTTGTCGACAGAGGCAAGTTTTACAAATTTAACTTCCTCGTTCTTTCTGAGAGCTTCAAGCTCCTTTTTACCCATGCGGTAGAAGTGCAATTCAATACCCTCCTCTTTCAGACTTAAAACACTCTGTGGATCAAAATCTCCCCAGGCCTTAATTTTGTCTGCTGCAAGAGTACATTTTGTCTTTTCATCAGAAAGCTTTGAAATGGATGAGCGTGCCTCAGTAACTGAAGCATCAAGCTTTTCAAAGTCTTCTTTATTCAGAACCTTCTCATCAAATGAAGAACCTTCTATTTCCTTAAGAGCAGAGAAATTAGAATTAAGTGCAGTGAAACGTTCAAGAAGTGACGGGTCCGCACTCTTCTTCTCGCTGATATGGAAAACTCCCAGTTCCTTTAACTTATTGAGAAGTTCTGTCTTATGTGAAGCCGAAGAAACAATAGAAACGGCTTTCATTTTTTCAATCATGAAGCAGCCCCCTGTAATTTCTTCTTGGCTATCTTGCCCCTGACAACAGCAGATGTCTGCTGGTCTCCGAGGTAGATTCCTATAACCCTGATGTTTTCCTTAGCCTCAGGAATCTTAACCTTTTCAAAGAGATTGACACGCTGGCTGGTTGTTCTCAGCTCCTTCTCAAGAAGCTCAACCTGCCTCTGAAGCGTCTTTACCAGTGCGCTGAGCCGCGCAATGTCCTTCAGACGGAATACAGCAGTATCAACCCAGAGAGGATAATCCTCAACGTTGTATTCAACATCCTTGAATGTAAGGTCTCTGAAAACAGGGATTCTTACACCGGCAATATTGTCAGTGCCGGTTACAACGCTTTCAGGTCTGATAAGCTTATCGAGGCGTAAGGCATCTTCGAACAGGGAGTTCTCAGCAAATACTGCAATCCAGTCATCAAGACCGTTCTGCATGGCGAGAAGTTCACTGTTCTTCTTTTCAAGCTCGAGGTTAATATCTCTTATGACTATCTGAAGCTGCTGTTTCTTGAGCTGCAGCGTAGGCAGGTATCTCTGAAACTGCTTCAGTGAGTCTTTCTGAGTTTTAAGCTCGTTCTTGGTCAGCTTTACTGCCATCTACTTATTTCTCCTCAACTCCGGACAGCTCTTTCGGCCATCTCTTTTTAATCAGATCAGTCTTAAGACCGGTCTCGTTAGGTTCAAAACAGTCGGCCAGGATTTCCCAACCGAGATCAAGTGCCTTTTCAAGTGAAATGTTAACTGAAAGGTCCATCATTTCCTTCTCAAAAAGATCACCGTACTTAAGAAGCTTTTCATCCCACTCACTCATCAGGAATCCCATTGATTTCTTCTCAAGGCTTTCCTTGTAAGCGCTGTAGAGCTTAATCATGGCATCCATGAGGGCTCTGTGGTCATCTCTTGTGTCCTTATTAACATTCTGCTTAAGTCTTGAAAGGCTTCCGAACGGCTCAATACGTCCGTTCTTGAGGTAATACTGACCTTCAGTAATGTATCCTGTGTTATCCGGTACCGGGTGAGTAACATCATCACCCGGCATGGTTGTAACTGCCAGAATGGTCAGAGAACCTGCACCTTCAAAGTCAACAGCCTTCTCATAGCGGGCAGCAAGACAGCTGTAAAGGTCTCCCGGGTATCCTCTGTTGGAAGGAACCTGTTCCATAGTAATGGCTGTTTCTTTCTGTGCGTCAGCATAGTTTGTCATGTCAGTAAGAAGAACAAGAACCTTCTTACCGTCCAGGGCAAAGCGCTCGGCAACAGCAAGAGACATATCAGGAACAAGAGTACACTCTACAATCGGGTCTGCAGCTGTATGGACAAACATGATTGTTCTGCTCAGTGAGCCGCTCTTTTCAAGTGTGTCCTTGAAGAAGAGGTAGTCGTCATACTTAAGTCCCATACCACCGAGAATGATAATATCAACCTCTGCCTGCATGGCAATTCTTGCAAGAAGCTCATTGTACGGCTCTCCGGAAACGGAGAAGATAGGAAGCTTCTGGCTTTCAACAAGTGTGTTGAAAACGTCAATCATGGGAATACCTGTTCTGATAAGGTTTTTCGGAACAATTCTCATGGACGGGTTAACTGACGGACCTCCGATAGGAATCATGTTCTCTGTAAGGGCCGGTCCGTTGTCTCTCGGAACACCTGAACCTGTAAAGATTCTTCCGAGAAGGTTATCTGAATAGGAAACCTGCATGGGCTTTCCGAGGAATCTGACCTGGTCAGTTGTACTTACGCCCTGAGCTCCTGCAAAAACAAGAAGTGATACAAGGTCCTTATCCAGCTTAATTACGTTTGCATAACTGTTTCCGACAAGGGCAAGGTCGCCGTTGCTTACGCCTTCGGCTCTGACAGTTACAACGTTTCCTACAATTGATTCTATTTTAGTATAAACTTTCTGCATAACCGCCTACTCCTCAAACCTTTGCCTTGCTCTTGTAGAAATCCTTGAGCTTCTTCTCCTGAGCGTCAAACTCCGGAGAACCCCAGAATGTATTGTTCCAGTCAAGATATTCCTGTCTGAGCTGGTTGAAGAAAGCTCTTATGTCCTTCTTCTCGGCAATTTCAAACTCAGTGGTAAGAATTTCATAGAGAACATCAAAAGTTTTAATCTGTCTTTCAGGTGAAACTGCAGCATCAATCGGGTCAAAAGAGTTCTGCTGAAGATATACAGCATCAAGGAACTCACCCTTCTGATATGTAATGTAGTCTTCTGAGGATGTACCCTCTTCACCTACAACCTTCATCATCTGGTTTACTTCAGTACTTCTGAAGAGAATTGACCTGGCCTTGTCTACCTTCTTCTGATCTGCAATTGAAGTGTACTTGCTCCAGGAATCCAGCGGATGGATGGCCGGATACTTTCTGGCATCAGAACGCTCTCTTGAAAGACCGTGGAAGGCTCCTACAACCTTAAGTGTGGCCTGAGTAACAGGTTCTTCAAAGTTACCACCGGCAGGACTTACAGTACCACCGATTGTAACAGAGGCAACCTTGCCGTCTCTCAGTCTTACCTTACCTGCTCTTTCATAGAAGGCAGCAATAACGGATTCAAGGTAGGCCGGGAATGCTTCTTCTCCCGGGATTTCCTCAAGGCGTCCGCTCATTTCTCTCATAGCCTGGGCCCAGCGGCTTGTTGAGTCAGCAAGAAGAAGAACATCAAGACCCATCTGTCTGTAGTACTCTGCCATGGTAACTGCTGTGTAAACTGAAGCTTCACGGGCAGCAACAGGCATGGAAGATGTGTTACAGATGATAATGGTTCTTTCCATAAGGGATCTTCCTGTCTTGGGGTCTGTGAGTTCCGGGAATTCCTTAAGAACTTCAACAACCTCACCGGCTCTTTCTCCACAGGCTGCAACTATAACAACGTCTACTTCAGCATTCTTTGCTTCCATATGCTGCAGAACTGTCTTACCGGCACCGAAAGGTCCCGGAACACAGAATGTTCCGCCCTTGGCTACAGGAAGGAATGTATCAATACAGCGGATCTTTGTAACAAGAGCCTCATCCGGTCTCAGGCGCTCTGTGTAGCACTTAATGGCTTTCTTTACAGGCCATGTGAAGACCATTGAAAGATCTTTGGTATTTCCCTTAGCATCCTTGATTACTGCAACTGTACTTCTTACGTTGTACTTACCCTTTTCAACAATCTTTTCGACCGTCCAGTATTCATCTGAAAGTCCGAACGGAACCATAATCTTGTGTTCAAAGAGTCCCTCGGGAACACTTCCGACTGCGTCACCCGGACGGACCTTGTCGCCCTTCTTTACAAGCGGAGTGAATTCCCAGTCTTTATTTGGAATAGGATCGAGATAAACACCTCTCTGGAGGAAGAAGCCGCACTTCTCGGCAAGATCCGGAAGCGGGTTCTGCAGTCCGTCGAAAACCTGGGTCAGAAGTCCGGGGCCAAGCTCAACGCTCATGAGCTCACCTGTGAATTCTGCAGGGTCTCCAACCTTAATTCCATTGGTCATTTCGTAGATCTGCATACTTGCAGTATCTCCGTTGATACGGATGACCTCTCCTTTCAGTTTGGTGTCACCGACTACAATATAGCCGACCTCGTTCTTTGAAACGGAGCCGTCAAAGTGTACGGAAACCATATTTCCGTTGACACCGGTAACATATCCCTTAATTATATCCATCTTAATTCTCCAATCCTATATTCATAATCTGCTGATGAATTGAGTTGTATAGTCCGGAAAACTCCTGTTTTCCTTTTTCTGTATCAAAAACATTCTGTCTTTCGAGAAGTCTAAGCTTAACAGCATATCCGAAAAGAACATTATCATCAAAGAAATGCATGTTAACCAGGCTGTCCAGGTAAGAGAACTGAGCATCCAGAAGAACCTTCTCTGCTTCAAGCGGGTTCTGTGCATTCAAAGCCTGATTTACAACTTTCTCAATCTCGCTGTTACGGTCGGAATTTGCCTCAACTTTCTTACCGAACTTCTCTTTTCTTCTGCGGTTGAGCTCATTCATGAGAGCACCGTTGAAGGTCGTCCACTGCTTAACAAAGCTAATGCCGCTTTCACTGGAGTTTGCATCCAGAGTGCACAGCGTCTTATAGGTGTTTGCATTTACAGCGCTTTTGCACTGACGTAGAAACTCCTCATAGCTGATCGGCATGGGTGCGTCTGTTCTAAGAGTAGGAAGACTTGAAATAAGGTAATAATAGGCTGCCACGTAAGCCTCCGTCAGATATTGAGCTGACTGAAGAACGGTGCAAGAATTGCAGCAATCTCTTCGTCTGTGCAGTCAAAGAATCCACTGCCGTCCTTATCTGCCACTCTGAAACCTGCTTCAATATCCTTTACAGGACAGATCTTAAGACCCTTCTTGACCTCTTCAGCAAGAGAAGCCTTGACAGCTGCATCTGCTTCAGAAATCTCAAGTTTAAGTTCAGAAACATCCTCACCCTGGATAGCAGCCTTAATCAGAGCTGCAAGAGCATCACTTTTAAGAACCTTTGAAGTTTCATTGGCAAGTATTTTCTTAAACTGATTTTCTACTTCTTTCTTGAATGAAAGCAGTGCATCCCTTTCAGCCTGTTTTGCACCGGCCTTAGCACTCTGCTTAAGTGTGTCAATCTTCTTTTCAGCGTCTGCGAGGACCTTTGCAGCCTCTTCTTTTGCTGAACTGACAATCTCTTCGGCCTTTTTTTCAGCTTCTTTAATAATTGCAGAAGCTTCCTTTCTGGCCTCATCAATTCCTTCTTTCCTGATGGAGGAAACAAGGTCATTAATCTGTAGTTCCATAGAATTCCATCCTTAATTATTCAATTATTGCAAAATATCTATCCCTTAACAACCGTAAAAATCAGTTCTGGTGTTTCTTTTCATACTTCTCAATCAGGTCCAGATACTCATTTAAAACTTTGGCAGCTTCGTCATCTCTGCCGGTTTTTGCAAGACCCAGGGCATAGTTGTGCATGGCCTTAAGGGTATCCTCATTATCAGTTCCTAAAATCTTTTTAGCACTCTCATAAATCTGAGCTTCAGTAAGACATGCACGTTCTTTCTCATCCTGCTCCCAGAATGCCTCTGCAAGCTCGTTTAAAGCATTTAATGCATCTATGAAATCTTTTTTGTCCTGCTCAAGATCAATTACTTCTTCATCCTTCATAAAACTTCCTCAAGAGCAGCAATATCTTCCTTAGTTGTACACCATGAAGTTGCAAACCTTATGGCAGTATGATTTTCATCTACAGTCTCCCAGAATCCTGCACGAACAACCTTTTTAAGGTCTTCATATTTTTTGTTATCAACTACGACAAACTGCTGATTTGTAGGAGACTCCATAAAAATCTTATAGCCCTTTCTTACAAGAAGAGCCTTAAGCTCCTCTGCCCTGTCTATGGCATTTCTGGAAATCTCATAGTACAGACCATCTGTAAAGAGAGTATCAAACTGAACACCGAGGAGTCTTCCCTTGGCAAGTAAGGCACCGCGCTGCTTCTTTCTTGCAAGAAAACGCTCAGGCTTATTTGCATGTGTAAATACAACAGCCTCTCCGCAGAGGGCACCGACCTTTGTTCCGCCTATGTAGAAAACATCTGTAAGGGCAGCTATATCGGCAATTGTTACATCTGTCTGATAGCTCATAAGGCCGTAGCCGAGTCTGGCTCCGTCCAGAAACAGGGTAAGGCCCTTTTCTTTGCAAACGTTGCTCAGGTCAGTTAACTCTTTTTTGGAATAGAGGGTCCCGTACTCTGAGGGATGTGAAATATAGACCATGGCAGGACGGACCATGTGCTCATGGTTTGCATCTGCGTAGTAGTTGTCAACAAAGGCTGAAACCTGAGAGGCGGAGATCTTTCCGTTTGTGTGCTTAAGACCGAAAACCTTGTGTCCTGAAACTTCTATGGCTCCTGCCTCATGGCCGTTGATGTGGCCTGTGTCAGCTGCAATAATGCCGTCTCCGTCTATGGTCATGGAGGCAATTACAACCTGATTGGTCTGTGTGCCGCCGGTAAGAAACTCAACCTCTGCATCCGGGCAGTTGCACTCTTTTTTTATCTTCTCTGCTGCACTGAGGCAGTATTCATCAAACCCATAACCTGTCTGACTGACAAGATTTGTTTCAGCAAGACGCTGCAGAATCCTCGGATGACACCCTGTGGTGTAGTCACTTTCAAAGTTGAGCATTTTTTCTCTCCGAATTTTAAAGTGTGGTATAATTATATCGAAATAAGAACATTGGAGGAAGCTTTATGAGTGACTATATGGGCGGAACAGGTATACAGTTTCATCTTCACATTAAGAAAGGCGACATAGGACGCTACGTTATTCTCCCCGGAGACCCCAAGCGCGTTCCAAAAATTGCAAAATATCTGGATGATGCAGTTCTTGTAGCAGATAACAGAGAGTACATGATATACAACGGCTACCTTGAAGGAGAGCTTGTAACTGTCTGTTCTACCGGTATAGGCGGACCATCTGCAGCTATTGCCATGACAGAGCTTGTAAACTGCGGTGCAGATACATTTCTCAGAATGGGAACCTGCGGAGGAATTGAGCTGTCCGTTGAAGGCGGTCA
>JAILPZ010000058.1 GCA_024699225.1 Sphaerochaetaceae bacterium
GGTGCTCTGCGCCTTACAACCAGTTTCTTTCTGGTTTTTAATTCTTCTTCCATATAAATTTACTCCGAGTGCACACTTTCATGTGCTGGATTTAAAAAACGCATTATTAAGATTTAGGTATATTTTTAGGAATATCTCTGATTGAGACGTTTTTAAATATACAACCACTGCTTGGCCTTGTCAACAAGGCAAACTCCGTCTAAATACATACGGGAAAGGAGGAAAGCAGCTGCAGCAAAACGCCTTCTGCTTCCGTCCCTGCCGTTTGAGTAGAGGTTAAGACGGACACTCTGGCTTTCCCTGCCTTTTGCAGCAAAGCCAAAATAGACTGTTCCAAGAGGCTTTCCTTCAAGCTCTCCAGTGGGACCTGCAAGGCCTGTAACTGAGAAAGCAAAGGAGCCGGAACTGCGAGAAAGTGAGCCCTCTGCCATCTCGAGAGCTGTTTCCGCACTCACCGCATTGTGAACTGCAAGGGTGTCTGAAGAAACTCCCAAGAGTGAAGTTTTTGCAGAATCTGTGTATGTTACTTCAGAGCCCCAGAACCATTGGGAGGCTCCGTTTATGTCGGTTAAGAGTTTTGCACACAAGCCTCCTGTAGCACTTTCTGCACAGGTGACTGTAAGGCCATCCCGCTTGACAGCTTCTACAAACAGGTCAAGAGCCTGAATATCTCCATCTGCTATCAAATATGGACCAGCCAAAGCTTTAAGATCTGAGATGAAAGCTTTTCTGTCAGAGGCGCTACCACCTTCTATATATAAGCTTATTCTGTAGTCTTGAAATCTTGTGCCCCACTTTACGCCTTCTCTTGCGCACTTCTGGCACATCTCCTCAAGGCGGGCCTCAGGGATGAGGAATACTGAGTATTCGTCGCGCCACTGGCCTTCATAGCCAATTAAGGAAGACAGAGATTTTTCTACATAGTTTTCATACATGGGGTGCATCTCTTTGGGAGGTCCGGGCATGGCTGCTATGTAGACTTTTCCGTTTTCTGTTTTTGCAAAGCCTTCAAAACCTGCGGCAGTGCCGTTTGGGTTTGGAAGAACCTTGAAGCCCTTTGGAATGTAGGCCTGCTGCTCATTAGAGCCGTTGAGGCGGTTTCCCAGGCGTTTTGACAGAGCTTCCCGGGCCTGTGAGTCTTTTACAAGAGGCACTGAGCAGATGTCACTTATGAACTGTCTTGTCATGTCGTCACTGGTAGGTCCGAGGCCTCCTGTGACAAGGAGAACAGAACTGTCTGAAACAGCTTCTTTGAGAGCTGCTTCTATGCTGCCGTCATCCGGCACAAGAACTGCACGGATGACAGAGTAACCCATCCTGGATAATGATGAGCAAAGGTACGGTACGTGCTTGTCGCAAATTATACCGCGTGTGAGTTCTGTTCCTATTACAAAGACTGATGCTTTCATTTTTTCTTTTTTGATGTGTATAGGGTGTAGGCTAAAGAGGCTCCGAGTGAGAGGAAGGCCAGGACAGTGAAGGCAACTGCAACTGAATCTGAGATGCGGGTGTAGACTGTCTTGCCGTAGGTCTCTGAGGTGTAGATGGGGACATCGTAGATGGTCCAACCCATTTTAAAAGGCTCCATCTCGCCTTCTACTGAGCCGTAGGGGGTGATGAGGCAGGTTATGCCGCTGTTGGTGCCGCGGACTGTGGTTCTTCTGTTTTCAACAGAGCGGAAGACGGCCATGGCCATGTGCTGGCGCTCTGCAGCTACTGAGCCTGACCAGGAGTCGTTTGTCATGTTGATCAGGAGGTCGGCTCCGTTGTTGACAAAGTCGGCGCAGAGGTAGCCGAAGACGTCCTCGAAACAGATGGGGCTTGAGAATTTGATGCCGTTGCTGGTTTCGAAAACAACAGGCTCGGTGCCGGGCTGCCACCAGTGGTAGTCATTGTTCTTTAAGAGGTTATAGAGGGCCGGGAAGGTGTTTTCGTAGGGGAAATGCTCCGTGAAGGGGACGAGGTGCTGCTTGAGGTACTGGGCGGCTATTTCGCCGTTGTCGAAGAGGATGACGGAGTTGTAGTCGTCTTTGTTCCAGTCGCCGTCTTCGGTGTAGGGTTCGGTGCAGCCGGCTTTGAGGACGCCTGAGGGGTTGCCGGTCAAAAGCGGGACTCCGAGGGATTTGCCGAAGGAGACAAAGTCGTCAACGAGGTCCTGGATGGCGCGAAGGTAGTCAAATGTGGCGCCCTTGTCGTCGCCTGTGTAGGGGTAGTTTGTGTACCAGTCGACAGAGGGGACGAAGGCTGTTTCCGACCAGATTATCATGTCCGGGTCGGCCTGGAGCGCTTCAAGGCTCATGCGTTTGAGGTTGTTGTAGTTGGTTTTGTATGTGTTGTAGCCGCCGGCCCAGGAATCTGCGTTGTGCTGGACTGCTGCAACCGAGAAGCTCTTGTCCTCCTCTGCTCCCTTCCAGTAGGAAAGTGTGATAATTCCGTAAACAATCTGGAAGAGCACAAGGGCTGCGTAGGCTATGAGAACTATGCGGTTGGACTTGATTGTGTCCCAGAGTGAAGGACAGTCAACGGCTTTTTTGTAAACAGTTCTTGAATATACTGTTTTTGAAAAGCGTGAGCAGAACCACTGGCCGAGGAAGGCCTGTGGGAGGACTATCATAAAATTTAACAGCCAGATTCCGCTGAAATCGGCAATCTGTATTAAAACTGTGTACTTAAATAAGGCGTAGGCAATTGTGCCGTACGGGTAGCCTGCAAACCAGCTTTGTGAAAGGTAGGAATATGCCACCCAGACAAGAGCCTGGACGACAAAGCTGAGCTTTTTGGGAGCCCAGGAATCTGCTGCCTTGAGGGCGAGAAAGAGAAGAATCATCTCTGTACCCTTGATTATCTGGACCAGAAGGTTTGCAAGCGGATGGAAGGCTGAAAGCCAGAAGTTAAAGATCCAGAAAAAGACAAATCCGTAGATGAAACCATAGAGCCAGACAGCTGTCCATCTGGTGTTTCTTATTACGGCAAAAAGTGGGATGAGTGCAAAGAATGCAAGAAAGCCCAAGCCGTCCTTAAAGGCAAAGCCCGGAAATGAAAGAGCGAGTAAAAAGGCTGATAAAAGCAATAACGCAGCTTCAACCAGATAGGTTTTAAAGCTGCGTCTTACCGGCTGCACTTTACTGCCGCCAAAAATTCTTGCAATTGAATTCATTAAACTCATCTATCAGAGACGTTGTTCCAGACCTGATCCTTGAGCTCCTTTCCGGGGCGGAAAACTGCAACGCCGTGGCTCTGTACTGCGACAAGTTCACCTGTTTTCGGGTTGCGGGCCTTTTCCTTGCCCTTGCGGCTTCTGACTTCGAAAGTACCAAAGCCTCTGAGTTCAATTACCTGGTCCTTGCTGAGACCTGCCTTGACCTCTTCAAAGAAAAGATCAATTACTTCGTGAATATCACTTCTGTTAAGATCAAGTTTCTCGTGGAGACTCTCGATTATTGCAGCTTTTGTAAGTTTTGACTTAGACATGGGCACCTCTCAATTAAGCTAACTTGTTAAGTTTGAGAGCCATTCTTGACTTCTTACGATCAGCTGTATTGCTGTGGATGATTCCCTTTGAAGCGGCTGAATCGAGAAGCTTTGCTGAAAGCTTGAAGTTCTCTTCTGCTGCTGCCTTATCTCCTGCTGCACATGCTGCATCAAACTTCTTGATGGCTGTGCGGAATGTGCTCTTTGTTTCGCGGTTCCTCATTCTGGCAACCTTAGACTGGCGATCTCTTTTTTCTGCGGATTTTTTCACAGTATCCTCCAAATAATTGTATATAAGCTTTAAATTAACCTAAGTTCGCGATTAGACAACATATCACAGACATTAAAAGTGGTCAATACAAGTTTAACAAACGGAACAAGACAATTTCTTATTGTATCAGAGTCAGTTAAACTCTTCCTGGAACTCTCTGGACACTTCCCAGCGGTTGTTTTCTCTTGAAAAGTACAATTCCTGTCTCGGAATCTGGAAGCTGCGGCCTTCAGAACCTGTTACGGTGACCTTTCTGGAAAGTATGTTTATGTCCTGAATGCGGTACAGATCTTCTCCGACCTTGAGCTTTGTGCCTTCATGCGGATAGCTCTGCTTCTCTTCATTATAAAAATCATATTCATAGCTTAAGCAGCAAAGAAGTCTTCCGCAGGGTCCTGAAATCTTAACTGAGTTAAGTGAAAGGCTCTGCTCCTTAGCCATTTTAATGGTAACCGGCCTGAGCTTATCTGAAACACAGTGACAGCAGAAGTCTCTGCCACAGACTGCAAGGCCGCCGAGCATTCTGGCCTCATCCCTGACTCCAATCTGCCTTAATTCTATTCTCATGCGGAAAACGGAAACAAGGTCCTTTACAAGGTCTCTGAAGTCTACGCGGTCTTCTGCAGTGAAGAAGAAAAGTACCTTGGGCTCACAGAGCATAAAATGTGCATTTACAAGCTTCATGTTAAGCTTTCTCTCTGCAATCTTCTCACGGCAGATTACTACTGCATTCTTCTCTTCTTCTATATTTGCGTTGTATCTCTTAATCTCATCCGGGGATGCTATGTGGCTTATCCACAGTACGTCTCCGTCCACCTCAACCATCTCAGGCTCTCGTCCTGACGGGGTAAACTCTGCCT
Organism: Sphaerochaetaceae bacterium; assembly: GCA_024699225.1. Classification (GTDB taxonomy): domain Bacteria; phylum Spirochaetota; class Spirochaetia; order Sphaerochaetales; family Sphaerochaetaceae; genus UBA1265. Next base: position 4,603 of record JAILPZ010000058.1, read on the forward strand.
CTTCCGTCTCTTCTGCCTTCTCTTCTTCAAGTTCAGGCTCTCCCGCGTATGGTTTGAATTCAAACTCAGGTGGCTCTCCCATGGCTTTAAGGTCGTCTTCCTCTCCTGCACTTGAGCTGGGACAGAAGGAACAGGCTCCGCGCACTTCCGCGCAGCCCGGGGTATACTTTTCACCATCCAGATTGTCTGCAGGGCCTACTATAATGGCTATGTCCATTCCGTAGCGTGTGGGGGCTACAACATAGGTTCCGGGGTAGTAGACGCTGTCTGAAGCGCAGACACAAACGTCGTTACTTCCGGGGACTTTTACAAGGTAGATATATGCTTTCTCGGCCTGGGCCTTATTATCTTTATTTTCTTTGTTGTCTGACATATGTAAAAAGTTACCATCAAGAGTGTTGATAGTCAATTGCGGACAGTTTTGCTCTGTAAATGATATGTTGAAATTGTGTTTATTAATTATAAATGGTATGATTAGCGGGATTGAACAAACCAGGGAGGATATTTGTTCTCATGAATGAAGAATATACCGAGATTAATCTTGTTGATTTATTAGCTCTTGTTTTTAAGAAGTTTAACGTTTTTGTGCTTGCCGCAGTTGTTGGTCTGGTTCTGGGTGTTGGAATTAATTACCTATCCGTAAGTCAGCCTTCAAAGATGGCTGCTTATGAGAAAGATATTGTAGTTTATGAGGAGACCCTTTCTGCTATGGAAGAGAACCTTGAGAACTTGAAGGCAAGCTATGAACTTCAGAAAGCTCTAGTTAGTGCTTACTCTTACAACCTTGAAGATGGCTCTGTTTCTGGGCTTTCAGAAGATTCAAATGGAGAGTACATGATTTCACTTCAGCCTTCATATTCAGAGTCTTTAACAGAAAAAAGAGATGAAAAAAAGAATGATGAGTCCGGATACAGCGTAGTACTTCAGCCATCTATAGTGGGAGCCATAAATACAGAGAGTAAGCTTTATTCTTTAATTGTTGAAACGGAAGATGAAATTGATAAATTCATATCAAATAAACCGGTATATCCTGCACCGAGTCCTCTGAAATATGGTTTAATTGGTGCTTTTGTAGGTATTTTTGTAATGCTCTGTATCTATTGTTTTCCATTCATTATTAAAATGCCACTTACTTCTTCATACTCTTTTGAAGACAGAACAAAAGTTTCCTTCATGGGAGCTCTGTTTTCAGACAACAAATTCTGGTCAAAAATTGCCAGAAAGATGATAGGAGAGAGGTTTTGGAGGACAGAAACCGAAGCTTCAGAATACCTGAAAGAAAACATAGCTTCTTTACTTGAAAGCAATTCAAAGATAGCTGTTATAAGTTCATTATCAGAAACGGAGCTTAGCTTATCCTCAGAGAAAATAATTGAAGCCCTTGAGAGTATTGGTCATGAAGTTGTGCTTGTTTCTCAGGCTCAGCAAAATCCAAAGTTCTTTTCGGCCATTAATAATGCAAATTACATCGTACTTCTTGAAAAGCAATGGATTTCTTCATCTCACAAAGTCATTTCAAACATGGAAAAAATCACTAGCCTTAATAAAAATACTGCAGGCTTTATTCTCTGCTAAGCAAACCTCTTTAATTGACGGTTTAAAAAAGGGATGTTATCTTTAGATAGAAGGGATTTGACTCAGCTTTGCTGGTACGGGAGGCCACAATGCGTTTATTTGATACACACTGCCATCTTGGTCTCATTCATGAAGACTACTTAGAGCAGCTTCTTGCCGTCCAGTACGCCAAGAGAGTTGGAGTTAAGCACATAATTTCAATCTGTAACAGTCTTACAGATTTTGAAGTAATATATAACAACCTTAGAAGTGCTTCTGAGGTCTACCATGCTGTAGGCGTTTCTCCGTCCGAAAGCGGAAACAAAATTGACGGCTGGGAAACAAGACTTCAGGAACTTCTTAAGCTCAAGAGGGTTGTTGCAGTTGGTGAAACAGGCCTTGATTATGTCAAGAATTTTGCCCCCAAGGCAGTCCAGGTAGATTTATTTTTAAAACATCTGGAGATAGCCCGCAGAACTGATCTTCCCGTTATAATTCATAACAGACAGGCCGGAAACGACATAATTGATATTCTCAGAACAAAGATTCCTGAGAAGGGGGCTATTTTCCACTGCTACTCAGAAGACTGGGAAATTGCTCAGAAGGCTCTGGATATGCCTGTTTACTTCTCGTTTGCAGGAAATATTACTTACAAGAACATAAGAAAGCTTATTGAAACAGTAGAAAAGCTTCCGGATGACAGAATTCTTATCGAAAGCGAATCTCCTTTCATGGTCCCTGCCCTCTACTCCAAGAGAAGAAACCGCCCGGAATACCTGCCTGAGACTCTTAAGGCAGTAGCGGCTATCAGAAACACAGATGTTGAGGAAATGGCAGAGATTCTCTATGCAAACAGCCTGAAGGCTTTCAATCTGCCTTCTGAAGATTAATGAAAGAACTACTTCATAAAGTCCGCATTGGTAACGTAGAGACAGAGGGCAGCATTTTCCTTGCTCCCATGGCCGGCTACACAGACAGAATCTTCAGAAGTATATGTCTTGAGGAAGGTGCGGACATGTCTGTTACTGAGATGGTAAGCTGTGAAGGTGTAGCCAGAGGCAGTATCAAGACAATTGATCTTATGACTCGTGGTACGAACGAGAAGATCCTTAACGTTCAGCTTTTTGCTCCGGATGCAGAGACGGCCCGCCGCAGTGCAGAAGGTGTCATGAAGGCAAGCCCTCAGATTCTTGATTTTAACTGCGGCTGTCCTGTCCCAAAGGTGGTTAAGACCGGAGCCGGCAGCGCCCTTCTTAAAAATCCACAGGAGATTGGTAAAATAGTTAAGGCTCTTAAAGAAGAAACCGGTTTACCCGTTACTGTTAAAATCAGAACAGGCTGGGACAAAGAAAGCATAAATTATCTTGAAACTGCTGCCATGGCATTTTCAAACGGTGCTGATGCTCTTACCATGCATGCACGCACAAAGAGCCAGCTTTACAGCCCTTACGCAAACTGGGAGACTCTTACAAATCTAAAAGAAAACTTCCCTGACAGGGTTATTATTGGTTCGGGAGATCTCTTTAGTGCAGAAGACGGCGTGAGGATGCTTAAGGAAACTGGGATAGATGCAATTATGTACGCACGTGGTGCAATAGGAAACCCGTTTGTCTTTAAGCAGACCAAGGCTCTTCTTAAGGGTGAAGCCCTCCCCGAGATTTCTACAGAAGAGAAAATTGAGAAGATTATGGTACACCTTGACGGGCTGACTCAGATGCTTGGAGAGAATACGGCATGCCGAGAAATGAGAAAACATGTATGTGCCTATCTTAAAGGAATAAAGAACAGTGCAAAGGTTCGCCACATGGTCTCTACTGCGCTGACAATTGATGAGTATAAAGAAGCTCTCAAGCAATTGACCTGATTGCCTTCAAAAATTTATTATCTAAGAAGATATGGGAGAAGGATATGAAGGTACTTGTTCTTGGTTCTGGAGCTAAAGATCATGCAGTAGCATGGTGGTTTTCAAAAAGTAAACAGATTGAAGATCTCTATATGGCCCCGGCAAGCCCTGCCACAAGGGACTTTGCAAAAGGTATTAACAATATTGATATCACAAACGGAGAACAGGTTCTTAAGGCCTGCAGGGATAATTCCATTGATTTTGTCTTTATAGGAACAGAAGCACCTCTTATGACAGGTGTGGTAGATATTCTTAATGAGAACGGAATCTCCACCTTCGGAACACCAACAAAGGCCATGAAGCTTGAAGCAGACAAGAAGTTTGCCAAGGACTTTGCCAGAAGAAATGGAGTTAATACCCCGGACTACAGAATCTTTACAGACATGCAAAGTATTCAGAGTTTTCTTGATGAGAATCCCGGCAGAACATTTGTTATTAAGCCCAACGACATTTCACCTTCCAGAATAATGGCCCGTTCAGCAGACAAGGCTGTTCTTCTTGCATTTGCAGAGAAGCTTATTAAAAAGAGCCCTGTAGTTCTTGAAACTTTTGCCGAGGGAATTCCTCTAACCATTTCTCTTTTTGTTGACGAGAATGGCGGAACTCTCATGCTTCCGATTTGTTCTGAGTACACAAAATCTGAGCACGGAGATAAGGGTCTGGCTACCGGCGGTATGGGTGCAGTATGTCCTGTTCCAATGGACTACGGTAAATTGAGCACTCTTTACAATCAGATTATAAATCCGACAATGGACGGCCTTAGAAATGAGGGCTTAATCTACAAGGGAATTATTACCTTCTCTGTTGTAAGTCTTAACGGAGACTACAAGCTTGTTGACTATCATGTAAGATTCAACGACCCTGCAGCCCAGACAATTATTCCTCTTATCAAGAATGATGTTGTGGATATTATGAACGCCATGAAGAAGAACTGTCTTTCAGCTGTTACTCTCCAGACAACAGGTGACAGCGCAGTAAGCGTTGTAATAGCAAGTGACGGTTATCCGGTTAAGCCGAGAATAGGACTGAGATTGAGATCTGTTGCAGAGCCCTACTTCTCATTCTTCTCAGCAGACAGCACAAGATTCTTCTTTGGTGCTGTAAAGACTGGAGAAGACAGCGGTCTTTACACTTCAGGTGGAAGAGTTGCCACAGCTGTTGCCTGCGGTGAGAACATAATAGAAGCTAACAAGAAAGTCTACGGCGCAATTAACGCAGTTACATTTAAGGGCGCATGGCACAGAGAAGATATTGGAAACAAGTTCTTTGATTCTGTTTCAAGTGCTGTTTGATAGAAATCTCTGTTATTTGTAAAGAATCTTTTTCCTGGCCACATAATTCCATACAAGAACTATCACTGTAGCCACAGCCTTTGAAATCATATAGTAAAGGCCTAGGTAATCTGTCATAAAATACAGAATAATCTCGGTAAGACCTAATCCCACAACTCCGATTAATGCGTAACCGAGAAACTCAGCCCATGGTTTTACTCTTGCCTCACTGGCCTTAAACACCAGAAGCTTGGACAGAAGGAAGTTAGACAGAAGTCCTGCTGTGAAAGAAATAATTGAAGAGACCAGATAGTGCACACCTAAAACAGAAGTAAAAAGATAAAGAACACCCCAGTCAACTATTGTAGCCAAACCTCCGACAAACACGTATCTGAAGAACTGAAGAAAGCCATTTGTAGTAGGAGTGATAAAAATACCCTTTAAATCAAACTTTTTTAGAAGTGCAAAAAACTCGCTCATTATTTCTTCTCTTCTTTCCCTTCGTGGTATTCTTTTTCCGTATTAACATTCCAGATTGCACTTTTATCAGTGCTACCGTTTAAAATACATTTTACAGCTTCAAATGAAGTCATCATGGAATGATCTAAGTTGTTATATCTGTGCTGGCCGTTTCTTCCTACGCAGAAAAGATTATCTATTGTATCCAGATAAGATGTCAGCTTATCAATCTCATCATATGTGTCAAAGTAAGCAGGATAGGCCTTCTTAACTTTTTCCATATGTGTATCCATTACATCATCCAAAGATGAAATAATACCTATTTTTACCATCTCTTCTGTTCCAAGCTTTGAGAACTCTTCTTCACTCATGTTCCAGAAAGAATCTCCTTCATTACAGAAGTACTCAAGACCAATCCATACTGAATTCTCAAGGTCTTTTACCATGTAGGGAGACCAGTTGTTGTAAATCTGGAAACGACCCATTTTAACATTTCTGTCCTGAACGTAAACCCAGCAGTCAGGAACAATATTGCCAACTGTTTTTATGTCTGTTTTGTTTACAAGACTGAGTTTCTTAACAAGAACTCCTAGAGTCATGTAATCTCTGTAAGGAAGGCCTGCTGCTATTCTTGCAGGTTCCGCCGGAACATCATTTAATCCTCCAACAAGATCCTTCAATGGCATGGATGAGATAACATAGTCACAGGAGGCAGTATTCTCTTTTCCATCTTTTTCATATATGAGAGATGTAATAAGATTCCCGTCTTTATGAATCTTTACGACTTTTGCATTTTTAACTATCTTTCCGCCAAGTTCTTCAACTCTGGATGCGGTTACCTCCCAAAGCTCTCCGGGACCAAGTTTCGGATACTTAAACTGCTCAATAAGAGATGTATTTACTTCTCTGTTTTTAACATGAAAAACCTTGCCGAAAACATCTTTAATGATTCCGCCTATTGAAAGTCCCTTTGTTCTCTGAGCTCCCCATGAAGCATCTATCTCGCTTGGATGTCTTCCCCAGAGATTTTCCGTGTAATACTCAAAAAACATGGAATAGAGTTTTCGGCCGAATGAGTTTATATAGAAGTTCTCAAGATTATCTTCGGGAAGCTTGTGAAACATAGAAGAAAGATAGCTGCAACCACATTTTACAGTATTTACAAAGCCCATATTCTTAAAGGTTTCAGGTTTGAGCGAAATAGGATAATCATAGAATTTTCCGTCAAAGTATATGCGTGAAACCCTGTGGCGGGTAAGCATGACAACATCTTCTTTAGATGGATCCGGACCACCTGCAGCCAAAGGTATTTCCCTGTTGAGCATAATATCGTCTTTTGAAGGGGCACCCTGCATAGGCATGATGGAATTCCACCAGGAATTCACTTCAGGGGATTTTGAGAAGAACCTGTGTCCTCCCATATCCATTCTGTTGCCCCTGTAGTTTACTGTTTTGGATATTCCGCCAAGTTCATCTGACTCTTCAAAGACAGTTACTTCATATTCAGAGGAAGCCTTTGACAGAAGTTCATATGCTGCCGTAAGCCCTGCAGGACCTGCGCCAATAATTAATACTCTCTTAGCCATAATTAATTATCCTTTTCTTTTCGTTTGCCGACCAACAGGAAAACCCCGATAAGAATAAGAGCAAACCATGCTACCCTGAAACGTGAATAGCCCAGGCTGGCACTTGCGGCAGCGCAGTATCCTGATACCGTAAAAATAAACCAGTCTACAAAATTAAACTTCTTTATATTCTTAAAAAATCCCACAGCATAAAACAAGTATGTCAAACCCAGATAACTGCAATAAAGCAGAATAATTGGGTAACGCAAAAACCGGCTTGGAATAGTTTGCTTGAGAAACTTATTGTTCGGGCCGAAAAATTCAGAGATTAAGCCCTTTATATTCTTTATAAGATACTGAACAAAATGAGCTTTTATGTACTTACTTCCATACTCACCGTAAAGAGCTCTTATCTGTGTATCATTCAGGCCGTTTGTTTCGTATTCATTTGAGAATTCTTCTCTAAACAACTCTCTTGCCTGCTCATCTGATATCCCCTCTATATCTGCACGAAGTTCTGCAGCATCAAAGAAAAGCAGGTTGTAGTTGCGAATATTGCTGAATTCAAAAACTCCTGTAACATAGTAGTTTCTTGCACACCACCCGCCAATTAATACTGCAAAAAGTACAGTATAGGTTAAAAGCAACTTCCAGTTTATTTTTCTGATAATAAGAAGAACCAAAAGGAGGATAATAAACAGAATGTTGTAATAAATCAGAATAGGTCTTACAAGAAGCGAAAAGTTCAGAAAGAACGAGAAAAAAGCAAAAGAGCTGAGTTTTCTGTTGTTATAGTATTTTACAAGGAAATAGAGTGTTATAACGAGCATGTCCAGAAAAAACACATCCGAAAGGACTCTGCACTGGTAGATATGAAGAGACAAATCCAAGCCATAGGCAATAGCACAGGCAAGACTCATGTTCTCTCCTGTTCCCATTTTTCTGCATATTCTGTAAGCAAGGATCAGGCACATTGCGGAAATCAGAATCTGTACAACCACAACAGTATTCAGGCTTCCACCCAAAACAAGTACCAAAGATAAAAACAGAGGATACCCGGGGGTTCTTGATGTATCAAAGGTGAAATGATCATCTGAAAGAAAGTTCTCTGCAAGCTGAACAAAACTCAGAGAGTCCCCGGTATCCCAGACACAAAATTCATAATTAACAAGTAAGAAAGAGAAAGAAGCAATGAGAAAAAACCCAACTACAATAAGCAGTTTTTTGTTTTTTATCCACGATTCTTCTCTATTCATACTTGTCTATTCCCTTCAGCTATTGTTTATTTCAGAACACAGGATCTGCCGGCAGAGTTACTTCAATCTCCGGATCAAAGACCTGATGCGGGTTGTCGCGGAGGTTGAAGCAGAACTGCCTCAGTTTGGCACTCCACTGGTCTAAAGTATAGCGGTCATCAAATACAGAAGCCGGTATGGGCTGAGCTATTGTCATTTTGAGATCCTTACCACGTAAACGGAACATCTCATCTACAAGGAAGGCAGATTCTATACCTGTTTTTATCTTAAAAATCTTTCTGAAACGGGTCCATCGGAAAATTCTTTTGCTCAAGTGTCCATATGTATGAACAATCAGGATAGGAACATTAAGCTTTTTTGCCATCTTTATGAAAGAAGGCTTCCACACATAATCGTATATTTCCCCGTTTGAAAGAACACGGGAGCAGAAACCTGCAGGATAGATAAGAACACTCTTTTTTTCTTCAACGTGCTCCATAAGGGTGCGAACTTCTTTTTTGTTAAAGACACAGCAGGTCTGAAGAGGTTTGACAATTTTAAGATAGGCCTGAGCTACGAGCTTTATATCAGGAAAATACTTTATAAGAGTATCCATAAGGCCTATGGCCTCTGGACCTCCATAAGGATGGTTTGAAGCCACTACCACATGCTGGTCTTTCAGAGACTCAAGGATTTCAAAGCTCTCTTTGTCAAGCTGAACATTAAGATTGAGAAACTTCACGGACTCTTTAAGAAAAGACGGTGCATCCATATCATAGGTTGCCCTGAAGTGACTGTTTAATTCATCTATATGAAGAATCTTCTTAAAATAACCGTAGACAAAGCGTGGAATACGCTTTGCCATCTTGGGACTGAGCCTGTTAACCAGAGCTTCAATATCTATATCCTGATATACATCCTGAGAGCAGTTATCCATGTGATAAGTTTAGCACAATCTTATCATGCAGGGAAGGTTCTTCTGTATTCGTACATAAGTATTCCGGCAGCAACAGAGACGTTAAGAGAGTCAATATGACCGCTCATGGGAATACTTACTATGTGGTCACATTTTGCACGGACAAGAGAGCGCATTCCGCTGCCTTCACTACCCATGACTATAACAGATCTCGGACTGAAAGAAGCCTTGTATGAAGAGTCTCCGTTCATATCAGCCCCATAAACCCAGAAGCCATGATCTTTAAGAGCTTCAAGCTCGCGGGAGAGATTTGTAACAGTTGCCATTTTTACGTACTGTGCTGCACCTGATGAGATTCTTATTACAGTTTCATTTGCACTGGCACTTCTTCTTTCAGGTACTATTATCAATGCTGCAGAGAACTGGTCTGCACTTCTTAAGATAGCGCCAAGATTATGAGGGTCTGTAATCTCATCCAGAGCCACAACGAGAGCCCCCTGTCCGTCTTTAAGGGATGAGCAGAATTCAGCTACAGTTGTTTCCTGAATTCTGCCGCCTCTTGAACCTGTGGTTCTGCTGCCTATATCCAGGACGGCTCCCCTGTGGTCAGATGAACCGGCAAGCTTATCAAGTTCAGCTGATGAGACTTTCTTCACCGCGGTTTTGCCGTTTCCCTGAGCCTTAAGCTCAAGAGAACTGTTTCTCTTATCCCCTCTGAGAAGATAGAGTGTTGAGCCGTGTGAGGCGTTTTTTAAAGCCTCTTCTATTGCATGAATACCGGTAATCTTGTCGCCCACGTTTTACCTCTTATTATCAGTCCTGATCAAAGCGTACAGGAGAAGGACTTGTTTCTTCTCCAAGAGCTTCAGAGAGAGTCTTTAATATCTGCTTTCCCTTCATTCCGACATGCTTGGGTGTGACAATCTGAACCTTTATATACATGTTGCCACGGCTTGAGCCACCCTTGTATTTGGGAAGTCCCTGACCCTTAACCCTGATAAGTTCTCCGTTCTGAATACCTGCAGGAATATCAACCTTGATAGTCTGACCTACGAGGTTCTTAACCTCAATCTCAAGTCCAAGTGCTGCCTGAGTAAAAGAAATAGGAATCTGAACAAACAAATCCTGTCCCTGGCGGAGAAAATACTTGTGAGGTCTGATATTTACTCTAAGATAAAGATCTCCGGGAGCAGCTCCGTTAGGTCCTGCATTTCCCATGCCACCGAGAACTATATCCTGACCGTCTTCTACGCCGGCCGGGATGGTAACTCTGATAGTCTGGTTCTTTCTTACAGTTCCTGTGCCGTGACAGATATCACACGGATCATCTATAACATAGCCACTGCCGCCACAGGTCGGACAGGTCTGAGCCATGGCAAAGAAGCCTCTGGACTGTCTGAGCTGTCCGGCACCTCCGCAGGTCGGGCATGTCTTTTTTGAGTTCTTACCCTTTTTGCTTCCAGTTCCATGACAGGCTTCACAGGCTACCTCGTGGTGATATGTAACTTCCTTCTTGAAATCTGCATCTGCCTGTTCAAGGGTAATTTCAGTGTTAACTCTTATGCTCTGACCGGTTCTTGGAGCTCCATAGCTGTCACCATAGCCTCCAAATCCGCCGAATCCTGAGCGTCCGCCACCAAAGGCACCTCCGAAGAGGTCTCCGAAAATACTTGAGAAGCTTCCGCTTGTAAAGAGATCACTGAAGTCTGCATAAGCTCTGCTATAACCGCTGCTCTGGCCGTCAACACCTGCAAAGCCATACTGGTCGTAGGCCTGTCTCTTCTTCTCATCTCCGAGAACTTCATAGGCCTCTGTAGCCTCCTTAAAGCGTTCTTCCGCAGCCTTGTCTCCCGGGTTCTTGTCCGGGTGGTTCTGTACTGCAAGCTTTCTGTAGGCCTTCTTTATTTCCTCCTGGGTTGCTGTCTTTGAAACACCCAGTACTTCGTAATAATCTCTCTTATCTGCCATTCTTTTCTTCCAACTCTTATTATAACAAAAGGAGCTGTAACGTATTACAGCTCCGATAGTTTAGCGTATTATCGATTAATCGACTACCTCATAATCGGCATCAGAAGCAGAAGAAGTGTCAGGACCCTTTCCTGCACCGGCGCCTGCGCCTGCTCCGGCACCAGCACCTGCGTCAGAAGGACCTGCACCCTGTGCTCCGCCCTGAGGATTTGCATTCTTGTACATCTCCTCAGCAAGCTTGTATGAAGCATTCTGCAGAGCTTCTGACTTGCTCTTAAGCTCTTCAGCTGTAGCATTCTGGTTGGCAAGAGTCTTCTTGAGATCCTCAAGAGCTGTCTCAACAGCGCTCTTATCTGAAGCAGAAATCTTATCACCATACTCTTTCAGAGACTTCTCTGTGCTGTAAACAAGGCTGTCAGCGTTGTTTCTTGCATCAATTTTCTCACGTTCTCTCTTATCATCTTCAGCGTGCATCTCTGCTTCCTTGACCATCTTGTCAATCTCTTCCTGGGCAAGGCCGCTTGAGCTCTGAATCTGGATGCTCTGTTCCTTACCTGTTCCAAGATCCTTGGCTGATACATGAACAATACCGTTAGCATCAATATCAAATGTAACCTCAATCTGAGGTACTCCACGCGGAGCTGCCGGAATTCCTACAAGGTCGAAGTTTCCGAGTGTTCTGTTCTGAGAAGCCATTTCTCTTTCACCCTGGAGAACATGAATGCTTACAGCAGTCTGTCCGTCAGCAGCTGTTGAGAAGATCTGACTCTTCTTTGTAGGAATAGTTGTGTTACGCTCAATAAGTCTTGTTGTAACACCACCGAGTGTCTCAATACCGAGTGAAAGCGGTGTAACATCAAGAAGAAGAACGTCCTTAACTGAACCACCGAGAATACCACCCTGAATTGATGCACCCATTGCAACAACTTCATCCGGGTTAACTCCCTTGTGTGGCTCCTTACCAAAGAGAGCCTTAACAACTTCCTGTACCTTAGGAACTCTTGTTGAACCACCGACAAGGATAACCTCATCAATATCAGAAGCACTGAGACCTGCATCTCTGAGAGCGTTCTGGCACGGAACCTTTGTTCTTTCAATAAGGTCGTCTACAAGATGCTCAAATGCAGCTCTTGTAAGAGTCATCTGAAGGTGCTTAGGACCTGTTGAATCAGCAGAGATGAACGGAAGATTAATATCTGTTGAAGTAGAACTTGAAAGTTCAATCTTAGCCTTCTCTGCAGCTTCCTTAAGTCTCTGAAGAGCCATCTTATCCTGTGAAAGATCAATTCCTGTATCCTTCTTAAATGAGTCTACCATCCACTCAATAATTCTCTGGTCGAAGTTATCTCCTCCGAGGTGTGTGTCTCCGTTTGTTGACTTTACCTCAAAGACTCCGTCTCCAAGTTCAAGAATAGAAATATCAAATGTACCACCACCGAGGTCGTATACTGCAATCTTCTCATCTTTTGATGAATCCTTTCCGAATCCATAAGCAAGAGCTGCAGCTGTAGGCTCGTTAACAATTCTCTTAACATCAAGACCTGCAATCTTACCGGAATCCTTTGTTGCCTGGCGCTGTGCGTCATTAAAATATGCAGGAACTGTGATAACTGCTTCAGTTACTGTTTCTCCAAGATAATCTTCAGCTGTCTTCTTCATCTTCTGAAGAATGTTTGCTGAAATTTCCTCAGGGCTGTATTCCTTTCCTCTGATATCTACTCTGATAGCATCATTAGGTCCGGATACTACCTTATAGGGAATCATGTTAAGTTCATTAGGAACTTCTTTGTACTTTCTTCCCATAAAACGCTTGATTGAGAAAACTGTGTTCTCAGCGTTTGTAACAATCTGGTTTTTTGCAGGCTGTCCGACAAGGCGGTCTCCTTTGGCTGTGAAACCTACAATAGAAGGTGTAGTTCTCTGGCCTTCTGAGTTTGCCATTACGACAGGTTCTGATCCTTCCATAACTGCAACGCAGCTATTGGTTGTTCCAAGGTCAATACCAATAATTTTTCCCATATGTTCAAATCTCCATTAATTTCTTTTTAATGTTTTAGTTATGCAGTTTCCTGCAACAAGACAAATCTAATAATGATTTAAATAATCGTCAACTTTTTCAGCAGGGTTTTCCTATTTTTACTTTTGCAGGTCTTATAACTCTGTCATGAAGCTTGTAGCCTTTCTGAAATTCCTCCAGAACAGTCTCATGCTCAAGTGATTCATCTACAGCTGCCATACATGCCTCATGGCACTCAGGATCAAACTCCTGCCCAACGCTTTCAATAGCCTTAAGGCCCCAGTTCTTATCCAAAGCTGAAAGAAGCTGATCTCTTGTCATGGCAACACCGTCAGCAAGGGCTACTGCATCTCCTCCCTGCCTGGCTGCAGCTTCAGCTCTTTCAAGATTATCCAAAAACTGAAGAATCTCTTCTATAAGTTTTGTGTTTGCAAACTTAACTGCATCTTCTCTTTCGCGGACAAGGCGCTTTCTGAAGTTTTCAACTTCTGCCTGATGGCGAAGCATCTGATCTTTTGCCTGAGAAGCCTGCTCTTCAAGTTCTTTAACCTTTCCCCTGAGACTTTCAAGTTCGTCTTCAACAGGGTTCTGAGCCTCTGTTTCCTGCTCTTCTTTATTTTCTTCTACAGTTTCTGTAGTTTCTTTAATTTCTTCTTTTTCTGTTTCGTTATTCTTTTCTTTTTTCATTAACAAACTCCGCTAAGTAGTTGGAACTAAGCAAAAATAAGAAAGATTTTATTTATGGTCAAGTCAGTCAAAGATAATCTCTTCATCCTGATTTACTTCAAGTTCTTCATAAACCTTCTTTTTTTCTTCCTTCTCTTCCTTTTCCTCTTCTTCAACTTCGTCGTGAGAAACAGGCTCAATTGAATGGAAGGTAAGACTTACATTTCCAATATGACCTACCAGCGGTTCTTCCGGTTCTTTAGGCTCTTCCGGAACTTCTGATTCTGCTTTTTCCTCTTTCTTAAGTACATCTGAGAATTTTTCAGAAAGAGATTCTACAGCAGCTGCAGTGGCTGCGGCAGCGCTTTCAGCTTCTTCCAGTGTTACTGCCTCTTTAGCCTCATCATACTGCTGCTGAAGTGTAGCAATGTCTGTTAAAAGTGTGTCTCTCTGGTTACTCAGCTCTTCAATTCTGGCAGCTACAAGCATCTGATCTGCACTCTTGTCTACGATTGAGTTCAAAACATCTCCACCGGTTGCAGCAAGTAGTTCAAAAGCCTTCTGGGCAGCCTCTGTCTTGATAGCCATCTCGGAGATGAGTTTTCTGGACTGTTCACTTGCATTATGGAAGGTCTCTTCCATTCTTTTAATAAGAATTCCAACATCTTCAGAACAGGCCTGACTGACGTTATCTACTGATACAGTAATATGGTCAATTGATTCTTTCTCAAGAGCCTTAACAGCTTCTTCATGAGCAGTAAGCTCTTCTTCCATCTTCTGCATCTCGGCCTTAAACTCTGCAATAGTCTGTCTTATGCTTTCCATCTCTTCTATATCTTTTTCAAGATGTGAAAGCTTATCGTCTGCAGAGCGTGTGAGCTTGGCAATAGCTGTCAGTGAGCTTTCATAAGTGGTCATGGCCTTTCCAAGCTTGCTGAAATCCTCATTGTAATTCTGAAGTTCCCTGATCTGTCCTGTCAGGGTCTGGATTTTTGAGTTTATGGCCGTATCTATGTTGGAGAATTTCATGTTTGCGTCAGCCAATTCCTGGGTTCTGCTGACCTTCTCACTGTCCATTTCCTTCTTGTAGCCTTCAATCATGGCTTTTACAGTCTGGACACTGCGCTTTGTATTATCGGAGGCCCTTAAAATAAAGATTATAGCCAGCGTAACTGCAAACAATACAATCGGTAATCCTATAACAATATAATCGCTTGTCATTTATTCTCCTCCGCATTTAACACGTTCTCATCAAGCCATTTGGAAAAACCCTTCCAGTCTCTGAAAAAAGCCAGCGCCTTGGGAACCTTTTTGGCGTCTGTTTCGCTGCTGTTAACAAGAACTGCATCCATGCCGGCACCGGTAGCCCCAAGAACATCCTTTCTGTAGGAATCTCCTACGTAAAGAACCTCTTCCGCCTTAAGACCTGTTTTTTTCAGATAGGTTTCAAAACATCTCTTATCTGGTTTCAGATAGCCCGTATCATCACAGTTTAATATCACATCAAAGAGTTCTTTAACTCCCATCTGCTCAAGTTTATTAAAAAAAGGCCAGTCAGAAATAATTCCTGTCTGAAGTCCCTTCTCCCTGATTTTCTTAAGGGTGTCTATGGTCTCCGGCTGTCCCGGAAGTCTTTTATACTCATTTTCAAGACGGCTGTAGTACCTCTCGTCAAGTTTAACTCTGGCCTCTGCAAGTTTGGTTTTTCTTTCACCTAAAACCTTCATGTACATGGCTGCTTCTCTCTGAGCAAAAGTCATGTCGGAAAGCCCGAGCTCCTCAAAACGTTCCTGGTTGTCCCTGAAAAGCTTTCTTACGCTTTTGTACTGTTTGGAAACCACAGGATGATAGAAGATAATACGTGCCATAGCCTTTGTCATAAAGGTCTTGGGATACAGAGTTCCGTCTATATCAAAACAAATTGCCTTATACTTCATGTTATTTCCCATTCTAACAGAAAGATCTTTTATTGTTGAGCCTTTCTTCTTGCTCCTGAACGTCCGCCACCACTTTTCCTGGCATTATAGTTACTTCTCGCCTGTTCCTTGGCTTTAGACTTGGCCTTAGCTCCAACCTTCTTTGCCTTTGGAGCTGCCTTAGCCTTTCCTCCGCTCTTCTGAACCTTGACTTTAGGTTTAACCTCCGCCCTTTCTTCTGCACTTCTGACCTTTGCATTCTGGCCGAGCATATGGTTACTGGTACTTCTCTCTCTTTCCCTCAAATCAACTTCCACAGGTACTGAAGAAAACCCAAGATCTTTTCTTATGCAGTTTTTCAGATACTGAACATAGACTGCAGGGAAATCCTTCTTTCTGTTTACAAAGAAGAGAAACTTTACAGGCTGAGCTGAAATCTGGGTTCCGTAGTAAACCTTAAAGTGCCCTGTAGTTCCGCGCGGAGGCTGATACTCTTCTCCCCAGGCAGCCAGAGCGTTATTAAGTGTTGCTGTATCTACTCTCTTTGAAAGCTGACGGTCAACCTTCAGTACCGTGTCTAATAGAGCTGCTATATTGGTAGCGTTTTTTGCGCTGATAAACTGAATGGGAGCAAAGTTAAGGATTGGAAACAAAAATCTTACCCTGTCCTCCAGAGCCTGCTCCTGATTGGCCATACCGCTTAAGAGATCTATCTTGTTCATGACTATAACTACACCCTTGCCTCTTCTGACAATCAGGTTTGCTATCTTCTTATCCTGCTCGGCAAGTCCTTCTGCACTGTCTATTACCAGTAGTACTACATGAGCTTCATCTATTGTCTTTATGGCTCTGTTTACAGAATAGTACTCAACATCTTCTTCAACCTTAGCCTTTCTTCTGATTCCTGCTGTATCAAGAATCTCAAACTCTCTTCCCTTGTATGAGAAACCACCCTTAACAACATCCCTTGTTGTTCCGGCTATGGAAGAGACTATGGAAAGATCTTCTCCTGTAAGAAGGTTTGAAAGGGTGCTCTTTCCTGTATTTGGCTTTCCGAGAACTGCAAGCTTAAGAACATTTTTATTCTCTTCTTCCTCAAGTTCCCTGGCTTCTTCATCTTCTGCATCATCCAGATCAAGAAGACCTAATAGAGCATCTTCAAGGCTGTCTATTCCAAGTCCGTGAGCAGAGCTTAAGCCTACAACACGCTGAAAACCGTATGAGAAGTAGTTCCAAATCAGATCTTCTCTGGTAAAATCATCTATCTTATTAACTGCGAGTATGGTTTTATCTGTATAGGGTCTGAGTTTTTCACAGAGCATCTGGTCTTCAGGAGTAACTTCCATGCAGTCCATAAGAAAAACTACTGCATCTGCTCCGTCGAGCAGTGAAAGACTCTTTTTGGAAACCAGATCATCCAAAGCTTCAAGATCAAGTTTAACTCCGCCACTGTCTGTAAGATTCACAGCATGGCCGCGTAAAATCCACTTCTCTGAGATGGGGTCTCTTGTAACTCCGGGTGTCGGATCGGTGATGGCACGTCTTTTTCCGACCAGGCGGTTAAAAAGAGTGCTCTTACCTACATTTGGTCTGCCTATGATAACTACATTCTTCATACCAAGATAGTAACAAATAAAATAAGTTTCTTAAATCACCTGAAAAGAATTAGTCCTGAGAAAGGTAATTAAGGTCCACCATGCTTCCAAGAAGCTTCTCATATTCCATAGATCCATACTTCTCAAACCCTGCACCATCGAAGAAAGTAAGTTCTCCAAAATAAAGTTTGTCTTCTATCACATACCAGTCTACATTCATGTATGGCTGTCCTTTTGCAAAGAACTCTGAGTACTTTAGCATTTCATCAAAAGGAAGTGGCTTCTCAATAGGATGGTCAGCTATAGGAATATCTCCCTGAGAAAGGTTTGTCATGTTCCAGTCTATATCATAGTAAGTTTCAAAATGCTGACCAAAGCGGCCGGTATGTACCTGGATATACTTAACCTCTCCGTTAAAGCACATAACCTTGTAGTCTACAAGTCCAAGCTCTGAATCATTCTCCATGAACTTCTCGGCAATTATTTTTCTTTCCACATTCTTATAAGGCCATTCTCTGTATCTTGAAAAATAATCTTCTTTAAGGCCTTTTTTAAGATTCTTATTAACCCTGGAAATATCGATTTTTGATTTATCCTTACAGATATACATGCCTGTTCCACTGTTGTGGTTGCACTTAAGAACAAACTTATCCGGCAGCGTATCATACGGTATGTCTTCAGGCTTGTCCCATACCCCGAGAAGCGGAATGATTTTATCATAACCTATCAGATTTCCGACAAAGTCTTTTGCCTTGTATTTATCAACCATTGTTGAGTAGATTTCTTTTCTATTATGGAGCTTTAGCCACTGCAGTTTTTCACTGAACAGTGTGGGATTTTCAAGGTTTATTTCGTATCCAAAAATACTTTTATATAGCCTTTTTATGTACTGCTCATCCGGCATATCCTTATAAAAGCCAAACTTAGCATTCCTGAAGAATCTATAGTCCTTATTAAAAATGTATTTTATTCCATCTCTGAAAAGCTGAGTTAACCGCATGGCCTCTCCTTTTTCCCTTCAACCTATGCATTTAGAAAGAAAAGCAGAGCAATCCAAAGCTCCCTTTCCTTTATCCTTTAATAAAGCCAGAAACTCTGTATTCCCCTTGTGTCCCTTAATTGGAGACACAACAGCATCAAAGATTCCCACGCCTTCACTATCCAGGTTTTCCCAAACTGATACGAGAGTCTCCTGCATAAGAGTCTCATCTTCAACAACTCCAAAGAAGTTTTCCTGCCAGCGCGGGACCTCAAACTGGGGTTTAATCAGGGCTATCATCCACCTCTGTGAAGTTAAATCAAGAACATGAGAAGCTGCTCCTTTGATTGAACGGAAAGACAGGTCTGCTACAGCAAAATCAGGAGCCGGTGTAAAATCAGAAACACTAAGATTCATAATATTACACTTTTCATGAACAACTGTACGCACATCTGAGCGGATCTTAAAGTCAAGAAGATTAAAGCCTACATCTACACAGTGAACAGCAGAAACACCGCGCTGAAGAAGACAGTCTGAGAACCCTCCCGTTGAAGAGCCTGCATCCAGAGCTACAAGACCTGATAAGGAAGGCAAGGTAAAACTATCCAAAGCCTTCTCAAGCTTAAAACCACCGCGGGAAACATATTTTGGATAGATAATCTCAACAACAGCAGAAGAATCAAAAGTCCTCTTACTATCCGTACAGAGCTCTCCATTAACGTAGACGTTACGGCAGATAATCAGTGCTGTGGCCTTGTCTTTATCAAGAGAACTGTCGTATTTCTGTAAAAGCTTTATTAACGGGAGCTTTGCCATCAGAGAACAATCCTTTCAATGGAAAGAGCCTTGCCGGTACTTGTATCACTTGTAATACATACTCCGTGAATTACAGCCGGAGTCTCCGCAGCCTGAGCTTTAATTGGAAGCTGAGTCTTCTGCCTCTTTATAGCTAAATCAACATCACAGCCTATTACACTCTCAGACGGACCGCACATACCTAAATCAGTAATAAAAGCAGTGTGATCCTTAAGAATTCTCTCGTCTGCAGTCTGTACATGAATATGTGTTCCAACAACTGCAGTTACCTGAGAAGCTATGTGGAAAGCCAGAGCTTCTTTTTCCTCGCCGCTTTCTGCATGAATGTCTACAAAAATCTGGCGCGCCTTTCCCTTAACCTGCCTGAGGCAGTCAGAAATACTCTTAAACGGATCTTCAGTGCTTGGCATGTTCACTCTTCCCTGAATGTTTATTACTGCAACACCTCCTGCAGCACTGACAGCAGAAGAACCCGGGACCATATAAGGTGAGTTAGAAGCAGACGGACTTCCTACTATGCAGTAACCGTGACCCGGAACTGATGAAGAATAGTTTGCAGGTCTTAACAGACAGGCCTGTGAATCAAGAAAGGGGAAAATTTCATCCTGCTGCCAGATGTGGTTTCCTGAAGTAATAACATCCACACCGGCTTTGAACAGGAGATTCATATTATCAACAGAAATGCCAAATCCGCGACAGGCATTCTCACCGTTTGCTATAACAAAATCGGCGTGATACTCCTTCCGTAGAGCCGGCAATTTCAAAAGAATGACCCCGCAGCCGGAATCAGAGTAAACATCTCCAAGCAACAGGGTCGTAAACTTATTTGGCATATTCAACAGCACGCATCTCGCGGATGATTGTGACCTTGATGCGTCCGGGGTATCTGAGCTCAGCCTCTATGCGGCTGGCAATTCCCTTGGCTATCTCACGGGCCTTATCATCAGTGACAGTTTCTGCATTAACAAGAATTCTGAGTTCTCTTCCAGCCTGTACAGCAAATGCCTTATCAACACCTTCAAAGGAAACGGCTATCTCCTCAAGGCTTTCAAGACGCTTAATGTAGGTATCCAAAGTCTCTCTTCTTGCACCAGGACGGGCAGCACTGATAGCATCTGCAATCTGAACAATAATGCTTTCAACACAGATTGGATCCACATCTCCATGGTGGCTTTCAATTGCATTTACAACACGCGGGTCCTCACCGAGCTTTCTTGCAAGCTCAGCTCCAAGCTCAGCATGGTTAGCCTCACTTTCAGAAGCTATGCCCTTACCAATATCATGAAGCAGACCGCCTCTTCTGGCTATATCAACATTAGCTCCAACTTCAGCTGCAATCATGCCTGCAATAACAGATACTTCACGGCTGTGGTTAAGAACATTCTGGCCATAACTTGTTCTGTAGAACAGTCTGCCAAGTGCTCTGATTGTCTCCTGACTCATGTTTGTAAAGCCAAGATCAAAGACAACCTTCTCACCTTCTTCAGCTGCAATTCTGTTAACTTCTTTGGTGACCTTTGTGACAATCTCTTCAATTCTTGCCGGGTGGATTCTTCCATCCTGAACAAGACGTTCAAGAGCAACTCTTGCAATCTCCTTGCGAACCGGGTCGAAACATGAGATTACAACAGCCTCAGGAGTATCATCGATAATAATATCAACACCTGTGAGCGTCTCAAGAGCTCTGATGTTTCTGCCTTCACGACCAATGATACGGCCCTTCATTTCATCACTTGGGAGACTTACTGAACTGACTGTTATTTCTGAGCAAACATCTGTAGCAAGGCGCTGGATTGTAGAGACAACAATATCTCTGGCAACCTTGTCTGCCTTAGCCTGAGTTTCCTGCTCAATCTTGTTAATCAGGGCCATGCCGTCACGGCGGGCCTCATTCTCCATTCTTTCAAGGAGAATGTTCTTTGCTTCACCACTGGACATGGAAGCAACTCTTTCAAGTTCCTTCTGCCAGTTCTCTTCCATCTGGGATACCGCTTTTTCGCGGCCATTGAGTTTTTCTTCTTTATCCAGTTGCAGAGCCTTGACAGAATCCAGTTCTTCCCTGGTCTTATCGAGGTTCTCTTCCTTCTGCTGCAGTCTACGCTCGTAGCGCTGAAGTTCGGACCGTCTTTCGCGGTCTTCCTTTTCCTGCTGAAGCTGTTCCTTCAGAAGTCTATCTCTACCCTCAAGCAGTATTTCCTTCTTTCTTGCCTCGGCTTCTTTAACAGCCTCCTGGCTAAGTCTGACGGCTTCCTGCTCTACTGAGGTAAGCTTAATTTTTCCATAAAGCCAGCGTCCAAGCCAGCCTAATCCTAAACAACACAGACAAAGAAGGATCAATACGATTACGGAAACCATACTTTCCCTCCTATATCAATAAAGGATAAGTAAATCAATGGCTGTTGTCAACGATAGAAGTCAGAAACCAAAGGTCCATCCCACCACACAGAAGCTCAAAAACAGAGAAACCATACTGACTAAAGAGGTCATGATTACAATCTGGTCCGCAAGCTCAGCATTTCCTCCCATCTGAAGGGCTATACTGTAGGAATTCACCGCGTTG
This sequence comes from Sphaerochaetaceae bacterium, assembly GCA_024699225.1. Taxonomy (GTDB): domain Bacteria; phylum Spirochaetota; class Spirochaetia; order Sphaerochaetales; family Sphaerochaetaceae; genus UBA1265. Next base: position 26,023 of record JAILPZ010000058.1, read on the forward strand.
GGTCCGGCAGCTATAACAGCTACAGCAGCAACAGCTTTTCCCGAGAGTCCGCATACAATAGCGAGAGGAATAAAAACCAGGGGCTGTATGACATTTCTGGCCACAACTGTCCATGTAAGGACTTTTGAATACTTCTTAAGTCCCTTGAAAGAAAAACCTGCTCCTATAACCAGCAAAGATAAAGGTGTGGTCATGGATGCTATTTTCTTAAGTACATCTTTGTAAATCATGGATGGAATTGTTATACCGCTCAGGTTTATCAGAATTGCAAGGATAGTTCCGAAAATAAGTGGGTTCTTGAGCATTTTCAGAGTAGTAGTGCCGGCCTTTTTAAGAGCTGACTGAGTTTTAGGTCTGTCGCTGTAGTGTTCAAAAATGTATACAGCAAGAATGTTGTTTACAATAGATACAAACGGAATGAGGATGGCCATAATTCCAACATCATCTCCAAAAAACACTTTGGCAACTTCAAGTCCTATAATTACATAGTTGCACTTAAATATTCCCTGAACTACAACGGGTATGATAGTTCTGTCTTTTTGCACCTTTGAAACAACAAACCAGCTGATTAAGAAAGATGCAACAATTGTACCTACGCAGAACGCTACTCCTACAGGTTCAAAGGCTGCACGCAGGTCACACTCGTATATGTTACAGATAACCATAACAGGGATGAAAAAGAAGAAAACAATCTTGTTGAGCTTTACGGCAACATCTTCAGGAAGAAATCCTCTGGTTTTGAGAAAATAACCGAAGATCATGAATATAAACATAGGTGCTATGGCATTAAATGAGATTATGACTATTTCCATGTGCTGAAGTTTACAACCAAAAAATGTTTAGTTCTACTGAAAAAGGCCAGGTTGTGGTAAAATAAGGACATGAAGCAGCCGTTGGTAAGTATTTTCACATGCGTTTACAACCGAAAAGACAAGATTCACAGAGTCTTTGAATCCGTCGCCGCATTAAGTTATAAAAATATTGAACACGTAATAGTAGATGACGGTTCAACCGACGGCGTTATGCCTCTTCTTATGGAATACAAGGAAAAAGCTTCCTATCCCGTTCTGATTTTCCAGAAAGAAAACGGTGGCAAACACACCGCTACAAACCTTGCATGGGACAACTGCCACGGCGAATATATTATTCAGCTTGATTCAGATGATATGCTTCTCCCGCAGTCAATTGAACATCTGGTAGAACTCTGGAACCAGATACCTGAGGACAAAAAAAATGAATACTGGTGTGTACAGGGGCGCTGCTGCACGCAGTTCTCTGATGAAATAATTGGTCCTCCAAATCCAGAGAATATAAATGAGATGGACAGTACAGAAGCTTCAAGAATAACTGAAGGTGAACGAGTAGGTCTTATGAAGGCCAGTATTCTTAAAAACTACAGGTACCCTGAACCAAAGGGCGTTAAGTTCGTTAAGGAAGCTGTTCTGTGGAACCCTCTTAACCGCGAGTACAAAACCTGGTACACAGATGAAGTTATGAGACGCTATTTTGTAGATGAGGGAGAAAATCTTTCAAGGCAAAAACTCTCAAGACAGACTATTACAAATAAAGCCTGGAGCTGTGCATACCAGATATCAGTTATGAAGGAATACAAAACTAAAGGTTTTAAAGTTCTTGTAGCCTACTGTTTTCTCTACTTCCATACAAAATCTCTTTTCAGAAAAAACACACCTTACCTGATAGAATCAGACAGTAAAACAGAGCTCTTGCAAATACTGTTACTCATCCCGGCTCTTTTAGCCTACTTTCCTATTGAAATACTTCTAATCAGTACCCTTTAAAGCATTCTTTTTCATATACAGAAACCTAAGAAGTCTGTCATAAAGAGAAAACGCCCTCTTCTTCAGTTTCAAATCTGAAAAACTGCAGAACAACGATTTATAAGAACTCAAAAAAGAATCCAGCTCTTCAAACTCAGCATCTGTCATCATGTTCGGATGATAGCAGAATGTACAAACCTTAAACGGTAGTGCCCGCACACGCCTGCTCTGCTGAGGGACAAAGTAAAAACCATGCTTAAAGTACACATCATTTGCTATGGTGTCGCTGATAACACGAATTGGTGTTTCTGCTTCAAGAGCCTTAAGTGTGTTTAAGTCAAAGGTATGAGACGGGGCAAAAAATATACGCGCATCAATATCATGACCTTTGAGCACATGATAAGCATGAGCAATCTTCTCTTTCTGCTCGGATAAAGGAAGACCTGCAAACTCTGAGCGGTCATGCATGGGATTTATCCCGCCCTCCTTTGTAACATAGGTGTGGTAGCAACCGTGAAGGGCGGCCTCCCAGCCCTTATCAATCCAGGAATGCACCAGAGTCCAGAAAGCAGGACTGCAGGGGTAAGATGTCATGGAAGGATCTCTGTTTTCTGGAATAATACCAAAGATTGGCTTTATCCCATGTTTATCCAGAAGTTCTTCCATTCTCTTCCATTTGACAGCATCCATATGGTCTGAGGCATCATCCAGGCGTAGAAGGTATTGTTTCATGTTCAAATTGTAGCATAGAAGGCTTAGTTACGATAATTCCTTCTCAATAATTAACAAATTATACTTTTCAATTTATTTTAATTCACTCTTTTTATATACAACAAAATCATGATTAGACACTCTGGCTGATTCAGGAGGTAGTTTCATATAGTCTCCGTACTCAAATTTAAGATAATTATCTCTCTCAGCAGGACAAATAGCTTCTATTCCACAAAATAATAACGGGGCACCTGTCCCAAAAAAATTAAAAGGAATTAAATCTTCCGAGACAAAATAATATTTTGACTTATTGCTACTTTCATTTGATAAGGATTTAGAATAATTATCAATCCTGGTAATCCAATACTTATAACCTTTTATATGGGCAAATTTAAACAATAAATATTTAGGAATATTAACCAACAAATTCTGAGAAGGCCAATACTTTCCCATTGCTGCAAAATTACACATTTTTACAAGTTGAACACGTTTTTTTGCTACCTGTTTTTCTTTTTCTTTTGAAACGTATACCTCATCCATTGGAAACACATCTACAAAAAGACCAAGACCGTCATTCTGAGTACAATACTTTGATTTAATATATGTCTCTGTGTCTACTACTTTTGCGTAATATTCACAATAGTTTTCAGACTTGTAATCAACAATAGAAAAGCCTATATCTGCGTTCTTGAATGTTAGAAGTTTATTATAGTCTTCTCTTGGCATAGAAACATCAACATCATCATCCCATGGAATAAACCCTTTGTGTCTTACTGCTCCCAAAACCGTTCCAAACGCAAGATAATAAGTTAAGTTTTCTTTTTCACAGAAATCTATAAACTTTTTTAAAAGTACAACCAATCGCTCTTTTATTTCTTCTGCAGATATTTCTTTCATCAGCTTTTCCTTATACCCCTTTTATAATCAGCATTGTATCTAAATAAATTAAAGACTCTTCTTTGTAATAAGAGCACATGGATCTATTTTCACTGCAAAAGTATAACTCAGTCCAAAATAATCATCATCAGAAATATGATTGTGATCCCTGATATTTAATACAGACAGCGCAGCACTGTAACTTAACGCCTCATAGGCTTTTCCTTCTACAGAAGCTGTAACAGATAATCTCTTTTCTTTAGGATAAGAGCTATATGTAGTACTTCCTATAGCACGATCTTCATTGTCCCCTATTCCAACAGGATTCTTAACATAATATGAAGCCTGCACTCCAAAACGGTAATCATTAAGTAAATAAGAAGCCCCTAACACACCGCGGACAACACCTGGGCCAAGAGGATATCCAATGTATGCATATTCATCCTCAGCTGAGTCATCAAATGTTTTATAGCTGGAAACCAGATCCAATTGAAAATAATCTGCAGCATCCGTTCCGAACGGATTATCAAGCTCTTTAAGATAAAGAGAGTTACTTGTATAGATTAACTCTGCCCAGGCATCGAGAATTCCATCTCCGATTTCTCCTGTCCAGCCAAAATTTATAAGACCGCCTATTGAATTGTCCGCCGAATCATCTTCCTCAGTTGAAAGCTTAAACTGATCTATTACAGCCTGGGCTCCTACATAATAACCTTTGGGTAAAGACACCTTCATATCAAGACCAAATACATTATTAACATAACCTGTCATGTAGCTGTAGTTATTATGAATCATCATAAAAGGATTAAGAACACGAATATCAGAGAACATTCCCTGTCCGTAGTTCATGGCCCCCTCATACATAGCAAGGCTTACATTAGAAAAGACAGCAGAAAGGCGGTGCATATAAAGAGCCTTTACTTTTGAATTGAAGTCCATGTAATTAACTTCATCTACAGTATCTCCTATATCATATACAGAAGCTGTAAAATCATAGGATAGAGCCTTCCCAACGATAGAAAGTTTGGCGTAATCCGTAAAAAGCTGGTTTTCTGAAATGGCAAGGTTTCCCGTTTTACCGCCACCTGCACTGATTCTGTTTCTTCCTATGCTGAGGTTAAAATCACTGTTTCCCAGGGATCCATAGGCAACAGTCGGGCTTTCGTGAGATATATTCTTAAGAATAAAAACACTGTCCAGATACACATTATCAAAAAGCTCTTTTGATGAATCTTTTTCAATTCTCTGATCAAAGGAGAATACTCCGGTAAAGTTTTCGGAAAGATAAACAGTAGCTCGTGGTGCAATTATTGGGACACTGTCCTTATATCGAAGAACTGCAGTATCATCAGGCTCCCCATTGTAAAGATTAAAGGCAAGCAGCTGAACTTCTGCGTCCATACCAAACCCGTCCTGTCCGAATACAACAGGTGCAGCTTCAACCTTTTCAAGAAGACTGTCATAGAGTTCCAGGCCCTTCCCGCCCAAATTCTCAGTCTTTATCATGTTCATCATAGTTACCATATTCTCTGCAGTAACCGGATAAGTAATAATCGGCAGAGCCGTTGATGAAAGGTTGGCAAGAGTGTACAAATCCTGAACTTCGTCAGACTGTTCGGTATAGGTATTCTGCCACGCAAATGTGCAGAAACAGGTAAGAGCAATCAAACATACAAGCAGCGTTTTCTTCATGTATAAAATATTACAACAGTGGAAAAGTATGTACAACCAATCAATGCTTTATAAGATGTTTCAGTCTTGCAATATTTCCTAAGAGAATAAGTGTTTTGTACCTCTTTTGAACAAAAAGTTTATAATATAGCGCTTTTTCTTTTTCAAACCCAGAATAGTCAACAGGCTTTCCGTTATTCAGATAGTTTTTAAAGAAATCATTTTCTGCAAGTTCTTCGAAAAGCTTTATTCTTTCTACGCTTGAGGTGTTTAGTTTTGCTATCTGGAATATTGTAGAATAAGAAGCAATTCTAATATCCATAATTCTCAAAGCATCAAGATCTCTTATCTGGTTTTCTCCGAATATTTTCTCACGTATCGCAAAGTCCATTACAGCTTTTTCAACATTAAAATCAATCTTAAAATTTGTTCTGTCTATACTGCTGGTTAAGCTCGCAGGATTCCTTCTGTAGTGATAAAAAGCATCCGGAATAAAAACAAATTTATTACAGGACTTTAATACTTCAAGACTCTGAATCAAATCTTCCCCATGTTTTATATAAAGGTATTCTGTAAAGTTTTCTTCTCCAATTATTTCTCTTCTGACAGCCTTTCTGCACATTGAGTTATAGCTCTCATTAAAGAGAATAATCCTTGCAATTTCTGCCTTATCTTCAATTACAGTTTTAACGTCAACATCAGCAGGACTTGTCCACAGTATTTCCCTGCCACCCTGATGTTCCAAAATATTATAGACAACGCAATCAGGCTTTTCTTCTTTGATTATCTCATCAAGGCAAGAAAGAGTGCTTTCATCCAGCCAGTCATCAGAATCAAGGAAAACTACAAATTCACCTTTGGCTTTAGAAAGAAGAAAGAGCCTTGTTTTGAAAGGTCCTTCATTTGCTTTTGAAAAAGCCCTTATGTTTTCAAATTTCTGAGCATATTTCTGACAGATTTCAAAGCTACTGTCTTTAGATCCATCATCAGCAAGCAGTATTTCATAATCCTTAAAGCTTTGATTTAAGACAGAGTCTATGCATGAAGAAAGATATTTTTCAACATTATAAACGGGGATAAGAACTGAAAATCTGGGGCTTACTTTACTCACAATTTGAACCTGCCTGACAAATTATATCACAATCCCATAATCCGCACCGCAGATTCCCTGCAAACCTGGTTACAGGCAAGAACTCCACAGACAGTCTCAAAGTACGGTTTATCATGACCAATTGAAATAAATACACCTCCGGCTTCCTGAACAATCAGAGACCCTGCAGCCACATCCCATGGTGAAAGCTGCAGTTCGTAATAAATATCAGAACGGCCTGAAGCTATATCACATAAATCCTGTGCCGCAGATCCGGTTCTGCGTAAATCTCCGGCTGAGCGCAAGAACTTTGAAGCTATCTCCATTCCTTTGACAGACAGCTCAGCGTTATACGGAGAAGTTCCTACAGAAACAATAGCATTATCAATTTCAACAGAAGAAACATGAATTCTCTTCCCGTTACAAAATGACCCATTTCCTTTTTCTGCGGTATACATTTCATCTGTAAACGGATTATAAATAACTCCAAGTACAGGCTGCTTGTGTTCTAAGAGTGCAATTGAGACAACAGAGCATTTTCTGTTTCTCATAAAATTAATAGTTCCGTCTATCGGATCTACAACAAAAACATAAGAGTCAGATAAGGCAGCGTTTTCCTGCTCTTCCGCACAAAAAGAAGCAGAAGGCAAAACAGAAAGCAGTTCTTTTTTCAGATACTCCTGAACCTTAAAATCTGCATCAGTTACATAGTTAAAATGCCCTTCTTTTGAATGAACGGCAGCATTATGCGAACTGTAAATTATTCTTCCTGCCTTTCTTGCAGCATTACATATCTGAACCAGTAAATCTTCCATAATTACACCTTAAGAAAGATGATAGACTATTGAACAAGATTGCTAAAGGTCTTTTTACGTGTTAATGTTTCAACATGGCTAATAAACCCTATAGTGACAGTTTTTTTTCTAAGATAATACCGGATTTAAACAAAGTTATAGATGCAGTCATTTATGTATATATGGGCTTTGTTTTTGTTATTTCAATGAATCTGGATCCCGAAATAAAAAAATACTCAAATGTGTTTGCTCTTGTTATAATGGCATTAATCGGCATTTATGTGCTTACAAACAGATTTGAAGGGATTATCAACAGATTCAATATCATGTTCGGTCTTTACACTGCATACTGTCTTCTGACAATCCTTTGGAGTGCTGACCGTTCTATAACAATTGAAAGGTCAACTACAGTTCTGAAAATCTTTATTGTATGTGCTTTGATTTATTACTACATAACAAAAGAAAACAAGACTGCCATGTTGCTGAACGCCATCTATATTGGAGGCCTTTCTCTCCTGGTTTTTACAATTGTTTACTATGGACCCAAAGGATACATTGAAGGAATGCTATCAGGGAAAAGAATGGGATATGACTTTGCAGATGCCAACGACCTTGGAATGGCTCTTATGTATACTTCTATAATCGGTCTTTACTATACATTCTATGAAAAGAAATGGTGGAACATCTTTGTATCCGCTGCTGCTGCATTTGCAGTTATCGGAACAGGGAGCAGGGTTGCAATACTTATGTTTGTAGCCGGAGTATTCTTACTTTTTCTTTTCTTTCAAACAGGTAAAAAAAGATTGCTTTGCATTCCTGGTTTTTTTGTTGTAGTGGGTATAGGCTACGCAGTCCTTCATTTACCCATGTTTGCCGGCATGTTGCATAGGATTGACAATATGTTAGCTCATCTTTTGGGAAAGGCTGGTTATGACAGCTCAACAAACACAAGAATAATTATGATAAAAGCTGGCTTTGAACAGTTTCTGAAGACACCCATATTCGGACTTGGTATAGGAACATCAAATGTAATTATGATGAAAGCAATGAATATAGAAACATATCTGCACAACAACTACATTGAGTTGCTAGCTTGTTCCGGCATTGTTGGATTTTCACTTTTTTATAGTATGCATGCTTATATTATTGCAAAAACAATTAAGCCAGCTTTTAGAAGGAATAATGATGCCATAATAGTTATCACCCTTCTTATTATGAGTTTGGTGCAAGAAATGACCAATGTAGACTACTATGAGAAAATTCCTCTGATTCTTCTTATGTTCTCACTCTGTTCAGTTCAACAACATAAATTTGAGTTTTCAAGATGATTAATAAAGATCCTGTAAGAATTCTGATGGTAAGTTTTAATATGGACAGGTGCGGAGCCGAGACCTTTGTAATGAATTTTTACAGGGCTATAGATCGCACCAAAGTTCAGTTTGACTTTCTGCTTCACTGCTCGTATAAATCTGACTACGAAGATGAAATAGAATCTATGGGTGGAAGGATATACAAAATCCAGCCTTATAAAATTTACAATAAGAAAGCATATGACAGAGAACTTGATGAGTTCTTTAACAAGCACCCCGAATACAAAATTATTCATGGTCACCTATACAACAGAATTGAGTATCTGGCAGTTGCCAAAAAACATGGGCTTATCACCATTTCTCACAGTCACAGTACTTCCAACGGGAAAGGACCTAAAGCCTGGCTTTTAACATATCTTCACAGACACATAAACAGCGTTACAGACTATCGCTTTGCCTGCTCAGAGGAAAGTGGCAAATGGCTCTATAAGGAAAAAGATTATAAAGTTGTAAGAAACGCAATAGACACCAACCTGTTTAAATACTCAACATACGAAAGAAATAAAATCAGAAAAGAATTCAACATCAACAAAAATACAGTTGTATTCGGACACGTTGGACGTTTTCTTCCTGTAAAACAGCACTCCATACTGCTTAAAATCTTCTCAGAGTATCACAAAGGCAATCCTGACAGTAAACTCCTGCTTGTCGGAGACGGCCCTCTTTTTAAAGAGACCGGAAAGAAAACAGAAGCACTGAATATTAATGACTCAGTAATTTTTGCAGGTTCAAGGCCTGATGTTAATTCACTTCTCTGTGCTATGGATTTATTTGTTTTCCCATCAGAGCATGAAGGACTACCTGTAACTCTTGTAGAAGCGCAGAGCACAGGTCTTCCATGTGTAGTTCCTTCTCACATAACGGAGGAAGTACATGTAACTGACCTTATGAGAAAGGTTGAAGGGTTTGACCCAAAAGAATGGGCAGAAGAATGCCAAAAAGCCTTAAACGACTTTTCTTCATACAAAAGGGAAGAAGCACTTGAGGCAGTAAAAGCTTCAGGTTTTGATATCCAAGAGACAGCACAGGAGCTCCAAAACTTCTATCTGGAAATCAACAAATAAAATGAGAGAAATAAAGCATACAGTTTATTTACTTGGAGACTCTACATGTGCAGACAAGACTCCCGAGGCATATCCTGAGACCGGCTGGGGTACATGTTTTAAGGATCACATTATAGAAGGCTGGGATTTAAAAAACCTGGCAGTTAACGGCATGAGCTCAAAGCGCTTTTTGGAAAGAGGTCTGTTTGACGAACTGTTAAAAGAACTGAGAGAAGGTGATTATGTTCTCATACAATTCGGCCATAACGAATCAAAAGAAGATGACCGTAAAACAGAGCCCTGGACAACATTCTCAGATAATCTGAAATTCATGATTACTAAAATCAGAGAGAAAAAAGCAAAACCTGTTTTAGTCTCATCGATAGAAAGAAGAAGACACCCTATAGAAAACACACACGGAGAATATCCGCAGGCTATGGAAGCCGTGGCAAAAGAGAAAAACATTCCTTTTATTGATATGACCACTCCGACAAGAGAGCTATATGAGAAACTTGGACCTGAACCAAGCAAGCGTCTTTTCAACCATTTCAAAAAAGAAGATAACTCTCACTTTTCCCCTGAAGGAGCTGCTCTTATGGCAAAAATGGTGGCAGAAAGAATGAAAAACGCACCATTTCTAAAAACCTTAAAATAAAAATACTCCGGACATTTATCCGGAGTAAAACACGAAAAAGAAAAACTTAAAGCCTCTCGTTCTTCTCCATGTCAAGGAAGTACTTGTAAGTATCTACTGTAAGCTCTCCACAGGCTTCCTCATCACAGGCAATAATAGCACCATTGTGCATCTGAAGTGCTGAACATGTCCATTTCTGGCTAACTGAACCTTCAACTGTTGCGGCAAGGGCTCTGGCCTTGTTGTGTCCTGAGATAAGAACCAGAACTTCCTTAGAATCTGTTACAGTTCCTATTCCTACAGAGAGAGCCTTTGAAGGAACTTTGTCAGGGTCGTTTCCAAAGAAGCGGCTGTTAACAATACGTGTATCTGTTGTAAGGCTTCTTACCCCTGTTCTTGAGCTAAGGCTTGTAAACGGTTCGTTAAAAGCAAGGTGCCCGTCTACTCCTATACCACCCATAAAAAGATCTATTCCACCATAGGATGCTATCTTTTCCTCATATCTTCTGCATTCACCTTCAGGATCATCAGTCATGCCGTTTAGAATATTGATGTTTTCCTTCTTCATATCAACAAGATGATCAAAGAAGTTATCATGCATAAAATACCAGTAACTCTGGTCGTGTGTCTTTGGAAGTCCCAGATACTCATCCATATTGAATGTAACAACATTTGAGAAAGACACCTTTTCAGCCTTGTTAAGCTTAATCAGCTCCCTGTATACACCTATAGGAGAAGAGCCTGTAGGCAGACCAAGAACAAACGGCCTGTCTTCTTTATGCGAATTAATCTTATCTGCAATATAATTTGCAGCCCATACGCTCATTTTTGCGTAATCTTCCTGAATAACTACCCTCATATTGAGTCTCCATTAAGAAAAATTACAACAACTAGAGAAGCTCTGTTACAGTGCTGATTCTGCTTTTTCTCTCCCCTATGCGATCTGTTGCAGACCGTGATGGCATCCGCCGAGTCTTTCGATAACCATCATCCTCGTCAATCTTCCGATCCAGGCGCTAACTGTTTTTCCCTCCTAAAACAACTATCAAAACAGTTTTACAATTAGATGGTACACAATTGAAATAAAAGAATAAAGTCTTACCTATTCAAGATGTTCCATAATAAAATCAGTAACACGCTCAGTTGATTTAAAATCACGATAGTCACACCACTTAAGCCTTGCCCATTCTCTCTCTTTAAATGACACATCATTATCTGTTGCTACATCTTCAATAAACTTAATCAGTTCATCTATTGTTCTGATATAAGTTCCTTTTATTGTGCTTTCATAATCTACAGCAAAACCCCTGTTTGCCCTATATTCTTCAATATCTTCTATAACAAGTCCAATCTGATGCCCGGTAAGCAAGTAGTCGTAATACACAGAAGAATAATCAGTCAAAAGAGCATCAGAATCAGCGAGCAACTCGTAAACTCCAACCCCTGTTTTAATCAAATCTGAATCTTTCATAAAAATTAAATTAGGGCAGTCTTTATTTTCCAGCAGTTTTTCTGAGTTCTGGACAGGATGCAGTTTTACAAGTAAACAAGTTTCGCTCTTTTTCAGAGCATCACATATTTTTTTATAGTTTTCATCAGATTCGACAAACGGGACACCGCTTGGATACTGCTTACCATCTGAATGAACCCCAAGTTCATGATTTCTGAAAGTTGGCATCCACACTATTACTTTCTTATATCCATCAATATTCAGTATTCTGTTTGCTCCGCTCCTATGACCGAGAACATCTGCCCTCGGATAACCCAAAGAAATAATTCTTTCCCGAGGAACCCCAGAATCTTCCGAATTTATATCATCCAAAGCAGATCCGCTGGAAAGAAGATAATCACATGTATCTCCTGCCTCATAATCTTTAGAATCCTTTAAAGGCATGCCATGAGTAAGATTGAATGTAAACTGATTTCTCCATGTCTTATAAAAAAACCTGTTTTCAAAAATAAGTGCTTTTGATGTCAGTTTACAAAGAGACCACCTGAGTTTCTTTAAGAAACCTTTCGGCTCGTAGTCACAAAAGAAGACATTCTTTTCCGGATAATCTTTATATTTGTTTTGATCTGAGACTCTCCAGATTATCTTGTACTTTTTGTTGATACCGCGCTTAATCATTTCCTGATAGACAGCAAATGTATTACCCGTAAGCTCCGGATTGCTTTCAAGTAGTATTACTTTCCGTAAGGGAACAGAGATCTTTTTTGTAATATTTTTAACTGATTCTTTAATGCTCATATTCTCATACCCATATCAAATAAATAACTTGCCATCTATTATCCTTAATATTTTTTTACATAAATAAGCAAGTAAAACAGTTGCTCCAAATGAAATTGAAACAAATAATATCTTATTCTGAAAACCCAGTTCACTAAGAATAATCATAGGTATTCTCTGAAGAATATAAATTTCAAACAGGTGATTCCCAAGCCACAGCAGAACCTTATTTCCTACTGTTACTCTCGAAGAAAGAATAACTATTACCAAAGCAAAACAAAGGGCACTTATCATAAATGCAATCATGCTATCAATAGAAAATAAGAACAGAAAAAGAAAAGCGGAAACTATAAGAGAAACTATAAAGCCAAGATTACTCTTTAATACTTTACTAATTCTGTTTTCAAAACAGGGAAAGAACATACCAAACGGATAACAAATAACAGTGTTATACCACCAGGACTCACGTCCCGTAAAACGAAGAACCGCCACAAGAATAACACTCAGAAATCCGGTTGCCAGAAAAACTATAATCGGAGAACCTTTCCCAACCTTATCTGAAACAAACATTCCAATTAAGGACAAAACATACAGTATAAGTACTACGCATATGTACCAGTTTGAATTCCCTATGGATTCCCAGCCAACCAGACTGAGAACATATTCATAAGCACTATATTTTTGGCCAGGTAACAGTGACAGTAAAGCAAAAGGAATTAGACATATATCAAAATTTACCAGTGTTTTCAGGATTCTGTTTTTGAAAAAACTTTTCCCATACCCTTCCTTAACCATATAAGACTTAAGTACACCGTAACCGGAATAAAATAAGAACATTACTACCATAAGCTGTCCGAACCAGTTAACGACAGCTAAATAAAAAGAATCTCCAAATGCTTTGGGAGCAGCGTCTATGTATGAATTGGCATGAGAGAGAAAAACTAAAGCTATAAAAAATCCCTTTATAGAGGTACTCTGTTGTTTGCTAAGAAAAGATTCATTGAAAGAGCTAACTTTTACACCCCAGAGAAGAATTAATAGCAATATAACTGGAAACAGAATCATGTTATGCCTTTCTTTGTCAGCTTTCTCAAAGTTGATTTAATCATGCCCTTTTCATACTTGTCTGCTACAAACAAATAATACAAAAGAACATATAATGCAGTAAAACCGGCAACAAACAAACCAAATGACAACCAGCCCGAACCCATCAAACGAACTTTAACCAACCAAACAGTAATAATAACTGTAACAGATAAAACTGAGAATTTTAGTATGTTAATCCAGTATCTTCGAATATCTATTCCTGCTTTCTTACTGTAAAACCAGTTCATAAACAGAATTTGCCCAAGTATATTTCCAACAGCTGTTCCAATTGCAGAACCTATTCCTCCCATTTTAATTGCAAGCGGGATACTGATTGCAACATTAAGTACAGCTATTACAAGGTACATATATGAGCGGTATTTATGTTTGTTCATTACCCTTAGAATCGTGATACCTACATTTTGTGTAAGAGGAATGATAGAAGGTATCATGATTATAATTCCTATCCAATAAGATTCTTTAAAATCCGGTCCAACCCACAGTAATAAGAACTCCTGTCCAAGACAGATATATCCGCCAAGAACAAGGAACAAAAGTGCCATCTGGAGCCTGCCAACGCGATTGAATGTATCAGATATTTCCTGCTTTTCATCTCTTTGGTACATCCCCATTATTTTTGGCATGAATACTCCGCTAAGAGCAGTAGACAACTCTGTGAAGTAACGGGAAAAATAAACTCCAATTGAATAAACTGATACAGCAATAGCTCCGGAAACTGCTCCGAGAATCATCTTGTCAGTACTTTCATAAAGAAAATCTATTATCATGTTGAGAAATACGAAGAAAGAGAATGCAAATATTTCCCGAGATAGTTTTTTTTCTGTAGGAGCAAAACTAATCTTTATCTTTATTTTTGTGATACATAAATAAACATAACTTAGTTGCATCAGAATGGAACATACAAGCGTTACCATAGCAACAGCTATAAGTTTATACCCATTGAGAAGGAGAACAAACAGAGCAGCATACTTAAGGATGTTTGATGCCAGATTAATACTTCTCAGTGAAAAAAATTCCTCATAAGCATTCAGCGTTGAAGAAAAAACACTTAATGGAAAAGAAATAACTACATTTATAAGAAGAATTGAATATACAGCTCTAAAAAGCTTAATTTCTTCTGTACTAAGAGTATTTTTTGCCACACTCGGATACAAAACTATTATTGCAACTCCTATTACAAACGCTATAAGAGATATTAATGAATATAGTTTAATAAAAAGCCCGTTTAATCTGGCCTCCTCTTCTGTATCGCCGCAGACTCTGGCTTTTGTTATATACCTGACAATTGTCTGTCCAAATCCAAGATCCAGAAGAGTAATAAAGGAAATAAGAGAATTGGCAAGATTATATATTCCATACTGAAGGCTCCCCAGTTTTGAAATCATAAACGGGGTATATAGCATACCAATGAGAATATTAAAACCCAGCGTAAAATAAGAAAGCAAAACTCCCAGCTTTCTCTGTTTTGAATAATCCAATTTCCTTTCCTTTACTTCCTGTTTATTCCTTGATAAGTAACTCGGATTTTCTCATATCCTTCAATTGATCCAACATCAAACCTGTTTCCAGGCATCTCGTATGCATGAACAGGTCTTTTTTGAATAAGCCAGGATATAAATGACCCCGGAGCATCTGTACCACACCCCGAAGATATGCCTTCACCCAACAATTCCAAATCAGAAGAAGCGTAATAATAAAATGGAGGAACTGCCCAATTAGATTTGGGTTCAGCTGGTTTTTCTTCCATGCTCAAAACAAGACTGTCGTCGTCAATTTCTACAACACCTGTTTTTCTGAGCTTCTCTACGGATTTCTGATAGTGTCTCATAATACATGTTGTTTTTACTTTCTTAGCATATGACACAAAACCGGAAAGAGCAAAATCCAAAAGATTATCTCCTGCCAAAACAAGAACATCTTCATTAATACCAAGAGAATCAACTGCAAATTCTATGTCTTTTACAGCGCCAAGGCGGTGTTCATTATCTGTAGAGCCATCATCAAGGACTGTAATCTTAAGACTCCCATTGTCAGATATACCAACTTTCTCCTCTGCCCATTGGGAAAAATGATTAAAAAACTTATGGTTTGAGATAACAACAATATCAGAAATGCCACAGTTTATGTACACATCATCAACAAGCCAGTCAAGAATGGCTTTTCTACCAATCTCCAAAAGTGGCTTTGGAAAGTTCTCTGTAAGAGGATACATGCGGGTTGCGTATCCTGCCGCAAGGATAAGGCATTTCATCAGAATTTACCCCCATCTGCATTCCCCACTCCATCTGTAGTTGAACAGATATAAGCTTTGTAACACCCGCTCATCTCCGGAAAATCTTTAAGGTATTCACGTTCAACTGTTTCTTTAATAGAATCCTCAAATGCAGGGTCAATTAATGCCATACAGCACCCTTTAAATCCGGCACCGCTAAAGCGGGCTCCATAGACACCTTCCAAACCTTTTAGAACTGAATAAAGTTTAATTAGTTCAGGAGAGCCACACTCGTAGTTTTCAATTGAACTGCGTCCACTTTCATTTATTAACGCCCCATATGAAAAAAGATCACCGCGTTTCCAATATTCAAGGCCTTTATCAACACGTTTCATCTCACCATAGAAGTGCCTTGCTCTTTTTTGCCAGCTTACAGGAAGAGAACTTCCAAATTCATTAAATAGCTCTTCAGGGATGTTTCTCAGGTACATATCCTTAAATTTAAGACCATGCTCCAAGTCT
>JAILPZ010000066.1 GCA_024699225.1 Sphaerochaetaceae bacterium
TGCAGGCCTTGTCGTATGGAGTAATCTGCTTTGGCATTTTGACCATGGGAACGTAGACGTCGTAATGGCGAAGTTCATCAAGGCCAAGGGCCTTCTTCTTCACTGAGTAGTAACGGTGAAGAGACGGGAAGCCGGCATGAACAGCATCAATTAGGCCTGTGTAGACACTGCGGGGGACATTGTCCCTGTAAAGGGCTGATTCGAGGGCGTCTGAGAAGCCTCTTACTCTGGCGTTAAAGATATCCTGCTTAACAGATCCTGCGTACAGTGTGGCAATTGTCTGCTCATGTTTTCTATAGGTCTCATAGAACTGCTTGTAGGCCTTTTCGCGAACTGAGCGGTCATGATCCTGCATGAATGAGCCGTAGGTGCTCTGAGACAGCGCCTTGCCGTCAATGCTGCCAAAGTCCATATCAATATTGGTAAGGACGCTGAAAGCCTCGGACGGTGTGTCCTGAAGCTCGCCCTGCTTTGCTAAAATGGCCTCTTCCTTATCACTTAAGGTGTGCTTTTTCTGGCGTAGCATCTTGTTAAGGTAGACGCGGTAGTCCTTAAAGCGCTCATCCTTCATCCAGTCTTCAATATCCTTGATTTCAAGAATTTCAGGATCCATGAAGCTTACGGCTGCTGCAAGAGAAGTATAGACCTGGGAAAAGATTCCCATGCGCTTCTGGTTCTCAGGATTCTGAGCCTCTGCTGAAGACATGAGGGAGGCGTAGTTTCCAAGGCGCTCTGCAAGCATGAATGTATCACTTGTCCATTTGAGATTCTCAAGAAGGGCCTCGGGGCTCTCCCCTATTTTTCCCTTAAATGACGGAGCCTTTTCTATGGCCTTTTTCAGGTTCTCAAGATCTGCTTCATAGGCAGCTTCTGATTCATAGAGGCTTGAAAGATCCCACTTGGCTTCTTCCGGTATATCCTTTCTTAACGGTATTTCTATGCTCTTGTTTTTATCTGACATATTTATCTCCTGATTATCAGTTGTTTTCTATCTGCTTAAGAAGCAGCTTTACAGCCTTTCCTCTGTGACTGTACAGATCCTTTCCTCCCTCAGGAAGGGTTGCCATGGAACAGCCGGCGTCGTTGCAGAAGAAGA
Source organism: Sphaerochaetaceae bacterium (assembly GCA_024699225.1). Lineage (GTDB taxonomy): Bacteria > Spirochaetota > Spirochaetia > Sphaerochaetales > Sphaerochaetaceae > UBA1265. Next base: position 1,097 of record JAILPZ010000066.1, read on the forward strand.
CCGGATCATAACCGAAGCCTCCGTTGCCCTTAGCCTTCTCTTCAAGGATTCTGCCTTCAGCTATGCCTGTAGCCACGTATTTCTTTTTTCCCTTAAGCAGGATGAGTGTACATACAAAATGAGCCGTCCTCTTTTCCTGTGGAACACCCTTAAGGTTTTTAAGTAAAAGAGTATTCTTTTCATCTGCACTGAGAATAGGCTCGCCTTCCTTACTGCCGTATCTGGCCGTATGAATTCCAAGTTCTCCGGGAAGGGCGTCTACAAAAAGACCTGAGTCGTCAGCAAGAATACCCATATCCTTTAGTTCTTCTTTGCCTGATTCATCAACTGCTTTTTTCAGTGCCTCTGCCTTCTGCAGAGCATTTTCCTCAAAGGTAAGACCTGTTTCATCGCAGTCAAAACTGATTGAAAATTCTTTTGGCAGGTGTAAGGTATGACCTGCTAAAAGACGCTGTAATTCTTCTTTTTTGTGTTCGTTACCACTGGCAAGTAAAATATCCATAAATCAGAGGATAAAGTATTTGTACGGCTCTTTCAATTCATAACCGAATATAAAAAAAGGCAGGAATTGCTTCCTGCCCTGTAAAACTGAATCAGATATCAGATAGTCTTAACTGCTTCTTCAAATGTTCTCTGAACCATATTGTTCGGTTCCTTGCTGAGGACAGACCCAAGATATGCTGCAATGGCTCCTGCAATAAAGCCCGGAAGAATTTCATATATTCCTGTTCCCTTGAGGAAGACAAGCCAGAGAATATCCACAAGAGCTCCGGTGACTATACCGGCAACTGCACCCTGGTATGTAAAACGCTTATAGAACAGAGAGAAGATAATAACCGGACCAAAGGCTGCTCCGAAGATTCCCCATGCGTTCTCAACAAGGTTCATAATTGCCTGGGCTGCACTTCCTGTATCTGAAGCTATGAGATAAGCAACAACGGAAATTACCAGAACAACCAGTCTTCCAACCCAGAGAACTTCTTTTTCCTTTGCGTTCTTGCGGATAATGGGCTTGTAGATGTCTGCAGTAAATGAGGAAGAAGCTACAAGAAGCTGTGAATCTGCAGTAGACATGGAAGCTGCAAGAACAGCAGCCATGAGAAGTCCTGCAACAGCAGCAGGAGCATACTTCTTGGCAAGTGTAATAAAGACAAGCTTCTGATTACCGTAGGGAAGAAGTTCCTCTGAAACTGTGAGACGTCCGAGATAGGCTATAACTATTGCACAGACCAGGGAGAAAACTACCCAGATGATAGCAACTGTAGCAGATCTCTTCATTTTTGACGGATCACTTATGGCCATAAACCTTACAAGAATATGGGGCATACCGAAGTATCCGAGACCCCAGGCAAGACCTGAGATAATATCTTTTGCACTTGCATTGAAGAAGCTGGCAACAAAGCTGTATTCAGTTCCTTCATATACATAGACCTTGGACAGAGCTGAAAAATCAAGCTCACCCTGAATAACTGTAATAATAGGAATGGCAACAAGAGCTGCAATCATCAGAGTTCCCTGGATCATGTCTGTCCAGCAAACTGCCTTAAAACCACCTAAGAATGTATAAACAATAATGATAGCTGCAAAAATCAGCATGGCAGTTTTTGTATCCAGAGAAGGGATTAGTGATGTAAATACTGCTGCTCCAGCGACAAAGCCTGAAGCTACATAGATTGTAAAGCTGATAAGAAAAACAACAGCGCATATAACACTTAAAACAGGGCTCTTCTCAAAGAATCTGTTTGTAAGATACTGCGGAATGGTAATGGAATCTCCAAAAGCTCCGGAGAAAACCCTGAGACGCTTGGCAACAACTATCCAGTTAAGTGCTGTTCCTATTACAAGCCCTATTCCAATCCAGGCCTGGCCGAAACCGAAAGCCATAATTGATCCGGGAAGTCCCATAAGAAGCCAGGCACTCATATCTGAAGCCTGTGCACTCATGGCTGTTACCCACGGACCCATCTTTCTGCCGCCGAGAAAGTAACTCTTCTCACTCTTATCCTTATCAGCAAAAAAGAAATAAAGACCAATGCCAAGCATTACTGCAAAATATAAAATAAATGAAAATATCATGATAATTCCCCTAGTTAAAACAATTTTTGATTATTCTGATTCTGTTGATTTTACCTGCTGAGCAGGTTGCTAGGGAGCCGGTGCAGAGTAGGATATGTGTAAGAGAGTCTTGAAACAGTGAACATATTTTTCCTCCTTCTGCAAAAGTTGTGCCAAGTATACAAAAGTACGTATAAATATGCAAGTACGAATCACAATGCATTTCTGGTTTTATTTAAAAGAGCATATTTAGTGTTTTATGGCCATAAAAACACAAAGACCATCATCACACCTTGTGCCTGATGGTCCTCGTTAACTCTTAGTGAAGGAGCCAATCCTCTCCCGGTCGGCTTTATTCCTTTCACGTAGTAAATGCTAAACTACGTAAACCCATCTGTCAAATAAAAATATTAGTTTTTTTCGTTAGCATAGAACAACTTTTTCTGTTGGGTCTTTTCTTATCTCTACAACTGTGCAGCAGCCTTCTTTGATTTGTTTTTCCATACAGTATATGAAGTGTTCACATTTATCAGAGGACACTAGTGCTTGTATAGTACCGGCAAAACCGCCTCCATGCACTCTGACCGCTCCGTCGCTTCCTGCGAGCTCTTCAGCAAGGGCAAGGGCAAAGGAAACTCCCTGGCTTTTTGTATCAGAGGAGACATATATGTTCTGAAGAAAACGATACGAAGAGCTTCCGCTTTCGCGCATAAGTGCCAGATACTGTTCCCTGTTATTGTCTTTAAGCGCAGTTAACATTTCCTGCGCCCTGCGGCTCTCGTTGAAAAAGTGAATGGCCCTCAAAACTGCTCTGTCGTTTTTTATAGCCTTTCTGACATCTTTTAAATTATCAAAGAATACTTTCTCATCCACCTCACCAAGTACGTTCTTTCCGAAGTAGCGGGCTACGGCCTTCATTTCAGCAGGTATGGCTGCATACTCTCCTGTAAGTCCTGCATGGCTTGAATCTGTGTTGATTATTACCAGTTTAAGGCCCCATCTGCTGAAATCAGCATCTACATGATAAACTGCAGGTTCAGGATAGAAATTAATCCCAACTGCTCCACCGTTGGCGCAGGCAATCTGGTCCATAAGGCCACAGGGTTTTCTGAAATATCTGTTCTCAGCCTCCTGACCCATTACTGCAAGTTCGGTAGTAGAAAAGTAATCTTTGTTGAAGAGGCTGTTGAAGACAGTTGCAATGAGAACTTCAAGAGCAGCACTGCTGGACAAGCCGCTGCCGGAAGGAACATCAGAGCTCAGGTTAATGTTAAAACCACCAATTTTGCCATCTCTTTTAACTATTGAAGCTGCAATCCCCCTGATCAGGGCCTTTGTTGTACCTTTTTCTTTTCTTACAGGCTTAAGATGGGTCAGTGACATTTTAAACGGTCGGAAACCTTTTGAGTTGAAGTTCACCATAAGATCATCTCTTAAGGATACGGCGCATATAATATCAAGGTTTATTGAGGCAGCAAGAACCACTCCATTGTTGTGGTCAGTATGATTTCCCGCAAGCTCAGTTCTTCCGGGAGTTGAGAACAGTGCCTCACTCTCCCTGTTAAACAGCTTTCTGTGGGTCTCTTTCAGCTCTTCAAATCTGGCTCTCGCCTGTTCTTCTGTAAATCTGCTTCCGTAAATACCGCTGAAATCCATAGCTTCCTCACCTCTTATATAATAGCAGTGTGCTTCTGATTTTTTCAATCACACTGAGAACATAAGCACAGATAACGGCAACCTTTTTATCTTTACAGTACAGCCTCTTAAATGGACCTTCCTGGATATAGGAGAGTTCAGGCATTTCTGAAAAAGCCTGTTCGATCAGTTCCTGGTCCATGTCTTTTTCCATGCCCCACATGGAATCTGTTCTTCCGGGTCTTTCCAGCATAACAGCGTTTTTCTCTGCACACAGAACTGACGCAGCTACTGAAGGGTCAAACCTCAAGGGCCTTCTTCTTATCATTTTCAGTGCTGTTTTATTTAGCTCCGGCTTTTTTATTACATTTGCTGAGCACCAGTCACAGCCGCTGCACTCCTCCTTTTTCTGCCCCAGAGCAGAGAGAAGAGCCTGTCTTCTGCACATGTCGGCTGTGAAAACTGAGAGAAGGTCGTTTTTATTCTCCTCCCTCTTCTCCTTCTCTGTAACTATTACCCAGGCCGTTGAACTCTTGCCGTCCCTGCCTGCCCTTCCGGACTCCTGGAGATACTCCTGTGCAGTTGAAGGCAAGTTGTAGTGAATCACCGTTCTTATATTGCTTTTATCTACGCCCATTCCATATGCACTTGTAGCAAACAGTATCCCGTCACGGCTTTTTAAAAACCATTTTTCAAGGTTTTCCCTTTCCGTTCTGCTAAGTCCTGCGTGATAGTATCTTACCGGTACATCCCTTACATTTTTATGAACAGTCTGGCATAGAAGCAGCGTCTCAAGCCTTTTCCTGCAAAAAACTATTGCAGGCTTTTCTTTTTCTGTCAGGCTTTTTATAAGGCGCAGAAGGGCCTCATCCCTGCTGTATGCAGGATAGACTTTATAGAATATGTTCTCCCTGTCCGCATCCCCTTCTATTACATTTGAGTTTCCTTCTGCTTCTTCTATATTAAGAATCCGTTTTATTTCTTTTAATGTTTCTTCTCCGGCTGTGGCCGTAAAGGCCAGAACCTGAACAGCATTCAGTTCTTTAGAGATATTTCCAAGCTCTGAAAATGCCGGACGGAATGACTTTCCCCACTGAACTATCGTATGGGCCTCGTCTACGACAAAAAGACTTACCCTGTATTTCTTCAGCTCATTTTTAACAGATTTTGTGGTCAGGGTTTCAGGGTTGGTAACGACAATTTTGCACCCGTCTTCAAGCTTCTTGAAAAGTGCTTTTCTTTCTTTTCTTGTCTGACCACCG
>JAILPZ010000021.1 GCA_024699225.1 Sphaerochaetaceae bacterium
TGGAGTATTCTTTCCTGTAATGGCTATATGTGTATTTTTATCAACGCCCTTTTCCCTGAGCCATGAAGAAACATCGTAGAGTTTCTCCTCTGCCTGCCTATAGTTGAGTTTTACCCCGTTTTTTGCCGGGTCTGTCCAGCACGGGCGCTCTGCATACTGAGTTGCTGAAATATGAAAGGTTTCCCTGAGTGTGGGCCATTTGCCGTCAAAGTATTTTCCTCTGAACTGGTCCAGATATTCCCAGGGTTTGAGATTTTCTTTTGTTCTCAACCAGGTGCCTCCATAATTATTTCTGACAGTTTAGCAAAAAGTGTCAAAATAAGAAATAGAGAAACACACAAAAAACAATTATTAGCAAAAATCAGCTTAAAACAGATTCTTCATCAATAATAAATCTGTTTTCCTCAGGAAGATGATTCTTTCCCCTGCTGTCCATCATGTTTGTCCAGAGTTTGAGGTTTATGTGTTTGCCGAGTTTGCATCCGGAAACAAACATGAAGGAGTTAACTCCCTCATCTCCCCACGGATGCCACGGGCGTGCAAGATATACACTTGATTCAGGAACATCTTCAGTTGCAGTAAATGTGCAGTCCATAAATGAGAAGCCCATGTCTGAGTCTGCCTTTGTTGAAGGAGCACAGACTATTCCCTCACCGTTTGAAACTATGTTGCAGTTATGAAAATCTGCATTTGCACGGCCAAAGATAAAGTCAACAGAGCCTTCAATTGTGCACTCAACAAACAGGTTGTGAACACCGTCTGCAAAAAGAGTATCCTGGTGCCCTATAAGACGGCAGCAGTCAAAAACAACCTCATCAGATGAAGGAGAAATATAGACAGAGACGGCCTGAAGACCCATCTTGCGTGAATTCTCATCTCTTTCAGCTTTTGCCTTTTCATAGTCAAAATCATTTTCAACAATCAGGTCACGGATAAGGATTGTGCTTCCGTTTACAGTCAGAACTGCACTGTCTGCAGTGGCAGTGTTGTACCTTACGGTGTTTTCATAGTTTCCGTTACAGTCGTTGTAAATGATTTTAGAACCGTTTCCGATAATGGTAACATTATCCCTGTTGATCCTTACCTTCTGCCTGTAAGTTAAGGCTGCAGGAAGCTCAACTACAAGTTCTTCTTTTGTATCCGTATTAAATAATGCATTCAGATCTGAGTCTGAAGTTGCCTTGATTATCATTAATAAAGCCTCCTGAGAATGCCTTCAACCTGATTTATGGCCCTGTCCACAGCATATTTCATGTCAGAGATTTTCTTCTGAACCATTATCTCTGCTATAAAGCTATCCATAAAGTCAAAGAAAGTCAAAAAGTCAGACATTTCTATTCCCTGAATATCCATGGAAACGTCCTTAAGCTCTCTGTTAAAAACATCCAGGTCGTACCTTGCACGCTCTAAAGCGCTTTTGGCACTGTTAAGCTTTGAATGCTTCATGATGGTAGAAAGAAACCCTCCGCCGTTACTGACAAACAAATCCAGAAGCCCCCAGTTTCCTGCGCTTCCCAATGCATTTCTGGCCTCACGCAGCGAAAGCAAAGCCCTCTCTCCCGCCTCTCTTGCTTCAAGCTTTTCTGACTCTATACTCATGAAATCCTCCGCATTCATACTAATTGACAACCATCTTGGATACAAGATAATATTTGTCCGTTAAAACAAAGCCCAGGTGGCGGAATTGGTAGACGCGCTTGGTTCAGGTCCAAGTTTCCGCAAGGATGTGTGGGTTCGAGTCCCGTTCTGGGCAAAGCAAAAAGTCAGTCCGAAATGGACTGACTTTTTTGTCTTTACACAAATTGGCTCTTGCATTTTTTTGGGCTAATGCAGTCTATTTGAAGATTTTTTTCAAAAAGGCATAACAATTGCAGTCCTATCACAAACAAATTTTGAAATAGACTGCACGCCGGACTCCGCGAGGCTGAGGGCGAGTCCCGTATTTCTTACTATCTGTTTAACTCCATCACCTTATCAATAGCCTTGTTTATCTCTTTATCCAGCATCTTCTTCATGCTTGAATTGATGATAAGCTCTTTCCTGGCTACTTCATCCGGAAGAAAAAGAGTATAGGAAGGAACATCAAAGACTGAGGCAATTGCTTCTATTACTGTCGGGGAAGGAAAGGTGTCAGAGCGTTCTATATCGCTTAAGTGACGAACTGATATACCAATCTTCTCAGCGAACTGAGCCTGTGTTAATTCCAAATCAGCCCTTTTCGTTTTTATATTTCGCGACAATATAATAGAAACAGATGGTTTATCTTTGTTCATATATGAATTATTACTTCATAAATGTAACATTTAAACGAACTTATAATACCTATATGTACTTTAAGTGTTGTACCAAATCTTTTTTAGGGATAGTATCAAAGAGAAAAAATTTTAGCTTTCTTATAAAGAGAAGGGAATAATTTGAAGGCTAATTTATAGTTAACTGCTGCAGCGTCTTTCGTTGCAGCAGTTTTTTTATCATCAGTGATCTGACTTAAGTCCTGCCCCGCACATGGTAATAAGGCAGTCGTGAGCCTTGCCGTAGAGCCTGCAGTACTCAAGGTAGGCTGCGTAGTTGGCAGCAGTTGTGTGCTCGCAGTATATGCCCTTCTCTGCTATGGCCTTTCTTGCATCCAGAATCTTGTCTTCAGGAGCATGGACAAAGCTTATGTTGTACTTCTTTGCATACTCAAGAATCTCGGTTGCCCTCATTGGCTTTCCGATTGAAATTCCCTCGGCAAGTGTCGGCTCCGGATGAACCTCGGCAGCTTCCAGTTCGCCCTTCCGGGCACTGATTAACAGCGGGTCACACTTCTCACTCTGAAGAGCAATTATTTTTGGCATGTGATCTATGCAGCCGCTTTCCAAAAGATGCTCAAGACCGTGCATAACGCCCAGAAACAGAGTTCCGTTTCCTACAGGAATGAGGACATACTCAGGAATTCTGTGAAGCTGTTC
>JAILPZ010000068.1 GCA_024699225.1 Sphaerochaetaceae bacterium
AAGGAGTTTAGTCTATGAAAAAATGGGTATGTCCGGTTTGCGGATACGTACATGAAGGTGACGAACCACCTGAGTTCTGTCCTCAGTGCAAGGTTCCCGGAAGTAAGTTTACTGAAATGAAAGGCGATCTGACATGGGCTGCAGAGCATGTTGTCGGAGTTGGAAAGCAGTTCGGAGAAAATGTTCCTGAAGAAGTCAGAACAAAGATTGTTGAAGAGCTCAGATCAAACTTCAACGGAGAGTGCAGCGAAGTTGGTATGTATCTTGCCATGGCAAGAGTTGCCCACAGAGAAGGCTATCCTGAAATTGGTCTTTACTGGGAAAAGGCAGCTTTCGAGGAAGCAGAGCATGCAGCAAAGTTTGCAGAGCTTCTCGGTGAGGTTATTACAGACAGCACAAAGAAGAACCTCGAAATGAGGGTAGATGCTGAAAACGGAGCAACAAAGGGCAAGTTTGAACTTGCAAAGCTTGCAAAGCAGTACAACCTTGATGCTATTCACGACACAGTTCACGAAATGGCACGTGATGAAGCACGTCACGGAAAGGCTTTTGCAGGTCTTCTTGCAAGATACTTTAAGAAATAATCTGTATATCAGAGGAATTACAGGACTGTGATATTTGTCACGGTCCTGTTTTTTTATGATTTTTAGTCTTAATTGCCAAATGTGAAATAAAAAAGTATATTGTTTTTTGCATATTTGTGAGGTTCTTTCGTGCTCTATATCTTCAAGAAAATCTGGTACCTGATTTTTTTACTCCTTCTTTCAACATACGCCTTTTTTGCAAAGACGACAGACTGGGTAATCTACCCCTTCCTCTTCAGATATTTCCGCTTTGCATGGTACGTTGTAATTATGGGAGGCGTGGCAAACCTGGCAGGACGTTTTATCCCCAGAAAGTTTAACTTTGAATCAGGCCTGTTTGCTCCACACAAGTGGGAAAAGAACGGAAAAATCTACCAGGAAAAACTTAAAATCAAGAGCTGGAAAGACTCCATGATGGACATGAGTAAGGCCTCAGAAAAGGCCCAGTCCAAGGATGTGGGACAGGATTTGAGCTCTAAGCACCTGTACACTCTGCTTCAGGAAACCTGTGTGGCAGAGGTTGTTCATATCGCCCTGATAATTCTCGGTCTTTCACTTCTCTTTTTCATAGAGTGGCCCTACAACCTTTTCTGGGAGGCAGCCTACCTTGTTTTCAATAGTCTGGATATCATAATCCAGAGGTACAACAGACCCCGCCTTGTAAGTATTTACAAAAGAGCCCTCAGGATGGAGGGAAAAGGAAAATGAGAATTCTTTTTCTCACTTGCAGCACCGGAGGAGGACACAATTCTGCAGCAAGGGCTCTGGCCACAGAAGCTGCACAGAGAGGACATTCCTACATAATTAAAGATGCTCTTGATTTTCTCGGATACAGAAGAAAAAGCATAATAAGCAAGGGCCATGTTTTTGCCTACAAGCACATGCCAAAGCTGTATGGAAAATTATACGATAAGGCTGGAGAAGCCTCTACAAAAACTGTTTTCAGAAGCATGCACAGAAGCATGAGGCGCATAAACAGATACCTTGGAAAGCACAACTATGATGCAGTAGTCTGTGTCCACGTTTTTGCCGCCATGATGATGACCCACGTCAGAAAACACTACGGCCTTAAGCAGGGCCTCTACCTTGTAGCCACAGACTACTCCTATACTCCGGGCTCAGCCCTGACCCTGCCGGACATGCACTTTGTTCCAGTCGGCTTTAAAAATGCATTTGCCGTCCACGGCATCCCAATTGAGAAAATAACTGAAGCGGGCATTCCTATTAAGCATGAGTTTTTTAACAAAACAACAAGAAAGGAAGCAAGAGAGAAACTTGGAATAGACCAGAAAAAGGTTCTTGTAGTACTGAGCGCAGGTTCTATGGGATGCGGAGACATGAGGAGTCTGGCAAAGATGATTTCCACGAAACTTACAAACTGTATGGTTGCAGTACTTTGCGGAAATAACAAAAGACTTTTCAGACAGCTTTCCCGCTACAGCCAGATTTTACCGGTCGGCTTTACAAATGATGTTCCTTACTACTTCAAGGCTGCTAATGTCATAGTAACCAAAGCCGGAGGCCTTACAGTAACTGAAGCTGCCATTTCAGGCACTCCCATGATTATAATGAACGCAGTCCCCGGCCTTGAAACCCACAACCTTGAGTACTTTGAGCATAACAGGCTGGCACGCTGCGCACAGACACCACAACAGGTTTACCCTATGGTAGTTCAGGCCCTTGCAGATACAGAGAACTCTCCATTTACTAAACTCAAAAATAAAGCCACTAAAGAACTCTTTTCCAACGAGGCTTCAAAGACAATTATTGATACAGTTGAAAAGGATATGGCCTAAGCCCTCTTCTCCGCAATTGATATGACCCTGTTATGGGCAATAGGTTTCCATGTACAGTCCTTCATAAACATACAGTAAATTATTAACGGAAAAATAATTACTGTAAAAACAGGAAAAAGAATTATCCCCTTTATATTGCTTCTTACCCTCATTTGGTTTCTGTAGACTCCGAAAGCTGATGCTGCAAACATGGCAAGGTAAGAAATCAAGGCCGAAAATACTCCCATTTTGGCAAGGTTTGTAAGTCCTCCGATTGTACTGTAATTCAGGATAATGGAAGCAAGACCGGAGATTACACTTAAAACCTGAACAAGCGGTGAAATAAAGAGCATAAATACATCAAAACTGGTAAAGGCCTTTGAAACATTTTTAAGAAGCTTGCTTCCGTACCTTCTCAAACAGCAGATCTGGCCGTAGGTCCAGCGGATTCTCTGCCTCATGGAAACCCTGAAGGAAGAAGGAAACTCGTCGTATGTTACAGCCTCAGGAACATAGGCTATGCGGTACTTTTTAATGGCACATTTTGCAGTAAACTCAAGATCTTCCGTAAGCGTATACATGGAAAATCCTTCTCTGTCTGCAACACTCTTTTTGACAAACCATCCCGTACCGTTTACTGAGGCGTTCAGACCTGAAACTGCACGGGGTCTGTTAAAGAGAATGTTCTGATAGACAAAGAAAACTTCGTAGCACTGAGTAAGCCAGTTATCCGAACTGTTCTTACCTACACGCTTACCCTGCCCGGCATCAAAGCCGGAGGCAAGAGAATTGTTCACGCAGCGAAGAAATGAGGGATCTACAACGTTGTCTGCATCAAAGACTACATAGGCATCTATATCCTTCTCTCCCTTGAGCTTTCTGAAAGCATAATCAATAACCTGACCTTTGGTTTTGGGCGAGAAAGGAATGTTAAGTACACGTGCTCCGCACTCTTTTGCCACAGACTCCGTGTTGTCCGTGCAGTTGTTTGGAAGAACAACTATCTCGTAACAGTCAGACGGATAATCCTGCTTCTTAAGACTCTCAATAAGATTCCCTATTACAGTCTCCTCATTGCGGGCAGCAATCAGAATACAGAATTTTCTATTCTCAGAGGCCTCCGGATAGCTCTTATCCTTTCTTATAAAGGCAAGAAAGGCAAAGATAATAAAATAAAGAGAATACAGAAGCAGAAGAAAAGATACTGCCGAACAAAAAACATTAAGTATATCTAAAAGCTGTGTATGCACATTAACTCCGGGAAAAACAGAACGCAAGAAATGTTCTGCAAACGGCAACCATTATATGAATTAAGGGTCTTAACGTCTACCAAAAGCAGGTTTTTGTAATGTTGGGGGAATTTATTATCTATACAGTTTTTAGTGCAACTGTTTACATAATAACATATTGCGCAGGATTTTTCTGTGTTATCCTATTAGGAAGGGGGATGTATATGAAACTTAAAGACTACGAAATCAAACACAACGAAATTATCAGAAAGAACGCTGCAGAATGTACGCTTTTTCTCAAAAAGGACGGGTCTTTTCCTTTGAGCAAGGCTTGCAGAATAGCACTGTTTGGTAATGGAGCACGTAATACAGTCAGAGGTGGAACCGGATCAGGCGACGTAAACTCAAGATTCTCAGTGAGCATTGAAAAAGGACTTGAAGAAGGTGGTTTTACCATTACTTCAGGCAAATGGCTGGATTCTTATGACAAAATGAAACAGGAAAAGAAACATGCCTGGATAAAGGAGATGAAAAAGAAAGGAAAGGGTCTTAGAGGGATTGCAAACATAATGGGAGCAGTCATGAAAGAGCCGGATTACAATCTTTCCCTGGATTACGATGCAGATGCTGCAATATATGTTCTTTCAAGAATTTCCGGAGAAGGTTCTGACAGGACATATGACCGCGGAGATTTTAAATTAACAGAAACAGAAGTTCGCGACATTCTCTCCCTGAACGCCAGATTTGACAGGTTCCTTCTTGTCCTTAACACAGGTGGCGTTGTTGATCTTGAAGAAGTTAAAATCGTTAAAAACATTCTTCTCTTCTCTCAGCTGGGTGCACTTGGAGGAAACATCCTCTCAGATATAATTCTCGGCATTTCATACCCAAGCGGAAAACTCAGCACAACATGGGCTTCAGAATATCCGAATATTGGCACTTTCGGTGATATGGATGATACTTACTACAACGAGGGAATCTATGTCGGATACAGATACTATGATGCAACAGGCACAAAGCCCCTCTTCCCCTTTGGCTTTGGACTGTCCTACACACAATTTGACATAAAACCTCATGAGCCCGTATTAAAGGGAACAAAGGTTTCAGTCAGCGTAACTGTCAGGAACACAGGAAAATTCAGAGGCAAGGAAGTCGTTCAGCTTTACACATCTTCAAAAGCAGGCTTTAAATCTCTTTCTGCATTTGCAAAAACAAAAGAGCTGGAAGCTGGAAAAACACAGAGACTTACCCTCTCTTTTGATATGGAAAGTCTTGCTTCTTACAACTCAGAGAAACAAGCCTATATTCTTGAAAAGGGAGACTATGTACTGTTTGTAGGAAACAGCAGTGCAAACACAGTGCCGACAGGTGTTCTTTCACTTGATAAGACCGTGGTTGTAAAGAGCGTTAAGAACCTTCTGGGAGACAGCGGTTTTGAGGACTGGGCTCCAAAACGCATCAGGAAAATCAGAGTACCTGAAGAGGTTAAGAGAATTAGTGTTTCTTCAAAAGACTTTAAGGGAAAATCTGTCAGGTATGATGCAAAGTACAAAATAGATCCGTTTATCAGTTCTCTTACAGACGAAGAACTATGCTACATAAATATTGGACGCTTTAACAAGGGGCCGCTGAGCATAATTGGTAATGCAAGCAAGAAGGTTGCAGGTGCAGCCGGAGACTTTACAGATACACTTGTATCCAGGGGTTTCCCTCAGATTACTCTTGCAGACGGCCCTGCAGGTCTCAGGCTCAACCGCCAGTACTTTATAGATAAGGACGGAAACGCTGCCGGCATTGGAAACGACTCACTTCTTATCGTAAAAGACTTTTTACCCACCTATCTTTTTAAAATCATGAGCATGATGGGCAAGAAGCCAAAGAAGAATCAGAAAATATTTGAGCAGTTCTGTTCCATGATTCCTGTCGGCACAGCTGTAGCCCAGAGTTTTAATACAGATCTTGCAAAACTCTTTGGAGATATTGTCGGTACTGAAATGGAGCTCTTTAATGTGGACATATGGCTTGCACCGGCTATGAATATCCACAGAGACATAAGATGCGGCAGAAACTTTGAATATTACTCAGAAGATCCTCTTCTTACAGGTAAGATTGCTGCTTCTGTTACTAAAGGAGTTCAGTCTCACAGCGGCCGTGCAGTTGCAATTAAGCACTATGCAGCAAACAACCAGGAAAACAACAGATATGGAAGCAACTCTCATGTATCTGAGAAGGCTCTCAGAGATATTTATCTCAAGGGCTTTGAGATAGCTGTCAAGGAAGCAAAACCGCTGTGTGTCATGACTTCCTACAACCTTCTTAACGGAACACACACATCTGAAAACAGAGCTCTTGTGGAAAATGTTCTCAGAAATGAGTTCGGCTTTAAAGGAATAGTCATGACCGACTGGATTGTAGGCGGCATGGAAGCCTTCGGGAAATACAGCTCCCCTACTTCCTGCAATATTGCCATGGCCGGCGGAGATGTAATGATGCCAGGAAGTGAAAACGACTACAAGACTCTTCTTGAAGGTCTTAAGAATGGTAAAGTCTCCAGAGAACAGCTTGAGATTAACGCAAGCAGGATGTACAACCTGGCAAAAAAGCTTTCAGAAGAACAGAGTTAAGATGGTTTGAGATTTAAAAACCCCCGCTGTTGCGGGGGCATAAAAAAAGCAGCAGGCGAGATTCGAACTCGTGTAGGCCACCTTGGCAAGGTGGTGCGTAACCACTACGCTACTGCTGCATGACGGAATCTATATATAGCATTTTTAAAAAACTTGCGCAAGAGTATTTTTGTTTTTTGGAAATACATTGAGTAAGGCATTGCATTTCAATATAATCGGTAAGGTGTGTTTTTCGGAGGTTCTACCATGAAAAAAGTTGAAGACTACATTATCAGTATCCCGGATTTTCCATCAAAGGGAATCATTTTCAGAGATGTAACAGGCATACTTGAAGATGCTGACGGACTCAAACTCGCAATTGACGAGCTCGTAAAACTTCTTGATGGTGTCGAATTTGATGTTCTTGCCGGAACAGAAGCCAGAGGATTTGTCATGGGAATGCCGATTGCATACCTTCTTCACAAGCCGTTTGTACTTGTCAGAAAGGCAGGAAAACTTCCAAGAGAAACAGTTTCCGAAACATATGACCTTGAATACGGTTCAGCAACTATTGAAATTAACAAGACTGCCATTAAAAAAGGTGACAGGGTTGTTCTGGTTGACGACCTTATTGCAACAGGCGGAACACTTAAGGCTGCTGCAGATCTGGTAGTAAAGCTCGGCGGATCAGTTGAGAAAATTATCTGCCTGCTCGAACTTGCCGGACTTAACGGAAGAGAAGTCCTTAAGGGATATGATGTTGCTTCTGTTGTAAGTTATCCAGGTAAGTAAATTACAGACAAACTTTTACATACATTTTCTGTCTTGTCACTTTCTCTTTAATTATATATATTTTACTGTCGGTGTTCCCGACACATCATATATTGCGAGGAAATTATGGAAATCAAAAAACTTGAAAACTCCAGCGTAGAGCTTACACTTACTCTTGAATCAAAGAAGATTGAAGAAGAATACGCAAAGAGAATAAAGGATTATGCAAAGAAGCTCACTCTCAAGGGCTTCAGACCCGGAAAGGCTCCGGTTTCACTTATCGAAAGCAAGTACGGCCCGGAAATCAGAGAAGAAGTTACATTCAAACTTATGGAAGACAATCTTGAAGCTTCCTATAAGGATCTTGATTCAAAGCAGAGACCACTGCCCTACAGCACACCGGTTCTCCAGAATGAAGATGCTCTTCTTCCTTTCAAGCCGAATACAGATATTACTTACAGCGTAGTATATGACGTTGTTCCTGAAGTTAAGCTTCCGGCATACACAGGACTTACAGTTGAAGCAGAAACATCAAAGGTCTCAAGTAAGGAAGTTGATGAGGAAATTGAAAGACTCAGACAGCAGAACGCAATGGTTGTTGCCAAGAACGGAGCTGTTGAGAAGGGTGATATTATCACAGTCAACTATGTTGAACTTGATGCTGACGGAAAGCCCGTTGAAGCAACAAAGAGAGATAACTTCACATTCACAGTCGGAACATCCTACAACTTCTACAAAATTGATGAAGAAGTTGTCGGCATGAACAAGGGCGACAAGAAGACAATCGAGAAGACATACGGCGACGACAGCGGTATGGGCAGCGATTATATTGGAAAGACAATCAAGCTTGATGTTGAAGTAACAGAAGTCAAGAGAAAGGAAGTTCCTGAACTTGATGATGATTTTGCTCAGGACATTAAGGATGAATACAAGACTCTCGACGATCTTAAGAAGGCTACAAAGAAGAACCTTGAAGAGGCTGCCGAGAATCAGAACAGAAATGTAAAACTTGATGCACTTCTCAGAGCAATTGCCAAGGACACTGAAATCCAGCTTCCTCAGAGCATGATTGAAGCTCAGCTCGATCAGGAGTGGAGAAACTTTGTACAGCGTTTTGGCATGGCAGAAGCTGACGTAGAGAAGCTCATGAGTGCAAACGGCGCCGGCAAGGATCAGTTCCTTGATACAAGAAGAGCTGATGTTGCAGACCAGCTTAAGCTCCAGATGATCCTTGAGCAGGTTAAGGAAGAGCAGAAGTTTGAAGTTTCTGAAGATGAGCTTAACGAGCAGCTTAAGGTCTATGGCCAGGAGATTACAAAGGACAATCCGAATTATGATGCTTTCAAGGTTTACGCAGAAGATGATGTAAAGTTCAAAAAGGCTCAGGATTATCTGCTTGAGAACAATAAGTTCAAGGCTCCTGCAAAGAAAGAAGACAAGAAAGAAGATAAATGAGTAAAAATACTGAATCCTATCTGGTACCAACAGTAATAGACAGCTCTGACAGAGGTGAAAGAGCATACGACATCTACAGCAGACTGCTTAAGGAAAGAATTATTTTCCTTAGCGGAGAGATTAATGATGAGACTGCTGATCTTGTTGTGGCTCAGCTTCTGTTTCTGGAGGCTGAAGATCCTTCAAAGGATATTAACCTCTATATAAACTCACCCGGTGGAAGTGTTACTGCAGGTCTTGCAATATATGACACAATGAAATACATAAGACCTGAAGTATCTACCATCTGTATAGGTCAGGCAGCTTCCATGGCTGCACTGATCTTTGCCGGTGGATCAAAGGGAAAGCGTCTTGCTCTCCCCTCTGCAAGAATCATGATCCATCAGCCATGGGGCGGAGTTCAGGGACAGACCTCAGACGTAGCCATTCATGCAAAAGAGATTCTCAGATTAAAACGTCTTACAACCGAATATCTTGCACAGAGCTGTTCAAAGAAAGCAGAAGAACTTGCAAAGGACATGGAGAGAGACTTCTTCATGACTGCAACAGAGGCTGTTGAATACGGTCTTGCAGATTCTGTCCTTCAGACAAAGGGTAAATAAGATGGCTTTTGGTAAAAACAACAAATACTGTTCATTCTGCGGATCCTCTGACAGCCGGCTCATTACCGGACCAAACGGAGTTGCAATCTGCGAGGACTGTGTTTCAAGATGCAGGGAAATACTCAGGGAAGAAGGCGGAGAAAGCTACGGGGATTCAGCTGCAAAGCTCCCGGATGTTCTCCCCACACCTCATGAACTGAAAGAGTATCTTGACCAGTACGTGATTGGACAGAACAAGGCAAAGGAAGTTCTTTCAGTTGCCGTTTATAACCACTATAAAAGAGTAAAATACGAAAAACAGCTTGCAGAACAGAACGTTGAGCTTGATAAGTCAAACATTCTGATTATGGGACCGACAGGAACAGGTAAGACTCTTCTTGCAAGAACACTTGCAAAACGCCTCGATGTTCCTTTTGCAATTGCAGATGCAACAACCATTACTGAAGCCGGTTATGTCGGTGAGGATGTCGAGAACATTCTTCTCAAGCTCATCCAGGCAGCAGATGATGATGTAGCAGCAGCCGAGAACGGAATTATCTTCCTTGATGAGGTTGATAAGATTGCAAAGAAAGGTGAGAACGTTTCCATAACAAGAGATGTTTCCGGTGAAGGCGTACAGCAGTCACTGCTTAAGATTATTGAAGGAACAATTGCAAGCGTACCTCCTCAGGGCGGAAGAAAGCATCCGAACCAGGAAACCATAAAGATTAATACAAGGAACATCCTCTTTATCTGCGGCGGAGCTTTTGTCGGTCTTGATAAGATTATTAAAAAACGCCTTGATACCACATCCATGGGCTTTGGCCAGGAGATAGTGGACAAGAAAAACCTCTCTCTTGAAAGCCTTTACAGGGAGATTCTTCCTGATGATCTTATTAAGTTCGGCCTTATACCTGAATTTATAGGAAGACTTCCCGTACACGTAGGTCTGAACGACCTTAAAGAAGAAGATTTACAGAGAATTCTTGTAGAACCTAAGAACTCCATAATCAACCAGTATGTAGCATCCCTTAAACTGGATAATGTTGAACTTGTCTTCAAGGATGATGCAATTAAGGAAATTGCCCATATTGCATATACTCAGAAGACAGGAGCCAGAGGACTAAGAAGTATAGTTGAAGATCTCATGACAGACCTTATGTTTGACGTGCCGTCCATGAAGAACATAAAGAAGATTGAGATTAGCAGAGAGACAGTTCTCAAGGAAAAGGATCCGGTTATCAGCTGACATGAAAAGTTTTCCGCTACCGCCACAGAATGTACTTGATTCCATACTAAACTGCAAAAGAGCAGTTGTTTGTGGCCATGGGGCCCCTGACGGAGACTGTGTAAATTCAGTGGCATCCATGGGTCTTCTCTTAAAAGCCCTGGGCAAGGAATACTATCTTGTAAATGACGGTCCGTTCTTCAGACCTGAAGTTGAGTTTATTCAGGATTATCTTACAGAAGAACTTCCTGAAGATATTTTAAATAAAGAAACACTTGGAATTGTTGTAGACTGCTCTACTCCGTCCCGCCTGGGAACCAAGTGGAATTACTTTAAAAATTTCACTCTCACTGTTGTAGACCACCACTCAAGCGGAGAAGACTTTGGTGATGCAAGGTATATTGTTCCTGACAGTATTTCAACAACGCTTCTTATCTACCAGCTTTACAAGGCTCTGGGTGTAACCATGACAAAGGAAGCCGCACAGTACATCTTCAGGGGTTTTGCAACAGACAGCGGATACTTTAAGTTCCTCCATGATGGGTCAGGCCCCACCCTCAGAATTGTAGCCGACCTTGCAGACTGCGGTGTTGTCCTGAATGACGAATACCACTACATCTCCGGAGGCAAGCCCTTCGGGACTGTCCGCTTTTTTGGAGAGCTTTTGAACAGGGTTGAAAGCTTCTACAACGGAAAGGTTCTGATAAGCCACGAGGAAAAAGAGGACTTTGACCGCTTTGGAGATAACGCCAGAGCTTCAGATGACCTTTACGGAACACTTACACTTGTCAAAGGCGTACAGGTGGTATTCTTCTTTAAGATAAGCAAAAGATGTGAAGGTGCAACTGAAGTCGGAATCAGGTCCAACCACAACTGCTCCTTTGATGCAGGAAAGTTTGCTTCCCTCTTCGGAGGCGGTGGTCATGCAAAGGCAGCAGGCCTTACCGTTGAAGGATCTTACGAAGAAGTAAAAGAAATGATTCTTACCAAAGTCAAAGACTACCTTGACTGAAATCATGAAAATAATTGATTCACACTTTCACGCTCAGATTCTCGTTGAAAAAGGCCTGGATGCAGAGAAAGCCATGTCATTTCTCTCCGGGGGCATAGATATAGGATGCAGCGCTGACGATATTATTGAAAGATCAAAAATAACTAAGAATTTCCCTCATATTAAGCGTGCTGCTGCCATGGGTCCGTGGGAAGTTGAAAACAGAAGCATGGAAGAGCTTGAAAGACAGCTTACGATTCTTTTTTCTAATGTTGAGAAATATAACGTAAAGTTTATAGGCGAAGCCGGCCTGGATAACTACTGGAAGTACGGAACTGTTGAAAGCCAGGAATTTCTGTTCATACGGCAGATGCAGTACGCTGAAAAAAGCGGCAGAAGAATAATAATTCACAACAGGGAAGCTGATAAAAGAACAGAAGAGATAATCAGGGAATACGGACCCTCAAAAGGCGGAATTATACACTGCTTCAGCGGAAGTCTTGATGTTATGAGAGCAGCCCTGGACAGAGGCTACTACATAAGCTACGCAGGAAATCTTACATACAAGGCAAACCAGAGCTTAAGGGATACTCTTAAATACGTGCCAGAGGACCGTCTGCTTCTCGAAACAGATGCTCCGTACCTTGCTCCTGTACCCATGCGCGGTAAGGCAAATACCCCACTGTACGTAGTTCACACCTACTCCTGTGCTGCTGAGGTTCTGAATCTTAAGGTTGAAGAGCTTTCAGAGCGTGTTTATTCAAACTTTCTCAGCGTGTGCGGGTAACACCTATTTTCGGGCATCTTGAATTTTCAGGGCACTCAGAACATCTTGGAGATACACTTGTGCATATTTCCTGCCCGTATGAAACCAATAGTTCATTAAGAGGAATCCAGAATTTTTTAGGCATAACGGTCTGAAGAACCTTCTCAGACTCTTCCGGTGTCTTTGTATCTATCCAGCCAAGGCGGTTTGAAATCTGATGGACATGACAGTCCACGCAGATTGCATCAATGTTAAAACCGAGGTTTAGGGTAAGGTTTGCAGTCTTAATTCCAACTCCGGGCAAAGCAAGAAGTTCCTCTACTGTAGAAGGCACTTTGCCGCCGTATTTATCAACAAGAATTCTGCTTATCTCAAGAATCCTCAGAGCCTTTGTCTTATAGAAACCTGTGGGAAAAATCAGTTCCTCTATCTCTGAAGCAGAAAGACTGAGCATGGTTTTTGGATCTGAAGCTCTCTCAAAAAGACGCATGGAAGCATTCAAAGTTACATCATCTTTGGTTCTCAGGCTGAGAAGTGTGGAAATTAGAACACAGTACGGGTCGTTATGGGTTATGGCAACATAACTTACTGCAGGAATTACCTTGCCGCGGCGGTCAAGGGCATCCTTAAAAGAGGTAAAAATGCCTTCAAAATACTTTTCATCCTTATCTGTAGCCATAAACAAGGACCCCCGGTGTGCCATGAATATCTTCTTTAGTCAGAGAAAGAAGAGGAAGAATGCTTTCCGTAAGATACGGACAGTAAACTCTTTCAGCTGAAGTATACGCACTGTACCTGTAGTCTACTGCATCCTCTTCTATTTCCTCTGTCTGATATGATTTGAGAACCATATCAAAAACACTGTAGTTTTCCTCTGCCCCAATGCCTGCAACAATACATTCAGACTCTGAAGAGAGAAATGCGTTTTCCGTTACTGCAGCAACAGAAGATACGGGGCTTAAGACAATAAGATTGCAGTTTGTAAATCTGTCTGTGTCTGAAAAAAAATCTTCAAAATCTATACAGGTGAGTTTTCTTCCCTTAAGGGCAAGATTAAGGCGAAGCCTGCGCATCTCAGAAGCTGGTTCAACAAGCTCCCAGGCCGGATCTGTTACAAATACAACTTCTTTAAATAAAAAGAAATAAGCAAGAACAGCCAGAGAGATGAGTGTAATTATTGAAAGAAGCAGTGCAAGCTTTTTTACAGACATACAATGATAATAACAGATAAGAATGAAACAGTGAATAACAGTCCGTGCCATCAACGTCTTCATTGACCTGTCAAAAAAAATGTGGTTTACTGTTTCGGTAAGGAGTTTACAGATATGACATCATATAAAGAACTTGGTCTGGTAAACACCAGAGCTATGTTTGCAAAAGCCGTCAAGGGCGGTTATGCAATTCCAGCCTACAACTTCAACAATATGGAACAGCTGCAGGCAATTATCATGGCATGCGTTGAAACAAAGTCTCCTGTTATTCTTCAGGTTTCAAGAGGCGCAAGAGATTATGCCAACATTAATCTTCTCAGAAACATGGCAAGAGGAGCATGTGAATATGCTCATGAACTTGGATATGATATCCCAATCGTTCTTCACCTTGACCACGGCAACAGCTTCGAAGTCTGTAAGGAATGTATCGACAACGGATTCTCATCTGTCATGATTGACGGATCTGCTCTTCCCTACGAAGAGAACGTTGCAGTTACAAAGAAGGTTGTAGAGTATGCACACCAGTTTGATGTAACAGTTGAAGGTGAGCTTGGAGTTCTTGCCGGTATTGAAGATGAAGTACAGGCAGCAGAAAGCCACTACACAAGACCGGAAGATGTAATTGACTTTGTCTCAAAGACAGGTGTTGATTCTCTTGCTATTTCTATCGGCACAAGCCACGGTGCAAACAAGTTTACACCGGAACAGTGCAAGAGAAATGCTGATGGAATCCTTATTCCACCTCCACTCAGATTCGACATTCTTGCTGAGATTGAAAAGAAACTTCCGGGCTTCCCGATTGTTCTTCACGGATCAAGCTCAGTACCACAGGAATTCGTTAAGATGATTAACGAGCACGGTGGAAAGCTTAAGGACAGTGTTGGTATTCCTGAGGATCAGCTCAGACAGGCAGCAAAGAGCGCTGTATGTAAGATTAACATTGACAGTGACGGAAGACTTGCCATGACAGGAACAATCCGCAGAGTTCTTGATGAAAAGCCGGGCGAATTCGACCCGAGAAAGTATCTTGGCCCAGCAAGAGAAGCTCTTAAGGAAATGTACATGCACAAGAACAGAGATGTTCTCGGAAGTGCAGGACAGGCCTGATTCAAATAGTGATTATTTATTTGAAAGAGCGGGAGTTGCAATACTTGCAACTTCCGCTTTTTTAATGATATATTCTCATTTGGCTGAAAAGATTATTTTCAAGTCTTTATTTTTTACAGAGGTTATGCATTTGGCAGCAACAAAGGAATTAAGAATTAACAGACAGATCCATGCAAAGGAAGTCTTTGTACTGGATGAAGAGAACAACAAGAAGGGAGTTATGTCCTTCTTTGATGCTCTGGCTCTTGCTGAAGAGTCAGGTCTTGATCTGGTTGAAATTTCTCCTAATGCAAATCCTCCCGTATGTAAGATTACAGACTACGGAAAGTACCGCTACATGCAGGAAAAACGCATGAAGGAAGCAAAGAAGAACCAGACCATTGTAAAGGTCAGGGAAATCCGCATGCAGCCTAAGATTGATACTCATGATCTTGAGACCAAGACAAAGGCTATCGGAGAATTCATTGGCGGTGGAGACAAGTGTAAGGTTACTATCCGTTTCAGAGGAAGAGAGCTTGCCCATACTGAGCTTGGAAGAGCTGTTCTTGAGAAGATTCTTGAGGCCTTGACTGAAAAGGGAATTTCGTACAATCTTGACAGTCGTCCCATGATGGAAGGCAGAAACATGAGCATGATGCTCTCACCTGCCAGAAAAAAGTAAACATCTCCGTACGGAGTGTAAATAGCAACGTCCCGGGGTATCTTGTTCCCGGTCGTGAAGTAGAGGTGAAATATGCCCAAGATGAAAACAAGACGCGCAGCTGCAAAGCGCTATCGTGTGACAGGAACCGGCAAGGTAAGATACAAGAAGCAGGGTCTCCGTCATATCCTCACAAAGAAGACTACAAAGCGTAAGAGAAATCTCCGCGCTACTGGTATTCTTCACGAATCGGAAGCAAAGAAAGTAAGAGTTATGCTTCCTTACGATTGATGAGGAGGTAGAGAAATGCCAAGAGCAGTTGACGGAACAAAACACAAAGACAGACGCAAGAAGATTATGAAGCTTGCCAAGGGTTACTGGGGAAGAAGATCTACCAATAACCGTATCGCAAAAGACGCCGTAGCAAAGGCCGGACAGTACGCCTATCGTGGCAGAAAAGAAAAGAAGAGAGATTTCAGAAAGCTTTGGATTGCAAGAATCTCTGCCGGTGTTAAGGCTGAAGGCCTGAACTATTCACAGTTCATGCATGCTCTAAAGCTTGCAAAAATTGATCTGAACAGAAAGGTTCTTTCAAACATGGCTATTGAAGACAAAGTAGCTTTCAAGGCTCTCTGTGACCAGGCCAAGAAGACCCTTGCAAAATAAGATCAGCATTCTTTGTGCTAAATAAACCCTGTTATGTAATCAAGTTATTGTTTCATAACGGGGTTTTTATTTTTCCGGTTCATAATTAAGAATCAAATAAAAATAAGTCCTTTTTTGTAAGATATAATATCCATGTACATACTTGTTTAATGATACTCTGCGAAATACTCACCCCTAACCCAAAGGAGGGCAGAACATGGATGATATTATAAATTGTAGTAGTATTGCAGAGACAATTATCAGGTTTCAGCAGCTTGCCAAAAAGCGAGGCAAAAGCAGTGAATGTACCAGACTGAGGGAGCATCTGGTTCATGAAATACTGATTATCTCCTATTTTTATCCGCAAACAGATCTTGGTTTGAAGGAAGAAGATGCTTCTGATTTCATTCTTTATCTCAGGCCGTACCTTGAAGGAATACTGCTGGACTACCAGGGCGGTGAATTTATTTTCTATATCCGCAAGATCCTGCAGAACAGGCTTGCTTCTTTTTACAGAGCAAGAAACAGACAGACAGAACCAATGGAAGTGGCCGAGATGGACAGTGGGATTAATATGCTCTTTGAAGCAGAAAACAAATACGGCGGTGATGTTGAAGAGCAAGCCCTATCCTGCTGTGAGTCACAACCTGTAAGCATACTCAGGTCGGTTTTTGCCGAAAACCACCTGGCCAGAAAAAGATTTTTCATTTTTCTTTCTTCATTATGCCCCTTTATATCGGAACCGGATCTGGCAATTATCTGTAAGGACATGTCAATCAATTTCAGGGAAACAAAGAAAATCAGGACCTATCTGATTAAAAAGACAGAGGCTGATAAGATAATTGCAGACATGAAGAAAACAGAGGAAAGAAGAAACTGCAACTATGCCATGGCCTTAATCAATGAAATAAGGGCCAGCAGCAAGCGCGAAGAAGGTCTTACAGATGAGGCTTTAAAGTATCAGGCCAAAGCAGAACACAGGAAGGACCTTATTAAAAAATCTCTTGTTGAAAACAGGAAACTTTCTTTTGGAATAGGACCGTCAGTTCTGGCTCCACTGTTTAACATGTCAAAGGGAACCATTGCAAATGACATGTGTCTTACAAAACGTCTTTTAGCCTGGAGCCTTTCACCCGAATCCTATTCTGATTCCATGATGCTTGAAATGAGAATCAGCAGGAAGTTTGCATCAATAGCTTCAAAACCACAAAAGAATGTACGACTGGCAACCTTCTTCCCTCATAAAGAATTTGATCTCTGTCTGGACTACAGGCAGGCCAGGTAAAACAAAAATGAAGAAATCTGTAGTTTTCTTCCAAATCATTTTCCAACTGTAACTGTAGAAATATTCTTTTCTCAGACAAAAGGAGTAAAGCCTTATGAGAAAAAGCATTTCTACAGTTTTAATTTCTGTCATTGCATTGCTTTTTGTGCTTTCAGCAGCAGGATGCAATTCTGATGTTTCATATGTATCAACATCATCAACATCAACTTCTTCATCAACGTACACAAGTGCAACTACAACAAGAAGCATAGCAACAGATGAAGAATCCTACTCTGCCCAGAACTGGGACCTCACAGTATATGTTAACCTCGAAGACGGCACATGGAGCACAGACAATTCTACTTACAGCACAGACGATATTGAAGACATGAAAATATCTACGAGCGATGGTGTGGTAACCATAAACTGCAAAAGCTATGAAGGAGATATTAATTTCATCCTCTCAGGAACAGTTGAAGACGGATCTCTTCTTATCAAGAAAACCGGAGAAAAAAATGTAGGGCTTTATCTTAACGGAGTTTCCATTACAAGCGGCAACTACCCCTGTATTGAGGTCAAGGGAGATGTTGTAAACACCTTTGTCTACCTCAACGGTACAAACACACTCACAGACGGCCGTACCTATGGCGTAGGATACAGTGATGAAGAAGGCACTGATTACTACACCTCCTCATATAGCGGAACCCCTGATGAAGATGCAGAGCTGACAGCTTCCTGGGCTCAGGGCTCAGATGCCAAGGGGACTCTTTACAGCAGGGGTTCTCTGATTTTCAGCGGAAGCGGTAGTCTCTCCATAACACAGAATTACAAGCACTGCATTGCATCAAAAGACTATGTAAGAATCATAAACGGAACATACACACTCTCCTCCACAAGCGGCAGAGACGGTATCAGAGCCGTAAACGGCTTTGTAATGGATGATGGTACTCTGACTATCAATGTAAGTGGAAGCCACACCAACAACGAAAGCCGCGGCATAGTTGTAGAAGGAGAAGATGCCAGCGAAGATGATGATGGAAATATTGTTTCTTCATCTACACCGGGCGAAGGTTTTGTTCTGATTAAAGGAGGAAGTATTACAATTAACTCTTACAGCAAGGCCATTACAGCCAAGTGGGATATAGACGAAGATGCCCTTACCTCCTCTACCTCAGATGATCCGTTCCCCTATGTACGTGTTACAGGCGGTACACTCAGCATTACAACTACAGGTTCTGTAATAGATGATGAACATGCCTCTTCAGCAACAGTTACAGATGCCAATGGAGTTTCTGCAACTGAGGAAGTAACAAGATCTCCGGAGGGAATTGAAGGCAAACAGGCCGTTTATATTGAAGGTGGTGAGATTACAATCAGCACAACAGACGACAGCATTAATGCCAGCCGTGAAGATTCTTCAGAAATTGTGTTCTCCGGTGGCAAGGTATACGCTATTGCATCCAGCCAGGACTGTATAGATTCAAATGGCAATATTACTATCTCAGGCGGATTCCTTTACATAATTTGTACTTCCAGTGGCAACGGAGCCTTTGACTGTGACGGAACTCTCAGTATTACAGGAGGAACCCTCTTTGCCCTGTATAAGAGTTCCAACCTTGTAAGTGTACCTTCTTCAAGCACACAGGGATATGCAGTAGTCAGCGCAAGTAAACTCGCTTCTTCAGCAGGCAACACAGGTGCAGTCAAGGACTCTTCTTCAAATGTAGTATTTGCAGCAACCTTCCCTTCAAGCATCTCATCAAGCTCAAACTACAAGGCAATTATTTCCGCCTCCGGACTTTCAGCCGGCAGTAGTTACAATATGTACAAAGATGTTAGTGTATCAGGTGGTTCAAAGTTTGAAGGACTTTACTACTCCATGCCGACAGTAAGCTCTTCAAGTTCTTCAGGAAGCTTTACAGCAGAGTAAGATAACCCTTGAAAAGATAAATATATACCGATATTATTGATGTGTTCAGATTGTATGTCCAAGCTGCACAAGGACATTTTCTGATTCAAAATCCCCCGCAGAGGCAGTATTTTCAGTATAATGAACATACAGTCTCTGTTTTTTTATTATGAAGCTTAAAACCTTTTCTGTCATTCTGCTCTCTGCGACCTGGGAACTTCCACAGACCATTTCAGCCCTGTTGTTTCTCCTTATACACAGAACAGATTTTCTTGATAAAAAAGACAGAAGGCGCTATATCCACCACAACAGTTTCTATACCTGCTTTTCATGTGGAGAGTTCATCTTTTTCAGAGATGCATACATGGGTTTTGCCAGTTTTGAAAAGACAGAAAAACATGAGCTCGGACACAGCATACAGAGCAGAATCCTCGGACCCCTGTTTCTTCCGCTCATAGCTTTCCCGTCAACTGTGTGGAACCTGCTCTCCAGAATGAACAACAGGGTTGGAAAATGGATGGCTTTAAACTACTACAACACCCCGTGGGAAAGCTGGGCTGATAAATTAGGAAAGGTTCAGAGATAAAAGGTATGCCATGCCTTTTGCTATGCGCAGATCAGCATCTTTAAAATGATTGCCGCTGTTTGACTCAAAAAAGCAGTTCTTTCCTTCTTTTTTCAAAAGCTCTTCAAGCTCTTTAATGCACTTGCCAACAGTTGCCATAAACGGATTCTTAGTCTTTTCCTCGGTATCTCCAAGGCTCAGATATACATTTGAAGAAAGAAGCGGGTTCTCTTTTACATAGGAAAGAAAGGATGGGAACCACACTGAGGGGGAAGCTGCGCAGACTCCGGAGAAGACAGCGCTTTTTGTTGAGGCCCACAGGGCAAATAGTCCTGCAAGTGAATAGCCGCAGATGTGAAGCACCTTATCTTCTTCCTTATAGGGCCTGATTATTTCTAGAATTTCTTCAAGAGTCTGCCCTGCTCCATTTCCAAAACCCTGTTTACCAAAAACAGGTGGGGCTTCCCACGGAGACAGACAGTCAAACCAGGAAGAAACACCAAGAGCTATAAGAGCCCAGTCTCTTTTGCCTGTAAAAGAACAGAGAATCTCATATTCTTTATCCATATTCTCAAGCTCATCTGAGTCACAGATGAGGATGAGAATTTCAGAAGAGGCCAGATTACCAAAGCACTTCTTACCTGACAGATTTTTCATATTTCAAGCAACAGGCGGCATCCTGTTTTTCTCATCCATGATGAAAGAAGAACCAGAAGAACAGAAAGAAGGATAATCTGTGCTCCGGTTACAATCCATGCATTGATGGCCCCAAAAAGAAGAATTGACGGAACAAGAATTATGGCCGCCAGGGCTATGGCCTCCAGAAGTGAAAACAGAACTGACATGCTCTGTTTTATGGCAACGGCTTCACTGATATAAGAAGTGTTTCCGTGCTTTAAATCGTTGAATAGACCAAGACAGGCAACATCCAGAATAAACAGAGCCATAACTGCAAGAGATGCAAGTGCGCTTACAGGAGAAACCCGGAATACAAAACACATGCTTACAAGAAGAAGCAGCATGGGAACAAAGGTGAAAATAAAGTGGAACTTAACCTTAGTTGCAAGAATATCAATACTTCTTACAGGAAGTGTATTAAGGACCCAGAGACTTTTTCCCTCTGTGGAAACTGAAGGAGCTGTAATATCATTCATTGAAGATAAAGCACAAAGGATTCCTCCAATAATGGAAACCGGCAGGGAAAAATCTCCCAGAGCACCCTTAATTGTTGAAGAAAAGATAATAAGGACAACTGCTCCTATCAGAGCCATAAAGCTTCCCAGCATGCAGTTTAATACATAGAGGGCATTCGACATTACTTTCTGCCTTTCTCTCCTGAAAAGGGCCTGTTTAACGCTGTTTGAGCGGATCATGGTCTGTCTGAAAGCTACCTTCTTCTGTTTTTCAGTTATTCCGAGAATACGTACAACAGATCTTCCGACAAGAACGGTTACAGCGGTGATAAAAACAGCAGAAAGCAACAGGAACAGAAGGAGGGAGATTACGCTTCCTGAGAAGGCGCGGCCTGCAAGACCAAGCGGGTTAACAGGACCTTCCATGATCCTGATTATTGAAGTCGGGGCACTGCCTTCCATAAGACCTGCCATGGAGGAGCCTGAAAGCTGTCCGAATGCAAATGACATGCTCATAGTTCCTATTACTGTGAGAATCATAACTCCGCCCTGCTTATGCCTCATTCGGGCAGTTGCCAGCCCGACAAGATACCCTGCAAGGGTTGAGATTGAAAGCTGGAGCGCAGGAAGGATTATCAGTGTCATTAAAAATGTAACAGTGCTCATAACCGTCAGCCTTGCATTCAATGCAAAATGCACAAAGGCCGGAATCAGGGAGAGCGCTGTGAACACAATATTATACAGGTACACTGAGAACAGACGCGAAAGCAGAATCTCATATGGCCTTACAGGCAGAGAGAGCATGACAGAGTTGTCTTTAGACATGAACAGTGATGAATAAATTATAATCAGCGAGAGAAAAATACTCATGACTGATGAAATAATTATGGCATATACAAAATATTCACCGGTATATGTTGGAAGCCATGCAGAAGACGCAGCGCCGAATATGGGTGAATACATGTTAATCAGCATGTAAAATATGACAGCATACAAAACTGCAAAGAGAAGCAGAGATGAGGGTTTTCTTCTCTTACCTGTTTTCTGGTCCCAGAAGAAGGAGCGGAAAGCTTCCAGCAGTTCCTTTCTTATAAGAGCTTTGAATCTCATGTCAGTCTTCCTCCACCTCTTCCAGCTCCAAAAATACTTCTTCAAGAGACTCATCTCCCTTAACCTCTTCCATGGTACCGCTCTTAATAAGTTTTCCTTCCTTGATAATTGCTATCTTGTCACAGAGCTTTTCGGCAACTTCAAGCACATGGGTTGAGAAGAAGATACTGCCACCGTTAGCACAATGCTCTTTCATTATCTTCTTAAGATCAAACGCAGCCTTGGGATCCAGCCCAACAAACGGTTCATCCATGATAATGAGCTTGGGACTGTGAATGAGAGATGCTATAACAGCAAGTTTCTGCTTCATTCCATGAGAATAGGAGCGGACACTGTTGGCCAGTTCTTCAGTAAGCTCAAAAATATCAGCATAGTATTTTATTTTCTCTGTCCTTTCATTTAAAGGGACTTCAAAGATATCTGCAACAAAGTTCAGGTACTGTATACCGGACATAAAATCATAGAGGTCCGGATTGTCCGGAATATATGCTATGCGGCGCTTTGTTTCAAAGCTGTTTTCAGCAACATTTATTCCGTCTATAAAGATCTTTCCGTCATCAAACGGAAGAATTCCTACACAGGCTTTTATGGTTGTGGTCTTTCCGGCACCATTGTGTCCGATAAAACCATATATTTCCCCTTTTTCAATATGCAGAGACAGATTGTCTACAGCCTTTTTCTCTCCGTAACATTTTGTGAGGTTTTCGATTCTAAGCATACAAGTCTCTCCCTTTGGGTAATTCTAGCACTTTAATTATGTATTACAAGTAGTAATAAAAAAGGTGTCCGGGATTTCCCGAACACCCTCAGTTTTCAGATTTGAAAACAGCTTAGCTTGTTGCGCTGACCTTTGAGTCAACATGCATTCCCATACCTGCTGTGTGGGCTGAAACCTCTGAAGCAAGGTAAAGAACTGCATTTGCAACTTCTTCAGGCTTTGCATAGCGCTTGTCCATAGCATAGTTGCCTGCGAGCATAGCCATAGCCTCTTCATGTGTCATGCTGTCACCGAAGAAGTCCTTCTCAATTCTGAGCATCATAGGAGTATCAACAGGACCCGGGCAGACATAGTTTACGGGAATTCCGCAGGGACCGAGTTCAAGAGCAACACACTTTGTAAGACCGGCAACTGCATACTTTGATGAAACATATGCACTGTTACTTGCTGTCGGCTCATAAGCAGCAGCAGAAGCTACGACAACAACTGCACCACTCTTCTTCTCAATGAGTGTAGGAGCTGCATACTTCATGGTAAGCATAACTGCAAATACGTTGAGCATGTATGTCTGTTCAAAAAGATCAAGTGTCATATCCTGGACAGGATGAGCCTTTCCCTCATAACCGGCGTTAGGAACAACAATATCAAAAGTTCCGAAGTGAGCCTTAGCCTTTTCTACAAAGCCCTTGATTTCCTCTTCCTTTCTAAGGTCTGCTACAAAACCTGCAACCTTTCCCTTGTACTGTGAAAGTTCAGCAAGAAGCTTGTCTACCTTTTCCTGGCTTGTTGATGAGAAAGCAACCTTGGCACCTTCTGCAAGAAAGCCCTTAACGACTGCACTTCCGATTCCACCTGTACCACCTGTTACAAGTGCTACTTTGTCTTTAAGTTTGAGATCCATTTTTTACCTCTCTGTAATAGTACGTAATAAATAAAGTATTATTGATTTAAAAAGCTGTCAACAATTATCTGTTTTTTGTTAATAAAATCACCCCTAAGCCTTTAATTTTTTCCCTTTAATTATTTTACTATAAAAAAAGAGAGGAATTATTTAATGTTTTCTTTTCAACACATTGTCTGGGTATTAATCAGTTTTTTACTTATTACATTGAGCCTTTTCTATCTGAAAAAGACAAAACCATCTCTGGAAAAAGTTTTGAAATGCTGCAGCTATGTGTGAGTTGCATAGAGATTTATCCGTCTGCAGATGGTTCTGTCATGCTCCCGTATCTTGAACTGCAGCACCTTCCGTTTCATCTGTGTTCCATTCATATTTTCACAATTCTATACTGTACATATGCAAAAGGATCTATTACAGAAAACAATAAAAAACAGACTATCTTAAGAATTATTTATCCTACAGCTACGATAGGAGCATTTTTTGCCATAATTCTTCCGTCTATCTTCAATACAACCATACCAGTATCTCAGGCTTTTTCTCATCCGATTGCCTACCAGACATTCTTATATCACTCCATGCTTATAATTCTTGGACTGTACATTCCCATGTCCGGTGAAGTCAGTTTCTCATGGAAGGGTTACAGACAGACAATGATAGCAATTATATCTACAGGAGTCCTTGCAATCTATTTGAATTCCATGCTGGCAACCGTTGTTTATAAAAATGAAGAAATTATAAGCGTTGAGTATGTAACAAACTTCCTGTTTTTGTATAAGACTCCAATAGGTATAGCCCTTAATACAAAATTGGCCTGGTTAATATACCTTGCCATTCTTATTGTCCTGGCCTTTGTCCTTGTATTTATTTTTTACCTTGCACTGAGGAAAAAGAAAGTCTGGGATGCCGGAACAGAGGAATAAAAAAACAGGGAGGAAACCATAAGGCTTCTTCCCTGTTCATTTCTAAAGCGAGAAAAATTAACGACCCTGAGCAGCCTGTCCGCCGTCCATTGTGATAAGTGAACCGGTGATATGAGAAGACTTCTCTGAAGCAAGATAAAGAGCAAGGTCTGCAACTTCTTCCGGCTTGCAGTATCTTTTGTTTGGATAAGGGGCTGCAAAAATCTTCATAGCCTCTTCCTTGGTTACGTTTGGACCAAGAGCCTGCTTTTCGAGCTTTGTCATCATAGGTGTATCAATCGGGCCAGGTCCAATGCAGTTAATGTGAATTCCAAGTTCTGCAACTTCAAGAGCTACACACTTTGAAATTCCGAATACTGCATGCTTTGATGAAACGTAAGCACTCATTGTCGGAGCACCTGTAATTGAACCCTGAGATGAAATGTTAACGATTGCACCGCTCTTCTGCTTCTTCATCTGAGCAACTGCATACTTCATTCCGTAGAGAGGTCCGAATACGTTGATGTTGTAAACATCCATTACGTTCTCACGTGTCTGCATGTCGATAGGAAGGCTCTTTCCTTCGTAACCGGCGTTGTTAACCTGTACATCAAGATGGCCCCACTTTGCAACTGTTGTATCAATCATGTTCTTAATCTGATCTTCTTCTCTGACATCTACTACGAAAGTAAGAAGATTTTCAGGATTGATTTTTACCTTTGCAAGAAGAGCATCAAGCTTTTCCTGTTTTGTTGAAGAGATAGCGAGCTTGCATCCTTCATTTGCGAAAGCCTTTGTAAGAGCTTCTCCTACGCCACCAGTTGAACCGGTGATCATAACAACTTTGTCTTTAAGTTTGAGATCCATATAGTAAACTCCTTATTAGATAATTTATTATCCATTGAGAAAAATGTCAAACAGTAAATCTTTAGTTTACAAATAATTCGTATGCAAAACGCGGAAAATCATCTTCCTCTACAAAAATAGTTCCGCAGCGGGAAAAACCCATACTCTCAAGCAGGTCCTGCATGACAGTATTATCACCGTGTGTATCAATTCTCAGATTACCGCATCTGCTGAAGGCCCATTCAATGCAAAACCTTCCTGCAGTTTTTATACTGTGATCTGTGGCTATCCTGTGAAGCACCCCGTAAGTGTACGGACCCTTCCACCGCCCGTCTGCAATTGTCCTGTATGTGCTCTCAATATCTTTTCCAAAATCATAATAGAAAACAGCAACAATTCTTTCCCTGTAAAGGCAAACATAACTTTTACCGTTTTTTATGTCGCTGTGAATAAGGCTCTCAGGCGGCCAGGCGGTAGGTCCCCACTGATTTGGATTTCCGTGCTCTGCCATAAAGAACCGGGCTTCTGAGTACAGTTCCATTATTCTGTCAAAATCTTCTTCAGTGCTCTTTCTGATTGAAAAACTGTCCAGGACCCTGATTCCGTTTTCCTTAAGAAGTGAAGCAAAGACCCCTGAACCCGGGATTCTTTTTCCGGAGAATGTTCCGTCATAAACCTCATTTACACCACATGAAGGACTGCAGCTTTGAAGAATGGCAAGTCTTACTTTCTCTTCTTTAGTCTTCTCAAGACATTTTAAGGCACCGTCCCTGAATGCCTTTGTAACATCTTCTCCTTCTTTTGTCAGAACCCTGTCTCCGACAATTTCTGACGGAACTCTGGGGCACGGAAGGCCGCCCTCCATCTCAGGACAGACAGGAATAATGGTGCAGTTTTCACAGAGCTCCAGCACTGTACTGTTTTTATTATTTTTGCCGTCATACTTGCAGTTGTGCCCCAGAAGGCACGCAGAGACTGCAATAGTTTCCTTATTTTTCATGAACGAGTTTTCCTGTCATGTGCTCAATTTTTATGCAGACCATATTCACGCGGCTGTATGCTTTCTGCATCTCAAAATCTACACCTTCCTTATCCGGGTAGTATTTAGAGCCAAAGCGATAGCAGATATTGTACTTCTCCTCTCCCTCTTCCATAACAGAGGCTCTGCCAAAGACAATTACGCTTGTAACATAGTAAGACCAGTCTTCTTTCTGATAGCCGTTATCATGAACTGTAAAACACACCTTGTCATTTTTAAGAATGCTGTCCAGCTTATGCCCTTCTTTAGCACAATGAAAGTAAATACTGTGATTCTTATCATCATAGATGAAATTTACAGGCACGGCATACGGATATCCGTCATCTCCGTGCACAGCCAGAACACCGCGCTTTTCTTCCTTAAGGACTCTTACACATTCTTCTGCTGATATCTGCTGCTTGATTCTTCTCATTTCACGAAACATATTCTCACTCCTTCGGGAACTTAAAGCCCCAGTCTTTTCTCAGACTATCCATAATCTCCATAACACGAACAGTTTCATTTATTGGCATGGACCATGATTCTGTTCTGCCTTCTTCTATTGCTTTCACGCATTCTCTGAACTCATACTCATAGCCACTTATCTGAACAGGCATTTCTGTCCGGCTTATAAGATTGTGAGAATCATCATAAACTGATATAGACTGAGGATTATTTATATTCTCTACTACAGCATAGCCCTTTGTCCCGTAAATTACTCCCCGTCTGTCAGATATACTGAGCATACCGCTTGAAAGATCTGCCAGCCTTCCGTCTTCATAGAAAAAAGTCATGAAGTTATTTGCATCTACTCCAAGTTTTGTCATCTGAACCGAGCTTTCAATCTTCTTAATATCATGGCCAAAATTCATAAGTGCAAAGTTTATGCAGTATACACCCACATCAAGTAAGGCACCTCCGCCAAGAGAAGGCTGAATAAGACGTTCCTTGTAAGACACGTTGTAAAATAGGTTTGCAGTAAGAGCCTTAACATCTCCTATAACACCGCTGTTTACAGTATCCGCTATTATCTGGCGGGACGGCATGTATCTTGTCCAAATGGCCTCTGCAACAAAGATTTTGTGTTCTCTTGAATAATCACGGATCTTTTTAGCCTGCTCAGCGTTTAAGGTGAAAGCTTTTTCACAGATTACACTCTTGCCGTATTTCATGCAGAGCATTATGTTCTCATAGTGCTCCGAGTGGGGAGTAGTAACATATACAAGCTCAACATCAGGATCTTCGAGCATCTGAACATAACTTCCGTATGCCTTCTGAAAACCAAGTTCAGTGCAAAAAGTCTTAGCCTTTTCAAGGGTTCTGGAAGCTACAGCATAGCACTCTATTTCTTCCATAGCCTTAAGAGTCAAACAGACCTTATGTGCAATCCTTCCGGTTCCAAGTACACCTATTTTCATTCTTCAATACCCTTTAAAAACTCAATAACACAGCTCCAGTCAAAGCTGTTGCAGTCGTGGTCCCCTTCCCTTACATGGTAGCCTAAAATATCTCCTCTTATTGTTTTCCCAAGAGGCGGAAAAACATCTGTTCCCAGACCTCTGTATCCCATCTTTTCGTGGAAAGCACTTACAAGAGAAACTCCTTCAAACTCCTTCTCGGGATCTGACCACTTGTCCTCTATGGCGCTGCTTATGTACAGAGGACGCGGGAAAATCAGAGAAAGAAGCATGTGCTGGTCAAACGGAAGCTCTTCTTCCTTTCCTGAGTACTTTTTAAAATTATCGCATGACCAGTACGGGTAGCGCTCTGTTATATCCTTTATCATCTCACCCTGCTTTCCCCTGAAAATGGCAGCTCCGCAGCAACCGGGATTGCAGGCATAAACTGAAGTAAAGCGCTCATACTGGGCACCTGCCCAAAGTGCTGTCTTAGCTCCGCGGGAGAAACCACAAACTGTTATTTTCTTTGATGTAAAACCAAGCGACGGCAAAAGAGAAGCTGTCTTGTCTGCTCCCCAGGCCCAGGCTCCTATGGTGCACCACGCTCCAGGCGGATAAAGCTGTAAAAGATCATGGGTTGTATGCATCGGAGAGTCTGAGCTCAGTTCATCTACAAAACAGTTGACGGCTACAAAGCCCTCATTTACAAGACGGAACTCAGGAAATACCCCGCCCTTATCGTAGTCTTTAAAGCTGAAAACTGTGTTTGAATATACCTTTGGATTATGAGAGAAAGGATTTATGTAGAGAACTATGGGCTTATCTTTCTTATTTTCAAAGCATGTTACAGTAAACTTCAGACCGCAGAAGTCTGAGCCTTTGGTAAGACAGAGCCCGTACAGGTATCTTTCCATGTTATTCTCAAACTTTAAGTGCTCAAGGCAGACACAGGACTCAGAATCAAAGCTCATAGCCGGTGTGGTTCCGAACATTTCGGCTCTGATAAGAGACAGAATTTCTTCGCGTCTCTCATTCCAGTTCTTTAAATCTTTTTCATCTCTGATAATCTGCGGAATACTCATAGATAAATCATACATCAGTGTTTGCACATGAGAAAAGAGAAGATAAAATAAAAATACTATGGTAAGAGAAATAATGCATGATGAGAAATTCCTCTCTGTACCCTCAACAGACTGCACGGAAGAAGATAAATTCCTTTATGACGATTTGATGGATACTCTGAAAGAGTACAGTAACCGGTGCGTAGGCATGGCAGCGAATATGATAGGCTTTCAGAAGAACGCAATTATCTTCAGAGAGGAAGACGGCTCTTATACCGTCATGTTCAACCCGCAGATAGTAAGCACATCAGAAGAGAGCTATACAACAGAAGAAGGCTGTCTGTCTCTTGAAGGTCAGAGAAAGACAAGGCGCTATAAAAGTATAGAAGTCATGTTTTTAAATAAAAATTTCAGGCAGAAGATAAGAACTCTTGAAGGTTTTACTGCCCAGATTGTTCAGCATGAGATAGACCACACTCAGGGAAGGCTTATCTGAATTTTCTTAGGATTATCCTCTTCATAGACAATTTTGACAGCACTTCCTTCCAAAGGAACCTGTGAAGTGACTCCAAACCACTTTCTTTTGGTGTATTGCCTTCCGTCAACGCTGTAGACCACCTTCACTATATGAGGAAACAAAGCTCCGTCCGTAGGACTTGTTCTCAAAGCTTTTGTGTTAACCTTAAACCATGTCTGTGTCCTTACAGATACAACTTTCCCTTCTGTTGTTCTCTGCATCTTACACCTCCCCGTACTTGACTATCTGCCTCAAGGCCTCAGTGTATTCTTGTGCATGATTGATTGAAAACTCTCCGTGATAAAGATTACTTATGACATGCGTTTTACATCCGGGGATAAGAAGAGAAATCTCTTTTACCGACTTTTTTATACTCCTGTTCTCCCTTCCCCCTGTAAAAACATACACATCAGCAGATATATTATTTGCACTTTCAGAAAGACTGAACAATGTGCTTGCCTTCATAAAGGCAATCATATCTTCCTTTTTAACGGCACACGTATCGCGGTAGTAGTCTTCGAACAAATTATCTTTTATATGAAGAGCATTAAACTGAAGTCTGGAAAAAGTCCTGTTTCTGATAAGAGGAAAACTGAGATAAAAAGACGGTCCGATTAATGCGTTTGTCATCTTTGCAGGGAGAACCGAAGCACTTTCAATTACAGCATGCTTACAGATATTATTTCTCATACAAAGAATTTCAAGAGCAATCTGTGCACCCAGAGACAGACCGCCTAAAAGCAGAACAGAACCTCCGAGGTTCTCATCTATAAAGGCAATTATTTCCTCAGCATTATCTTTTATTGTTGTAAAGGCTCTGTCACTGCCGCTGTGACCGTCAAGAACCGGAAGAACAACATGGTAGTCGCCTTCCAGTATCCGGGCAGCTTCCCGGAAATTCCACCAGGACAGGCCTCCTCCATGAAGCAGCAGTATAGTCTCTTTTGATCTGTCTCCGAATTCCCTGTAATTCATACCTTCTGTATTATACTCCATATTTCATCGGAACTGTTCTCAGAAAGACCGGCTCTCAGTGCAAAATCTTTCCACCTGGAAACTGCAGACTTGACTTCCGCTATTGTGTTTCTTATTTCCCTTGATGACAGATTTCCCATCCTTGCGCACTCTTCAAAATCATAAGATGTTATATTTTTGGTTCACTGCAGAAATTTGTAGGAAACCGGTTTGTAATAGGGACGCCGAGAGGCGTCCATTAATTTCAAAAAGTAATATTCATCATCATGAAAACCATAGGCAGTACGTTTGATAACC
Organism: Sphaerochaetaceae bacterium; assembly: GCA_024699225.1. Taxonomy (GTDB): domain Bacteria; phylum Spirochaetota; class Spirochaetia; order Sphaerochaetales; family Sphaerochaetaceae; genus UBA1265. The sequence continues at coordinate 30,200 of JAILPZ010000068.1, forward strand.
TTGGCAAGATTGTTTGTGCCTTCAAGTTTTCCAGTAGAAATATTGAATTTTGCATGATTTGAAATACCATCCATGTGAGATTCTACCGTGTTGCAGAATTTAAGGATTTCAGGAACCTTGCTTTGCCGGGCAATCTGAATCCAATCCTTTAAACCCTGTTTCATGACTTCAGCATCATCAACATCATAGGCAACCTGGACTTGCTCTTTCAGAATGTAAGCAATGTACAACTCTCTATTTACCGAGAGTAAACCGTTCAAATGAGCTTCATTACCACAGCGCATGTACCTTCTTCCAGGAGGGAGTGAGACTCCTTTCAATTCATAATTTTGAAGTAATTCTCTGTTGTTTTCCAAAGCTGATTCATCTTTTTCTTTCAAAGTCTGTCTGTTTGTCAGGAGTAAGAATCTACTGCCTTTTAGGGTTGAATATGTTCTTTCATCTCCTTTTTCTCTTGCCTGTAATTGAAGCCTTCTTCTGATTGCAGTAAGTACTGAATCTCCATACATCTTAATCATGTGAAAATTATCATAAACAATCTGAACATGAGGTGCAGCATCTTTAAAAGCCT
>JAILPZ010000017.1 GCA_024699225.1 Sphaerochaetaceae bacterium
AAAAAAGACGATTTTCTGATAGAATGTTTTTTACCACAAAAACTTAATATCTAAAGGAAAATCGTCGTGACTGATTATACAGCAACCCCACTAGAATTGAAACACTTTGCCGTAAAAGGATGGCCAACAAAAGAGTACAAAGGGAAATACATAGAGTACACAGTAAGGGGGAAGCTGCGGGAGCACAGACCATTACAATGTCCCAGTTGCAATGGGAACAGATTTGTATCCAAAGGAACAAGAAAGATAAATCTCAGACACGTGGCTAATCCAGGGATACGAATAAACGTAGAAGTTGAATACACCCGCTGGGAGTGCAAAAAGTGCAAAAAATCCTTTAGGAGAGCAATTCCGTTTCAGAAAGGCAGAACACGGATAACACGATTCATGTTCAGTACAATACGGAACCTGTTGGAAGGAGGAGCAACAATCAAGCAGAGCTCCGCAATAACAGGGGTGTACAGAAATCTGATTAAGAAGATAGACAAGGCAAGAATAAAGAGTGTTGCCGGCAACATGAAGCCTACACACTACAGTCAATTCATTAGTGTTGATGAGTTTTCTCTGCACAAAAATCACCAATATGCAACGATAGTAATAGATTACTGTACAGGAGAATCTCTGTTTGTAACTCAGGGCAAGACAAAAGAACAAATGCGTGAATTCTTCCATTTTGTCGGGGACAAATTTATGAGACAAGTTGTTGCAGTATCAATGGATATGAATGCTTCCTATGCTTCAGCATTCAAGGAAATGTATCCTAACATCAAGATAGTTTACGACGGTTTTCATTTAATAAAGAACTACAACGACATGGTTCTGACAGAGATAAGAAGATCGGAACAGAGGCGCCTGATAGAAGAGATGGACAAAGCATTAATTGAAAATGACAGATCTAAACACAGAGAGCTTTTGGAAGAGTACAAAATGTTTAAAGGAAGCAGATACTTACTTCTGAGCAACAAGAAAACTTTGGAGCTTAAGGATGCAGCATGCGCTGCTCACAACAGATATCTGTATGAAAAATACGAAAAGAGAGGCTTGAAGGTTCCGATAGGAAAACACTACTTGCCGGCACAAAATATGGAGAGGCTACAGGAGGTTTTGTCTTCAAATGAGAAATTACAGACAACGTACTATCTGGGAGAAATGCTTAAGGCCTCGCTGAGATGTACAAATCAGGAAGTTTTTGATTCCGGGTTTAAGAAATGGATGTACATTGCCAGAAACACAGGATATGAAGAACTGGACAGGTTTTGTAATCTAATCAGAAATCATTGGGAAGGAATCAGAAACAGAGTCAGATACAACATAACAAACGGTCCATTGGAGGGAACCAACTGCTTAATAAAAAACATCAGAAGACAGTCTTATGGAATCAGGGATGATGAATACTTCTTTCTTAAGATTTGGGAAGCGACAAGAAGACACCTAAAAAACAGGCAGGTCTCCTAAATCCCCCAAAAAAATGCAAGAGCCGTATTATAGGTGGAAATGAGCAAAATAAAAGAGAGTTTTCTGTTAACTCTTTTCACTTAAAGAATTAAAAAACTCTCTTCTTATATGTACCTTTGTATCCATTGGTACTGAGGTTTATGACCGCGGTAGGATTTGAACCTACGACAACCAGTGTGTAAGACTGGGGCTCTCCCACTGAGCTACACGGCCAATGCACTAAGGAATCTACCAAATCGGCACAAAAGTGTCAATAAGAATCAATAAAAGAAGGTTGCATCTCCGTAGCTGAAGAATCTGTACTCCTCTTCAACTGCATGTTTGTATGCATTCAGGACATTTTCCCGGCCGGCAAACGCACTGACAAGAACTAAAAGTGTGCTCTCAGGAGTATGAAAGTTGGTAACTAGCTGATCTACAACATGAAACTGAAACCCGGGCTTGATAAACAGTGCTGTTTCCGCACTGCCGCTTTTTACTTTGCCGCAGTTTTCATCATAAGCGCTCTCAAGAGTTCTTACACTTGTTGTGCCTATGGCAACTATCTTCTTGCCTTCAGCTTTCGCCTTATTAATTATCTCTGCAGCTTCGTCAGTAACTATATAGGCCTCGGTGTGCATAACATGGTCTTCAAGATTTTCAGTTCTCACAGGCAGGAATGTTCCCATACCAACCTGAAGAGTAACATGAACTATCTCAATTCCACGCTCTTTAAGCTCTTTTAAAGTATCGTCAGTAAAGTGAAGACCTGCAGTCGGAGCTGCCATAGAACCATAGTTCTTGGCATAAACTGTCTGATAGCGCTTTTCATCGTTAAAATCATCTTCTCTTTTAATATAGGGAGGAAGAGGAACATGGCCGCACTCAAGGAAGAAGTTCTCATCAATTATGCGGTCAAACTCAACAATCTTAAGGCTTGAACCTGTATCATCATCATTTACATCCGAAGCAATTGTACCGTGGCAGTAAAGCTTTCCGTTGTTGTCAAAAAAGCTGTATGACTTACCTACTTTCTGCTTTTTGCTCTTTGAAACCATAGCCTGCCAGGAAGATTTTCCATCTTTAGGCTCACCAGTACTGCCGGTAAATAGAAACTCTACCTTACCGCCTGTTTCAGCTACACCATAGACTCTTGCTTTACGAACACGCGTATCATTTATGACAATCAGAGAATTATCATCAACATACTTAGTGAATTCTGAGAACATGGAATCCTTATATTCACCAGTTTTTCTATTAATGAGTAAAAGTCTGTCGCCTCCACGACGTTCTGCGGGAGTTTGAGCTATCAGGCGCTCAGGCAAGTCGTATGTAAATTCACTGATTTTCATTTGTAATAACCTTTATATCAGAACAAAGTACCCTGAGCATTCTCATTCTTAATTGAAACCGGAATACGGTCTTCCATATGAAGAAGCTCATAGGCCTTGGCTGTTACCATACGGCCACGCGGAGTTCTCTTAAGATAGCCCTTCTGAATCAGGTACGGTTCATAGAAGTCTTCAAGAGATTCAATTGCTTCTCCGACTGAAATACTTAAGGTTTCAGCTCCTACAGGGCCACCGCCATAGAACTCAATTATGGTTCTCAGGATATTTCTGTCCTGCTCTTCAAGACCGTTTAAATCTATTCCAAGGTTTCTAATACTCTTATAGACAATATCTGCATTGATTGTGCCGTTTCCGTTAACTTCGGCAAAATCCCTGAAGCGTCTGAGAAGACGGTTTGCAATTCTCGGCGTTCCTCTTGAACATCTTGCAAGAAGTAATACAGCCTCATCATCAATCTCAATACCTATGATTGAAGCACTTCTTCTGATAATGTTGGAAAGCTCATTCTCATCGTAAAAATCTATTCTGCAGTTAATGCCGAATCTCGTCTGAAGAGGAGAACTGACCATACCTGCCTTAGTAGTAGCACCAATTAAAGTAAAATGAGGGATTGGGATTCTCATGGTCCTTGCACTCGGGCCCTGACCTATAACCCAGTCAATCTCAAAATCTTCCATGGCTATGTAGAGCATTTCCTCAAGTGCAGGCTTAAGACGGTGAATCTCGTCTATAAAGAAAACAGAATTCTCTGATACGTTTGTAAGAATTCCGGCTAAGTCTTTAGGCTTATCAAGAGCCGGAGCACTTGTCATTCTGATTTCAGAGCCCATCTCGTTGGCAACAATTGAGGCAAGAGTTGTCTTTCCAAGTCCCGGAGGTCCTATAAGGAAGACATGGTCCAGAGCCTCTCCTCTTTCTCGGGCTGCCTTGATAAAAACTCCGAGGTTTTCCTTTATTCTCGGCTGACCTTGAAAGTCTTTCAGTAATTTAGGGCGCAGAATGTTTTCCTGACTGTCTGCATCCTGAAAGGAAGTAGACATGATGGATGAACCCTGCAAAAAATCCAAATCTTCATTCATAGATCAGCTTAACCTCACAATTGAAGAGCGGAAAAGCCACTCTTCTATTTCACTCTGACTCTTATTTGCCAGGGCTTCTTCATTATCCTTAAGAAGGCTTCCAACTGTTTCAAGAACCTTCTTCTTGTCGTATCCCATCTCAACAAGAGCCTCAATAACATCTTCGTATTTTCTTGACTCACCTGAAATTACACGCTCAGGTTTTGCTGAATCAGTTGTAAATACCAGAGTATCACGCAAGGCCAGAATAATCTTCTGGGATGTTTTTGCACCAAGGCCCGGAATTCTCTTGAGGAAGTTAACATCTGAAGCATCAAGAGCCTGGATAAAGTCCTGAACCCTTACACCGCTAAGAATCTTCATAGCCTGCTTGGGCCCTATTCCGTTAACCTTGATAAGCTCTAAAAAGAGGCGTCTTTCATCCTCATCCAAAAAGCCGAAAAGAACCATGGAGTCTTCTTTATGCTGCAGATAAGAGAGTATGCGTACGTTGTTTCTGTCTGAACCCTGAAGGGCAGAAAGCTTTGCAGATGTCTGACTTGAGATAATCAGTTCAAACTCAATACTTCCTCCAAGAATGGTTACACTCTGGGGATTTACACAAACAAGCTGACCTACAATTGCATTAATCATTTGAAAACTCCAAGTTTTTCAAGCGTTGAGCTTGTATTTCCATAACATAACGCAGCTCCAAGAGCATCTGCCGCATGATCAGGACGTGGAATCTTATCAAGACCAAGCAGAATACGCGTCATTTCCTGAACCTGATGCTTTTCAGCCTTACCGGTTCCTGTTACAGCCTTCTTTATCTGAAGCGGCGTAAAAATGGTAACAGGTACATTAAGTGTATATACACTATAGCACAGGGCACCTATTACCTTGGCAACTCCAATTGCAGAAAGTTCATTCTTTGCAAAGAAGATGTCTTCAATACTTACATGTTCAACCTCATAGCGTGAAGCAATAGTTGCAACATCACGAGCTATACAGGCAATTCTGTTTTCCAGTTTTTCGTCTGGAGAGGTTTTTATGACTCCAAAAGAAACAGGCCGGAACTTCTGACCGTCAAAGTCGACGACGCCCCAGCCTGTATTCGCAATTCCCGGATCTATTCCAAGGATTCTCATGATTCTCTCTGATTACTCTTCAAAGTCATCCGGAAGATCGAGGTTTGTAGAAACCTGCTGAACATCATCAAGATCCTCAAGGCGCTCAACAATATTCATAACCTTCTGTGCCTTTTCCTTATCAAGAGCAACTGTTGTATCAGGAATTCTGTTTACATCAGCACTGTCCTGCTCAAAACCTGCAGCCTGCATGGCTTCAAGTACAGCACCAAAGTCTCCCTGAGCAGTTCTGACTTCAATTGTACCGTCTTCAGAAATAACATCTTCAGCACCTGCTTCAAGAGCAGCATTAAGAACATCATCCTCGTTGTACTTCTCTCCGTCATAGATAATTACACCCTTTGTCTGGAACATGTATGAAACACATCCTGAAGCACCGAGTGAACCACCGAGCTTTGTAAGTGTACTTCTGACATCTGAAGCTGTTCTATTCTTATTATCTGTGAGGGTATCAATGATTATAGCAACACCGCCAGGGGCATATCCTTCATAAACAAGTTCAAAGAACTGTGCATCTCCCATTTCTCCGGAACCCTTCTTAATAGCACGCTCAATATTGTCCTTGGGCATGTTTTCGGCTCTTGCCTTCAAAATGGCTGTTCTAAGTGCAGCGTTTGTATCAGGATCTGCTCCGCCCATCTTGGCTGCGACACTGATTTCCTTGATAAGTTTTGTGAACTTCTGTCCTCTCTTCTGGTCGGCTATACCTTTCTTATGCTTGATAGTAGCCCATTTGCTATGACCTGACATGTATACCTCTGTATATATTAAGTAGAATAACTGCAATATTTTACAAAGTATGCAGTGTGCTGTCAACTGAGAGAGCAGCTGCATCAGCGACCAGCAAACCTTCCTCAGTTGGTACTATATAGTTATTTATAATCTTAAATTCGGGTGGAATTGTGGATATTTTACTACCCCTGATCTTCTCAAGTCTTTCAAGAGAGAGACCCTTCTTGTGACGAAGGCCAAGCATAATAAGCTCTTCTTCAGCCTCTTCGTCAGATATTTCAGTAACTGTATAAGTGGCAAAACTATCACTCTTCAGGTAGTTCTCAATGCTTTTTTGATTCTCACATCTGTATGTCTTACCGTCTTTAAATCCTGTAGAAGCAGCTGCACAACCCAGGCCCACATACTGCTCATAATCCCAATAAACAGTGTTATGAAGACTCTCTTTGCCGGGCTTTGCAAAGTTGGAAACCTCATAGTGACTGTAGCCATAGTCAGAGAGTATCTTCCAAAGCTTCTTAAGTTCGACAGATTCAGTATCGTTATCCATAGGAGTAACGCCTTTTTTATAAAGAGCTGTTCCCTCTTCTATGCTTAAGGCATACAAACTTATATGATCAGGTTCGGCCATTTCATAAACTTTTCTAATATCATCAGAGCTGTCATGTCCGTTTGGAAGGCAGCAGATAATATCAAAGTTGATTGAAGCTCCTGTCTCTTCTCTTAACTTTTTAACCTGCTCTATTCCCCTGATCTCCTGCTCAAGAGAGCAGTTTCTTCCAAGAAATGAGAGTGCTTTTTCATCAAGGCTCTGAATTCCCATCGACAGTCGTGTAAGGTACTTCTTAAATAGCGGGAAATACTCTTTACTAAGACTTTCAGGATTCATTTCACAGGTAAACTCTTCAGGTCTTCCCTTTTTACATACTGCCTTACATATTCTCTCCAACTGCATAGCTGAGAGACAGAACGGGTTTCCTCCACCTATGAAGGCAGTATAGAAAGGTCTGTCCATTTTAGAGACAACAGCATCTATTTCACTGCAGATTTTGTCGGTGTAGGCAGCAAAATCCTTTTCCGAGCATCCTGCTTTTGAATAGAAGGCACAGTACGAGCACTTTGAGAAACAAAAAGGAATATGAATATAAAGTGAGGTCTGTTTCTTAAAATCAAAACAGGAAAGAAAATCCATGAAACTTACTTATCAAGAAGGGTTTTAATTGATGAAAGCGGCCAGAATGTAGCTACAACCCTGCCGTTAATCCTGTCTTCAGTTACAGTTCCAAAATACCTTCCGTCGTTTGAATTGTCCCTGTTATCTCCGAGAGGAAGGACACTGCCTTCAGGAACATAGATTCCAAGAGACATCTGAACATGGTTGCTTCTGGCCTCTGCATCTGTAGGATCTGCCTTTCTCATGCCCTCGTAGATATTAAGATTGTATGCATAGTTGTCTGTAAAGTAGGCACTCTGATCCAGATTCTTATAGTCATTCATAAGATGAGACGGAACCTGACTCTGCGTAAGACCTTCTGCGGCCATACCGTTAAGCTGACCCAAAGCATTATAGGAAGTGTAAGTTGAATCCTCAATTTCCCTCTGCTGTGAGGTTGAGTATCCGTTTTCAGGACGGAAAGTGCGCTCATCAACATACTCATCTGTACCGCTTGCCTTTATCTGGGCGTAACCGTTTTCAAAGGTAACTGTATCTCCGCCAACACCGGCAACTCTTTTTACAAGAAGTTTTTCAAGCATGTTTCCGTCTGCATCACGGTCAATATTTACAAGTGAAAATGTTGCCATATAGAGCATGGTGCTAAACGTTGAGAATACAGGGCCACGGCTTTCATAAGTTGGGTTATAGAAAGTAATTATGTCATCCCTGTCCGGCATTCTTCCACTAAAGACTTTCGGGCCTTCGGGAAATATTTCACAGCCGTATGTAAACTTACTTACAACTACCCTGTCGCCTGTCATAAGGGTTGTTTCCATGGACGGGCTTGGAACTACAAAGAGCTGGACAAAGAAAAGATTAATAAGAAGAACTACAACAACTGCAAAGACAATTGCATCCAACCATCCGAGGATTTCATTCTTAAGTGATTTATTCTGCTTCTCGTAGAGCTTTTTAGCTTTTCTTTTAGTAAGATAGGCCTCTGTTTTCAGCAGTACGAAATCATATACTTTGTCCATTCAATACATCCTTACAGACAAATATAACAACACGTTTGTTCAAGTTCAAGTGAATGACTTTGAATTGACACTGAGCATATATAAAGGTACTTTTTAAGTATGAAAAAAAAGGAACTTCCGAAAGTTGAACCGGTTCATCTGAAAGAGCATTTTGGAATGAAACCCGGCAAGTGGCTTACATTATTATATATTGCAGTTTTTTTACTGCTTGTTTTCCTCGTTTGTTATCTGCCCGGCATAGTTAACGGCAACAAGCGCGTCACATTCAAATCGGCAGTTTACAACAGTGCCGTTTATATTGACGGAAACTACGCCGGAGGAACTCCTTTTACAGTTACAGTTCCCAGCGGAGACCATGAGATAGTCTACTCAGTAAATGGTTGCGAAATTGACAGTTTCACTATGCACGTAGGTCACCCGGTATTTCTTACCTGGCTTGTTCCGAGAAAGCAGAGCGTTGAAAGTACTGCAACATTAACAGAAGAAGCTTTTAATGCTGTTACAAAAGAATTTCTTACAGATACAGCTTCATACAGTGCCATCTTAAGTTACGATAATATATACAATTACCCGCCACTATTTGAAAACTATGCAAAAAGTGTAAGCTCATATAACGGGGATATAAAGGGCGTTCTTGATCTTGCTTCTCTTTTCATTACCACAGAAGAAATGAAGGCAGATGCAGAGAATGCAGCATCAATTCTGAATATTTCATTTGACACTTCCATAAAGACACCTGCTGCTAAGGCAGAGATAGCTGCTCCGTCTTCTATTAAAGCTACGGAGCTTTACGGAATTTCAGGCTATAGAATTGGTGACTCCTTCTGTATTTCCAGAAATGAAATCACAGAAGCACAGTATGCAGAATTTGTTAAGGAAGTCCCCTACTGGAGCAAAGATAATTTAGAGAATTTAATCTCAGATAAAGTTGCAGATTCTTACTACCTGGCAGACATAAGCTTAGAGAACCCCTCTCAGACAAGACCTGTTAGAAATATAAGCTACTATGCGGCAACGGCATACTGTCAGTGGCTTAGTAATAAAACAGGAAAAAATGTTTCTCTTCCAACTGAAAACCAGTGGATTCAGGCTGCCCTCGTTGCTGAACAGAGCTATCAGAGATCGCTTGTCAGTGCTTCAACTTCTGATACTGTTGTTTCCATGTTTGGTGGCGTTTGGGAGTTTACATCTTCTCCTTACATTCCCGGAGCAAGATACTCAGATGAGACAGCAGAGGAATTTCTTGCCACAGGTGCTGAAGCTGAAGTCGTGGTCAAAGGTGGAAGCCTTGTAAACGGCAACAGCGGTATAACAGTCTGGGGAGCCGGAACATGGCCGTTGAGAACCTGTTCAGATTATCTGGGCTTTAGAATTATCTGGGATTATTAAAGGTATACAAATGGCTGATGATAAGACGAAGATAAATGTTCTTCAAACAAATAAAAAAGCATATTTTAACTATCAGATTGTCGATGATCTGGAAGCCGGTATTTCTCTTGAAGGCACAGAGGTAAAGTCTCTGCGTCAGGGGAAATTCAGCTTTGGAGATTCATACATAAAAATAATTGATGGCGAGCTTATTCTTACCGGTTTTACAATACAGCCTTATGATAAAGGCTCAATTTTTAACCATAAGAGTGACAGGGACAGAAGACTTCTTGTTCACAAACAGGAAATAAAAAGACTTAAGAGAAAAACAGAAGAAAAAGGCTTTACTCTTGTACCTACAAAGGTTTATCTGAAAGGAAACAGAGTTAAAATTCAGGTTTCTCTTGCCAAAGGTAAAGACCTCCATGACAAAAAAGAGGCTATAAAGGAACGTGATATTGACCGTCAGGCAAGAAGAGAAGCCAGAGACTTTTTCAAATAAGACATAAATACGGGAGAGATTTATGGACCCATTGATTCTGACTTTTGATATAGGTACTCAGAGCATGAGAGCACTGCTCGTGAACAGCAAGGGAGAAATAGAAGCAAGTTCTTCTTATGTTTACCCGCAGCCATACCTTCCTTCTGATGTTTTCGGTCAGGCCGAACAGGACCCTGATTTTTACTATGAAGGAATCTGCAAGGCAGCGTCTGAAATTAAAAACTCAGAAAAAGGAAAGGATCTTTTTAAGCGTATTCAGGGAGTTACCATTGCCTGTATCAGAGATTCGGTACTTCTTGTAGACAAAGAAAACAAACCACTTAGAAATCTCATCCTGTGGCTTGATGAAAGAAGAGCTTCAGGGGTTCCTAATCCGCCCTTCTGGCAGAAAGCTGCATTTAAGATTGTAGGCATGACAGAGACAGTTAAAATGCTCTATCAGAACTCCTTCTATAACTGGATTCGTGAACATGAAGATAAGCTCTGGAAGAAAACTAATAAGTTTATTTTCCTCTCAGGCTACATAACATACAAACTTACAGGTGAAATGAAAGACAGTGTTGCCAACCAGGTTGGACATGTTCCTTTTGACAATAAAAAAAGAAAATGGATGGACAAGGGTCTTTCAAGATGTGTTGCAGATATCCCGAAGGAAAATCTTATAGATCTTGTTGAGTCAGCTCAGATAATTGGAAGAATAACAAAGGAGACAGCTAAAAAGAGTGGTATACCTGAAGGGACACCGCTTTTTGCTTCCGGTACAGACAAGGCCTGTGAGGCCCTCGGTCTTTCAGTTATAGGAGATGGTAAGGCTGCAATCTCACTAGGGTCAGCAGCAACAATCCAGTTCTGTTCTCCCAAGTATTTTGAACCGGAGCCATTCTTACCGTCCTACCCTTCAATCATTCCGGGATACTTTAACTCTGAGTACCAGATTTACAGAGGTTTCTGGACTCTTACATGGTTTAAGAATGAGTTCTGTCAGGAAGAAGCCAGAGAGGCAGAAAAAAACGGCTGTGCAGCTGAGGCAATTCTTGATAAGTACTTAAAGGAAGTTCCACCCGGATGTAATGGTCTGGTTATTACACCTCACCTCTCTCCCGGAGCTGGAAATCCGTTTGCCAAGGGTGTTATAGAAGGACTTTCAGACAAGCACACAAAAAAGCACATGTACAGAGCCATTATAGAAGGCATAGATTTTGAGCTTCTCATGGCCATGAAGAGGATGGAAAGAAGATCCGGTTTGCATGTAGATGAGCTTTATATAGGCGGTGGCGGCAGCAAGAGTGATATAGTTGTCCAGATTGCTGCAGACATCTTCGGAAAGCCTGTTAAGAGAATTCAGACTCATGAAGCTACTGCAATAGGTTCTGCCATGTCAGGCTTTGTCGGTCTTGGTGTTTTCCCTGATTATCAGAGCGCTTCTGCCTCCATGTCTCATGAAGGTAAGGTTTTTAAGCCAAACATGAAGCGTCATAAGGTATATTTGGAGATATTTAATAATGTTTACTGCCATATTGAGAAGGTAAACACCGGGTTGTTTAAGAAACTCAAACGTCTTGCAGGCGGCCATGATTCTGAAGATTAACTTGCCTTTGTAACGTTTTATTTATATATTTGTTTATCAATCGAATACAAACTAACAGGGGATGTATCGGTTTCGACTGATGGATGCTATGCCAATGGTTGCAGGCCAAGCGTTAACTTGTAAAACTGGCAAAACAATTAACTGCAAAGAAAGAAGATTTCGAAGCAGAATTCGCTCTCGCTGCCTAATCGGAGCCAGAACGGACAAGGATGCAAATCATTGCTTCATGACTGCATCACTGTAAATCCCAGAAGCTTACCTTCAGTGATTGACGGGTCACTTAAGGGAAATCTTACCGCCTAGGTTTACACAAAGTTGATTCTGTTCCGAGTGTAAACTGAAATTTCAAAACAGAATCTAAGCTTGTAGACGCCCTTGGGTGGGCCACCAGGACGGGAGTTCGACTCTCCCCATCTCCATATTGTCGTTCTGTTTTTGCTACAATTGTACAAAACGGAACGACATTTCTTTTATTTGCTGCATATAAACAAGTTACAAAAACTCAAAATTTGCGAAATCTAATCCTTGCTCTAATTCTTCACGATTCTCAAAACCCTTTTCCGACATCTCCAGACGCTGCAAGTAACTATCCTTCCGAGAAACGTTTCAATATACTGAGAGATGTTTTAAAGTACCGATAAGAATTTCATTGTTCCGAGTAGTGTTTCAGAGTATATGCCTTTATCTATTATTTTTATTCAACGGGCATGTCTAATAAAAGACAAATACGGCAATGTGAAGCTTAATAAACGTGGAGAGATACTCGCATTACATCGAGCAAGACTCATAGCTGGTGCGTCACAAAAGCTAACAAAACTCAAAGAAGTAAAGAAGATGAAGGTACAGTACTATGTAAAATGCTACAGCACTTCTTTTAAGTATTTATCCATTTCTTCATATACCTTATCAACGTTGACAATATGGAGACAGTGCCAATCAGAAGGGAAAACAATTTTGCCATTTATGGAGGCATTAACTAAGTCTTCGTGTGCCTTTAACCATCTTTTAGCTTCATCATCTAATTCATGACCTTCTTCACCTTTGATATACCATTCTGGCATACTAACGAATTGAAGGGTTGGCTGAATTGGAAGAGGTTTTTCATTAATAATCGTCTTAGCAGCAACGTTGTTAAAATTAAATATCTCACTCAAAACATCGTAGTTATCCGTATTTCTATTAGCTAGGCATCTTACAATTTTCCTTTCTTCTTTAGTTAAAAGTTCTTTAAGGCCTGGCCTAACCACTTTTCTATTCCATCCAGTAACTCTAAAAAGCCAGATCATAAACTTATCCCAAGAGCTAACTTTGAAATCCCAATCGTCCTTATAGGCAGCAAGATTTGTATCAAAACCAATAAAAGCTTCCGCTTCTTCTGGATAATTCTGTTCCCAATATTCTACTTCATTTCCACCGTTAGAGTGGGCGCACAAAACAAATGGTCCTTTGATACCTAATTTAGACAATGCTTCACGATATTCTTCGACAGTTGTTTTAATATCACGTTTGTATTTCACAATATCACTTTGTCCATAGCCAAACTTCTCAGGCACAATAATGCGATATTCATTTTCAAACTTAGAATAAAGGGGCTTAAATTCCAAAATCGGGGAATCACTCCCAAGTCCAGGAAGAAATACTAAAATGTGCTTTCCTTCTCCTTTTACTAAAACACTCATTCTATGGCCATTCACTTCAACAAATTCCCCAAGAGGAGTATTAATTCTTTTCTTATCGATTGCAGTAAGAACCACATTGGCAACAACACATGTTAAACAAAACAAAAAAACTAAAGGGAAAAACACCACGATTCCGATTATTTTTAATACTTTCAAAACCTTTTCTTTCATAAAAACACCTTACGAACATTGTATTAAAAAACAGTACCGAATTGTTTCGATACTGTAATAATCATTACACCACATATGTTTACAGCGTCAGGATTGCAGGCATCTCGTCATCTTCATCGTTCTCATCATATTGCTCAGGATGTTCCTCGAAACCCAAGGAGAGATACAGCTTCCTGGCAACCTCGTTCTTTGGCTCATATGACAGCCAGCAGTACTTGGCCTCACCCGCTGGGAACGTGCGGATGAAA
>JAILPZ010000031.1 GCA_024699225.1 Sphaerochaetaceae bacterium
CACGTGTTACTCACCCGTCCGCCGCTCTCACAAGTATTGCTACCTGATCCCGCTCGACTTGCATGCTTAAAACGCGCCGCCAGCGTTCGTTCTGAGCCAGGATCGAACTCTCCGTTATAAAAAACTCGGACCGAAGTCCGATTATTATCAACTTTCAATTCGTCCTGCCACTCAACTTCTTCGAACTCTGATCAATTTCTTCCGTTCGTGAATTTGAATTGACTAGGAAGCCCTCATGCTTCCATATTTGTCCCACTGATCAACGGCCTTTTCAGGCAATCATCAGCAGGCTCTTTCCAACCTTCTCTTCTTTAATATCTCTGTAAAAATCAACACTTGCGAGCCATTTTTCAGTGCTTCATTTGAAGCCCAGTGCCTGACGCGCTCTATTAAAATAGTGGAAACAGCATTAAAGTGTCAACAACTAATTTTAAAAATTTTTATTATTTTTTTAGGGCTTCCAAAACACCCCGTATAAGTAGTGGATTGTTGCCAATCAGACCCTTTATATATGGTAGGGCCAGAATTCGTTCAGCTTCCTCAACTGTGTTGATTGTCCAGCTGATTACAGGCTTCTTCCACTTGTTGAGGTTGCTCTCAGTTACCTGACTGCGTTCCGGTTTCAGGTAACTGCTGCCGGACACATAGCGGCCATTGCCGTGTCTCACGGCTTTTGGAATGGAATCATCATCACAAAAAATATCTGCTGTAGGTACACTGTACCAGCAGGTTCGGTTAAAGCGTCTGAGTGCAACCGGATTGAAAGAAGAGACCATGACAGAACTTTCAAGCTTATAATCCTGGATCATCTGCCATAAATCATTACAGATTGCCTTATGTCCGAATGTTTTTGGAGCTTTAATTTCAATGTCATAACAGAATCTGTCAGAAAAAGAAGAGAACAACTCCTGAAGAAGAGGGATACGGGCACCTGAGAATTTGGGATCTTTAAATGAACCGGCATCCAGATTCTTTATCTCGTCCCAGGTCATGTCCTCTACGTTACGGTCCACACCTGTGGTTCTTTTAATATTAAAGTCATGACAGACTACAAGCTCTCCACTTTTACAACGATGAATATCAAGTTCAACTCCGTCCACACCTTCTTCATCAGCACATGCCTGAAAAGAAACCATTGTATTTTCCGGATATTCCTCCGAAAAACCCCTGTGGCCGAGTACAAAAATCTTATCGTTGTCGAAAAGCTCGTAAATGTTGCTCATTATCTTGTCATGTCCTTAAGTGTGCCCTGCTTTACTACATTATTTATATATATAAGGAAGCTGATCACTGATGAGAGAGCTGCAAGGCCAAAGAGGACCAGTGAAGTTACAGGGATCCAGGACTGAACAAGATCCATAACCATCATGATTCTGTGGAAAATTCCGAATATTGAGCAGAAAGCATAAAGACAGGTCTTTGCCTTTCCGAAAATGTTGGCTGCCATGGGCTTACCCTTTCCCATAAGAAGCATGCGCATAAAACTCTGTGAGAACTCGCGCCATACAATAAGTATAAAAGCCCAGACCGGAGCTATTCCTGAATAAAGGAAACAGGTAAAGAATGTAAGATGAATCATTACATCTCCAAACGGATCCATTACCTTTCCCAGATCTGTTACAAGGTGATACTTTCTGGCAATCTTGCCGTCAAGAAGGTCCGTCAGTTCCATTACGGCGTAAATAAGAACCAGAACAATTGAATATATAATAGAAGAGAATCCCGGTACGAGATCCATTACAAAGTACCAGATGAAAAAAACCGGAGTAAGAACAAGTCTTGTTACGGTAAGTTTATTGGGAAGATTCATAATTTACCCCCTCTGCGCCTGATGATTATATTATCTATACTCTTTTAGTTCAATTGAGAGCCTTAAGGCATTCGCACACGTCCTCTATAACTTCCGGAGGTGTGGATGTGCCGCTGCATACACCTATTGTTTCAATATTTTTTTCTTTTAATGTCTGTATGAAGGACGAATCAATATCATTTTTGTTTTCAATGCAGAAAACGGTACTGCCGTTTTTTTCAACATACTTGGCCAGGTCTTTTGTGTTTTCACTGTTTCTGCCGCCAACTACAACAACAGCATCACAAGAAGAAGCCAGGTCAATTGCGGACTGCTTTCTTCTTATGCATGCATAGCACAGACCGTTTCCCTTCTTACAGTCAGGATAATGGGAAGAAACAGCATCAAAGAGCTTTCCATACATTTCATCTGGAAAAGTAGTCTGAACAACTACTGTTACAGGAGTTGAAGAATCAACAGAAGAAAAAAGATTCTCAAGATCCTCTTCACTACTTAGAACCATCATGGGGACACTCTTGCCCGGTTTCGACGGATCCTCAGTTCCCTGAAGACAGACTGTTTCAGCATGGCCTTTGACTCCGAACAGAATAATGGTTCTGCCGTGGCGATACGAATCTACTATTATCTTTTGTGTTTTCTTGATATTTACACAGGTGGCATCTTCAAGAATAAAACCGCGGTCCTCAAATGAGCGCCTGAGGGCACAGGTAATGCCGTGTGCACGGATTAGAGCCACGCCCGGTTCTCCGTCTTCCGGCTTCTTGATAATCTTAAGGCCCTGTTCTTCAAAATAGGTTGAAACGTCCCTGTTGTGTATAAGCTGACCAATGGAGTAACAGTTAAGGTTCTTTTTCTTTGCTGTTTTCAGACATGAAGATGCCTTGTGCAACGTTTGTGAAACACCGTGACAATAGCCTGTAAGCTTTCCCTTAAGAACCTTCATATGCCCTCCTAAAATAAAAGGCCACAACGCAATTGTTGCAGCCTTTTACAAAAGTTAAAGAAAATTACTTTGTTTCTTCTTTCTTTTCTTCAGCCTTTACTTCTTCTTTCTTCTCTTCAGGCTTTGCTACAACTTCTTCCTTCTTGGAAGACTTCTTTGTTGTCTTTTTTGCAGGAGCCTTTTCAGCTGCCTTTGCCGGTGCTGCTGCAGCTGCAGGAGCAGCCTCGCCCTTGCTGAGGACAGAAGAGATAGCTGTCTTGTTGAACTCAATCTTTGTGTTATCGTCTACCTTAACAACGACTGTATTTTCCTTGACTGTTGCAATTGTTCCGCGGATACCGCCGATTGTTACAATCTTGTCTCCCTTCTTGATTGCAGCGAGCATATCTTTTGCTTCCTTGTCTCTCTTCTTCTGAGGTCTGATCAGAAGGAAGTAGAAAGCAACCATCATGACAAGAATAAGAATAAGGGATGAGCCCATTCCACCACTCTGTGCTCCTGCAGAAGATGTTGCAGCTGCATCAGAAGAAACTGTGCTTCCCATAAGTGTAATTAATGAAAACATATTCACCTCACAATAATTAGCGATTTTAATGTAAAGATATACTGATATGAAAATTGTGGCAAGTGTTCATCTGTTTCCTTTGTTTGTTTAAAAAACATAATGGATATAAATGTTTATTATTCAGGATTCTTTTCGTTAAATGCTGTATACTCTCAAACAGAGGATGGAGTCAAAATGAAAAAAGCTATTTTTATCAGTCTTACTATTTTACTTATATTCACAGCAGTCAGCTGTAAATCAACTTCACCGAATCTGGTTGCCGTTACAACCACAGGGGATGAATTTGTCATGCCTGAAAACGGCTCTTTAACAACACTGGAGAATGGGAATCTTACAATTAACGCAGCAGGTGGTCCTGTAGTGGACAAGCAGTGCTATGCTGCAATTGCTATTACCAATACCAATAAAGCACCTTACAACTTCACTGATACGGAAATTTCCGTCTATTACGGAAATATTAAAACCGGAAAATGGAAGCTTCTCAACTCCTGGACAGCCGAAGAATACTTTAAGGAAGCTAAGAAAGCCTACAAGTCAGATAATTTCTGGTCAGGAGTCGGCAGTTTATTTGATTTCCTTGGCGATATGGTATTCGACGGTGATAATTTCGGTCTTGGAAACGGCAACTCTTACAAGATCAAGACAAACTCTCAGAGTTACAGCAACGAGATTATTGCTTCCATGATGGCTGACATACAGAAGTATCTCGCAAGAAAAGACTCCAACCTTTATATAGAATATATAGAAAGCAGTCTTCTCTACTCCTCATCAATCCCCGCATCAGCAACCTATTCAGGCTGGGTAGTCTTTGATGATATGAAAAAGAAAGGACCTGATTACAGAGTTGATTTTACAAATTCAGAAACAGGCGAGGTTTCTTCCATATATTTTGTAAAGTCAGACAGAAAAAAATAATATTGTTAAAAACTGCTCTGAAGGCCCTCGCATGTTGCGAGGGCTTTTGTTTTGCCTAAAAAATTTGAAAGAACCGACTCAGGAGGGTTATAATTGAATAACACTGTTGTTATTGGAGGGTTATATACATGAAAAAACTACTTTTAATTTTTCTGCTCTCAGTGCTTCTTACAAGTGTGGCTTTTGCAGCAGATAATTCAATTAAGGCATCTGTTGTACCTTACGGTTTTCAGATATCAACTTCTTCAACTGAGGAAGTAGATCCTGTAAATTCAACCTACGGAATAGGTGCCAACGTCTCTTATTCAAGAAAGCTTGCAAAAGGTCTATTTGCCCAGGCAGGACTTTTCTGGGATACATTCCTTCTCCCGGATGGGAAAGAAGCTTTCACACATATTCTGGCTTCAGCAGAAATCGGTTATGAATACAATCTTTCCGATTTATGGAGTCTTGATGCTCATGCTGGTATAGGCACAGATACGCTGATTTACATGGAAACAGTTTCAGAAACATTTACAATTCTTACGGGACTTGATGCGATTTATGCCCTTAATGAGAACCTTAATCTCTTTGCAGGCTGCGAGGGGACTTTCGGCTTCTCATCAAAGGATGATACAAACTATGTCAATTATAGGATTCTTCCTAAAATCGGCGTAAGTTTTGAGTTTTAAGAGGAGGAAGACATATGAAGAAAATTACATTAATCCTTATTTCAATTATTCTTATTGCAACACTCGCCTCCTGTGACGGAAGCGTTAATGCACTTGTATCCGGAAAGGCCATTACTTTTAAAATAATATCTAGCGACAATCTTTCGTCAGTTTCTTTCGAAGGCGATAGTGAAATTACATTTACAACGACAGCGGAAACCTGGCAGGATCTGGTGGGTACTGAACTTGGTTATGATGTTTATTTCACCTGTTATTCCGAAGATTTTAAAGTTGAGAACATAAAATTTGCCAGCAGCAGTGGCAATATAGGATTATCGAGATCGACAGCCACTTCCAGAGCAGTGTCTTTCGCGGATAGTGTTTTATCTTTGCATATTGTCTCCAGCGAAAGTGCCACCGACAGCACTTATTTGAATTATTACATTCAGATAGGCGACACAATAGAAGACGGACAGACATACTATATATTCTGCAAATATCCCCCTACTGATTGATTTATTCATCAGTCAAAAAAAATCAGGGGCCACTTTTGTGACCCCTTCTTTGTATGTATTCTTATTATTAATACATTCCGCCGCCCATTCCCGGTGCGCCGCCTGCCGGCATGGCCGGTTCCGGAGCAGGAATGTCAGTTACTGCACATTCTGATGTAAGAATCAGAGCTGCAATGCTTGCTGCGTTCTGAAGTGCGCTTCTTGTGACCTTAACAGGATCAATAATACCTGCGCTGACCATGTTGACCCACTTGTTGCTGTTTGCATCATAGCCAAAGCCTGCATCGCTGTTCTTGCACTTGTCAGCAATGATTGAACCGTCTTCGCCTGCATTCTCAGCAATCTGGCGCATAGGCTCTTCAAGAGCTCTGCGGACAATCTTGTAACCAATCTTCTCTTCATCTGTAAGAGCAGAAAGATCCTTGCCTTCCATCTTCTTTGCAGCCTGAACCAGAGCTACGCCACCGCCAGGGATAACACCCTCTTCAATAGCAGCTCTTGTTGCGTTAACAGCATCTTCAACTCTGTGCTTTCTTTCCTTAAGCTCAACTTCTGTTGCTGCACCAACGTTGATAACTGCAACACCGCCTGCGAGCTTGGCAAGACGCTCCTGGAGCTTCTCTCTGTCGTAGTCACTTGTTGTATCGGCAATCTGCTTCTTGATCTGGGCAATTCTGTCCTTGATAGCCTCAGACTTTCCAAGACCGTTGATGATTGTTGTGTTTTCCTTTTCAACCTTAACGCTCTTTGCTCTTCCGAGCTGTGCAAGCTCTGTGCCCTCAAGCTTCATTCCAAGTTCCTCGGAAATTACCTGACCGCCTGTGAGAACAGCTATATCCTCAAGCATGGCCTTTCTTCTGTCACCGAATCCCGGAGCCTTGATTGCACAAACATTCAGAGTACCTCTGAGAGAGTTAACAACCAGAGTTGTAAGAGCTTCACCGTCAACATCCTCAGCAATGATGAGAAGCGGCTTTGAAGTCTGAACAACCTTCTCAAGAACAGGAAGAAGTTCCTTCATGGAGGAAATCTTCTTGTCGTAGATGAGAATGTACGGATCTTCAAGAAGAGCTGTCATGGCCTCACGGTTGTTTGCAAAGTAAGCTGAAATGTAACCGCGGTCAAACTGCATACCTTCAACAAAGTCTGTAGTTGTCTCAATGTTCTTTGATTCTTCAATAGTAATAACGCCATCCATACCGACCTTTTCCATTGCGTTTGCAATCTCTTCGCCGATTGTGCTGTCGTTGTTTGAAGAGATGGTTGCAACCTGCATAATCTCTTCCTTGTCGTGAACTTCCCTGGCCTCGCCCTTGATGTACTCAACAGCGTCCTCAACAGCCTTATCAATACCACGTCTGATTCCCATCGGATTTACGCCTGAAGAAACACTCTTCATGCCTTCCTTTGTAATAGACCATGCAAGAACTGTTGCTGTTGTTGTTCCGTCACCGGCAACATCATTTGTCTTGGAAGCAACTTCCTTAACAAGCTGAGCACCCATATTCTCAAACGGGTCTTCAAGCTCAATTTCCTTTGCAACGGAAACACCGTCTTTTGTAATCATGGGAGCACCGTACTTCTTATCAAGAAGAACTGTTCTTCCCTTAGGTCCAAGGGTTGTCATGACGGCCCTTGAGATCTGTTCTACGCCGGAAACCAGAGACTTTCTGGCTTCTTCACTGAACTGAAGCTGTTTTGCCATAATTTATCCTCTTTTAAATATTTAAACTAAGTAAACCGGACAGTTCCGGTATCAACAGACCAAAGATACCTATTTTTATATGGATAGTCAAATCTGAAGAGCAAAAAATTCTCTTACTGCCTCAAGAGTAATGGAAATTTCCTCTTTTGTTGTAAAAGAAGAAGCTGAGAATCTGATTGTACCCTTTGGAAATGTCCCTAAAGCCTTGTGGGCACAGGGACTGCAGTGAAGACCCGCACGCGTCTCAATTCCGTACTTTTCAAGAAGAAAAGCACTGAGATCAGACGGCTCCGGGCAATAGAGGGAAATGGCCTCTGTTCTCTGCTCCTTTGATGAAGGGCCGACAATCTTCAGATTGTGCTTTGGAAATTCCCTACAGATTTCTTCCAGACCTTTACAGAGTTCTGATGTGTTTGTCCGGCTCTTTTCCCTGATTGTTTGAAGATTATCAAGAACGTACTGAACTGAGTGTGAAAGACCGCACAGACCCACAAGGTTTTCAGTACCCGGGCTTAAGCGGTCGGGAAGAACCGGCGGAATTTCAATTGTGTGACTGAAACTACCCGTACCTCCGCTTACCAGAGGGTTAATTCTTAGAGCCAGGTCCTTTCTTAAAAGAAAACCGCCTGTACCGTGGGGTCCGAGAAGGCCCTTGTGACCTGTAAAAGCCAGGGCATCTATTCCCATCTCCTTCATATTCAGATCTATATACGGGGCAGCCTGGGCTGTATCGACTATAGTAAGAAGATTGTGCTTCTTGGCTATGGTGCAGAGAGCTTTTACATCCTGAATGGCTCCGCTTACGTTGGAAGCAGCTGTGATTATGAAGGCCCTTGTGTTCTTCTGAATAAGGTTTTCAGCCTCCTCTGTCAAAGAGCGACCGGCGCTGTCGCAGGGGATGGAGGAGAAAGAAATGGAGGACTGCTGGAGGGGACGCATGACGGCATTGTGCTCAACAGAGGTGGTAACTACGTGGTCTGAGGGGGACAGCAGGCCCTTGATCAGCCAGTTCATGGCGTACGTGACGTTGGGCGTAAAGCCTATGCTTTCAGGGCAGTCAAAGCCAAAAAGGGTGCAGAGGTTTTCTCTCAGTGAGTATAGAAATTCAAAGTTTTCGTAGGAAAGTGAGCTTTCTGTGCGGTTTATGTTCACACAGCTGTTTTCTATGTAGTCAGAGAGGACCGCACCCAGGGAAGGGGCTTTCGGGTAGGATGTTGCGCTGTTGTCCAGGTAGATTCTCTTCATTTACTGTTCACCTGCAAGATGGTGCAGAACAGCTTCAAGAACGCCTCCTGCTATGGCCATGGCCTTATCCGAGCAACTTGTGTGGTCGGTTTCCTTACCCCTCGGGTCTACGTCGGCTACCTTAAAGCCCACCGGGACCCTAAGGCCGTCCATCAGCATGCCGCGGACCTTACCGCCTATTGTTGTTACTACGGGAGTTTCACCTACGTAGGCTATTACTGCATCCGGAGCAACTATATCCCCTATTCTGGCTACGCTTCTGAAAATTCCCTCTGCAGGGCTCTTCATAACGCGCTCTATACCGTAACCGCCGATTATTCCCGGAACTCCGGTATTAGGCTCTGCACTGCCGCTGTAAATTACGCGGCCAAGGTTGTGCCCGCGCTTGGTTTCAACTACTGCATGACAGTCAACGCCTGCCGTAAAACCGGGTCCCAGAGCCACGACAAAATCAGCCATGTCCTTTGTAGTGCCTAGGTTTTTCTTGGCTAAAATGGCGTCTACCACAACTGCTGGCTTAATGGTCTCTATGGCTGTTGCATCCGGGTCACAGACAACTGCAACACTGCCGTTACAGGCCTCAGAGAGAGCCCATTTAGCTTCTGTAAGAACACCGCGCACTCCCTCAACCTCTGTCTCTCCGTCAAAAACGGCCTGGGC
This sequence comes from Sphaerochaetaceae bacterium, assembly GCA_024699225.1. Taxonomy (GTDB): domain Bacteria; phylum Spirochaetota; class Spirochaetia; order Sphaerochaetales; family Sphaerochaetaceae; genus UBA1265. The sequence continues at coordinate 9,009 of JAILPZ010000031.1, forward strand.
AAAGGATACGGTGCGCCTTATTACTGTAGGTTTTTCTATTTCAAGCATTATTACCGGGAAGCCGCATCTGAAAAGACGGATGGCAACGCCCGTGGCAAGATCCCCTGCACCGCGTATTACAACGGCGCAGGACTTAAACATTTCTCTATATGAATTCATTTCTTAACATCCTGAGTCGGGTAGTAAATACTGTTTTCCAGTACTGACGCATATATTATATCACAGTCAGATGGCCATTTAGTAATTAAAAATATATAGGCCTGCTCTGTTGTAGTTAAGTCCATCTGATTAACCAGAACAGCCCTTTTTCCTTTTTTTGTTCCTTTTAGAATACCCTGAGGGTCGCAGAGAAGCAGTGACAGAAGACTTTCATCTGCCTTCTCAGGGATCTTCTCTGATTTTTTGAGGTTCTCAAGGCCAAAAGTCACATCAGGGACATCTTTCAGGGCTCCGCCTGCTCCCAGAACGGAAACGGTAAAGTCACAAAAAGGCGGGATAACGGGGTCTCTTTCACTGTGAACCTTAAACGGAAGTCCCCTGGACCCGTCTGCCTCGCATAAAATTACATCAAAGCTGTCCTTCAGCTTTTCAAGAGTCTTAATGTCCGGGCTGCAGAGCTTTTCAGGGCTGTAGTACTTTCCGAAAACCACAGTAATGGCACTGTTTTTGCTTCTGCTTCGGCTTCTGCTTGTGAAACTGAGGATTTCCTCACTGTCGGTGAAGGTGTAGTCTGCGTCCCACCGGTAGTTAAGAGGGTTCTGAAATTTTGTTGTAGTTGTTATAAGGACACTCTTGCCCTCCGCTTTGAAGTAGGAGCCAAGGGCCTTTATGGCAGAAGTCTTTCCGCCACCGCCTGTAAAGCAGACAAAAAGATGGTCTTTATGAGGAAGGATTGAGGCTATTTGCTCTGTGAACGCTGTCACGGGAAAAGCCTCCTGATTTCACTGTTCAGACGGTTTTCTCGCTGAGACGGATCTACATCCAGGCCGTCTATTATAAACTCCTCAGTCTCTTTTACTCCGAGAAGTTTCTGCCCCACACATCTTATGTAGCGCGCTCCCTCGTTCTCTCCTCTCACATAGCCGCCGCAACTTGAGATGTAGACAAACTTATCTGCCTTACACAGGCCCTGAAGGCCGCCTTCTGCAGTGGATGAGAATGTAATTCCGCTTGCGCATATGCGCTCTATGTAGACTTTAAGAAGGGACGGGAAAGACATGTCCCAGAACGGAGCTGCAAAAACAATGCGATCTGCATCCCTTGCCTGACGGGCAAGGTCAAAAAACGGATCATCATATTTTTTCTCAAGTAAAAGAGCGTCCCGCTTTTCAAGCTCTTCAAGAAGAAGAGGCTTAAGAGGCATATCGTAGAGTCTCAGCCTTTCTATGCTGTCGCCCTTACAGTATTTTACCAGATAGGCTTCAAGCATCTTGGCTGTTGCAGATTTTTCCTTTCTTATGCAGCAGTCAACAACCAGAATATTCTTTTTCATACTTAAATTGTCCTTCCGCCGAAGGCTGTACGTCAAGTTTTTCTGTGTTATAATTTGCCGCATGACAGACTACAGAATTAAAGGCAAACTGGGTTTTGGATGTATGAGACTTCCCAGAAAGGGAAAGACCGTACTGAATGAAGAATTCATAAAGATGGTAGATTTCTTTATGGATAATGGCTTTAACTATTTTGACACAGCTCACGGCTACATGAACCAGCTAAGCGAACCGGCCATAAAAGAGTGTCTTACATCCAGATATCCGCGTGAGAGTTTCATGCTCACAGACAAGCTGTCTGACGACTATTTTAAGACAAATGAGGATATAAGGCCGTTCTTTGAAAGCCAGCTTGAAATCTGCGGCGTGCCCTACTTTGATTTTTACTTCATGCATGCCCAGGACAGAAACAACTATGAGAAGTACCAGAAGTGCAAGGCCTACGAGGAGGCTCTGAAATTCAAGGCGGAGGGAAAAATCAGGCATCTTGGAATCTCATTTCACGACAAGGCCTCATTTTTAGAGAAGATTCTCACAGACCATCCTGAAGTTGAGGTAGTTCAGATTCAGCTTAACTATTTTGACTGGGACAGTGCCTCAGTTGAGAGCAAAAAGGTCTATGAAGTCTGTGAAAAATACAACAAGGGTGTCTTTATCATGGAGCCTCTTAAGGGCGGTTCTCTTGTAAAACTTCCGGACGAAGGAGAGAAGATCTTAGACAGCCTCAGGGCAAAGACAGGAGAGACCTACAGCAACGCAGGCTACGGACTTAGGTTTGCAGCTTCCCATAAGAATGTTCTTGCAGTGCTCTCCGGCATGGGAAACATGGACATGATGGAAGATAATGTTAAAACCATGAAGGCCTTCAAACCTATCACTGAGGAGGAGAAATCCGAACTCTTTAAGGTTGCTCAAACGCTCAGGGGCAAGGATGTTATACCGTGTACTGCTTGCAGCTACTGCACTTCAGGCTGTCCGAAACAGATTCCCATTCCTGAAATCTTTTCATGCAGAAACAACAACATGCTCTTTAACGACTGGAACAGCGTTTACTACTACAGGATTATCAAAAAGGAAGGCCACAGTGCCTCTGAATGCATAAAATGCGGAAAGTGCGAAGCTGCCTGCCCGCAGCATCTGAAGATAAGAGATCTTTTGCAGGAGTGTGACGCAAAACTCAAGTCAAACTTTTAGTAGGTCTGTTTCAGCGGGTTGACATCTACAGGCATGCGTACAGTCTCAACACTCAGAGCCTTTCCGGTCACAGGATCAAAGTCACATAGAAGACCCTGAAGCTCCGGGCTTTCCCATGTCTCTCTGGCGCGGTTGTTTACGCCTGTTCTGTATTTGACTATCTCGTTAGCCGGGTCAAAGCCACCTACACTCATACTTGAACCGCAGCGGCCCAGATCTGAAATATAGGCTGTCTTGTCTCCGAGAATGCAGGCATCTGAGGTAAGGATCTTTGTATGTGTGCATACAACTGCACTTGCCCTGCCCTTAAGAAGATGGGCCATGGAAAGCTTCTCTGCCGTAGCCTGTGCGTGGAAAACAACAAAAACAAGAGGAGTTTCCTCAAGAGCTTTATTTACAATGTTTTCAACAAAGAGAAACGGGTTGTTCAGGTGCGGATTCTGAAAGCCCATCATTCCCAGAATGTTTATAACGCAGACTCTGTAGCCGCCGCTGGTGCTGTAGTGGCGCACACCGCGTCCCGGAGCCTCTTCCGGGTAGTTTGCAGGACGGAGAATTCTGTCATGCTTTGAGATTCCCTCAACCATGTCTATCTTGTAGAAAGCCTTTTCACCAAGGGTAAGAACATCTATTCCCATATGGTGCAGAGAAAGAGCGTTGTTCAAGCCGCAGCCGTAACCGCCCGTAGCGCCCTCAGCGTTTGCAACAACAAAATCGAGTTTTCCGAATTTTTCAGTCTCTGTAGTGCGGAGATTCTTAATTGTGTTCTTAATAACACCAATTCCGCAGCGTCCGACTATCTCTCCAAGAAAAAGAACTTTCATACATTAGAGAATTTATCCCTATTTCACTTGCTTTGCAATAGAAGCCATTTGGTATAGACTTACCTCATGTACAGAAAAACGCTGTCTGTAATTTTGTTTTTCTCTCTTTTACTCATATCTGTCACATCCTGCAGGAAGGCAGACATGGAGGCAATTGAGTCTTCAGGCATCCTTCCGGACATAATCATGGAAAACGCAACATACGTTTTCGGCCGCCCGGACAACAGCCCGCTGATAATAAGCGCAGATAAAATCACCGTTTACAACAGCACTTCAGAGGTAATCTTTGAGAATCTGAGCTTTTCTCAGGAAGACGGAAAACTCTCCGGAAGCTGCTCAAGCGGACACTCATACAACGAAGAGGAGATTTATCTGAGCGGAAATGTTGAGCTGTTTAACAGTGAGGATGAGGCAAGAATTAGTGCCGAAGAAGTTATCTGGAACGACGAGGATAAAACCATTGCTTCAGACGGTACGGTAACCGTTGTTTTTGAAGAAGAAAACACAATCACAGCCGAGGGTTTTTCTGCTAATATAAACAGGAACAGTTATGAATTTGATAGAATCATTGAGGGGAGGTTTGAAGGTGAATAAAAAAACAGCGCTTATTCTGCTGCTTCTTACCCTCTTTTTGCCCCTCTCTGCCACCCCCATCACCTTCCACGGAGGAAGAACCTCCGTCAGCCTTGAGGACGGAAACAGGACAGTATCCCTTACCCAGGGCGCCGGAGTCACATCTGAGAACATAGAACTTACCTCCGATCAGATTCTCCTCTATGGAGAGGACTACCGCTTTGTACGCTGCGACGGAAACGTATCTGTACTGGACAAGGAGAGAGAGATTTCGCTCTCTTCGAGCAATGTCTTCTACGACCGCCAGGAAAAGACCCTTCTCTCCGACGGCTGGGTTGAACTTGAAGATAAGAAGAATGAGGCCACAATCAGCGGAGCCAGAATCCAATATAACGAGG
>JAILPZ010000074.1 GCA_024699225.1 Sphaerochaetaceae bacterium
GATTCTTGCGGAAGAACAGTTGAACTTCCTGCAAATATAACAAAGGCAGCTCCCTCCGGAGCAGTAGCTACCATGTACTTTGCTGCAATTGCACCTGAATACATGTGTAACGTAAACTCAACTCCGTCAGAAGCTCAGATGAAGTATCTGCCCCAGGTTCTTTCAACTCTTCCTGCCACAGGAAGCCTCTACGGCTCAAAATCAACAGTAAACTACGAGGAGCTTATTAAAACCGGAGCCCAGGTTCTCATTGATATAGGAGACTACAAGAGTTCAATTAAGGAAGATCTGGATGCTCTTCAGGCTCAGATTGGAATTCCATGCATCTTTATTGAGGGAAACCTTGAGCACATGGCCCAGGCCTTCAGAACCCTGGGAAGCATACTGGACGGGAAAGAAGAACGCGGTGAAGACCTGGCTCAGTTTACAGAAAAGACCATTGCCATGGCAGAAGAGAACAGTGCAAAGATAAAGGAAGACGAGAAGGTCTCAGTTCTCTACACAAGCGGTTCAGACGGACTTGGCACAAACGCCAAAGGCTCAACTCAGGCCCAGGTTCTTGATTTAACGGGAGCTGAAAATGCAGTTGTGCTTGAGAAGGTAAGTAACAAGGGCGGCGGTAACATAATAAATGCCGAGCAGCTTTACAATGCAGATCCTGATTTAATTGTCTTTGCAGCGGGTAGTATCTACGACAGTGTCTCAACAGACCCTGTATGGGCAAACCTCAGAGCAGTAAAGGATAAGAAGTACTACGAGATACCTGATCTTCCGTACAACTGGCTCAGCGGTCCTCCGTCAATTAACATGCTTCTCGGAATGTGGTACATGGGAAAGCTTGTATACCCCCAGTACTACACTTACAGTCTTGAAGAAGTTGTAAAAGAGTATTACAGCCTGTTCTGGAACTACAGTCTTACAGATTCAGAAGTATCTCAGATGCTTTCAAAGGCTCTTTAATGGAAAAAAAGAAGTACGGCAGAAGGTTCGCTGCCCTGATAATCCTGGCTCTCACAGTTTTCATCACCTCATTCCTTCTCGGACGCTATAAAATCAGCATAGGTGCAACTGTCAGAATTCTCTCGGATGCTTTAATCAGGGCTGTCACGGCAAACCATTTCTGCCTGAACACAACCTGGAGCGTAGAGGCTCAGACTATAGTTTTGAACGTAAGACTTCCAAGAATTGCCTGTGCAGCTCTTGTAGGGGCAGCCTTATCTGTTGCCGGTGCTTCATTTCAGGGTATGTTCAGAAACCCCATGGTAAGCCCGGATCTTCTGGGAGCTTCCACAGGAGCTGGGTTTGGAGCAGCTCTTGCTATTTTCATAGGAGCCTCGTACTACACCATAACGCTCTTTGCCTTCCTCTGCGGCCTGTCTGCAGTCATGCTTACCTACGTCATATCACGCCTCAGCAAGATTAAAACCACGCTTGCCCTGGTTCTTTCAGGAATAGTGGTTGGTTCTCTTTTTCAGAGCGGTACGAGCTTTATCAAGCTTGTTGCGGATCAGAACAACCAGCTTCCTGCCATAACATACTGGCTGATGGGCTCCTTAAGCTCAGTAAAGAACAGGGATTTTCTTCTTTCTGCAGTTCCCATACTCTTAGGCCTTATCCCCATAGTTCTTCTGAGGTGGAGAATAAATCTTCTTACAGTCTCAGAGGCAGAGGCAAGAAGCATGGGAATAGAAACAGCAACGCTGAGGTTTGTTGTGATTATCTGTGCAACACTCATGACATCTGCAAGTGTTGCCATAAGCGGAATGATAGGGTGGATAGGCCTGGTAATACCCCACTGCTGCCGTCTTGTTTTCGGTCAGGACTACAGACGCCTCATCCCGTCTTCTGCCATAGCCGGAGCGGCCTTTCTCATGCTCACTGACAACATAGCACGTACAGTTGCCACCTCAGAAATTCCTCTTGGAATACTTACAAGCCTAATTGGTGCGCCGGCCTTTATCTACCTGATAGTCAAGGGAGGAAGTGCAAGTGAATCTTGAAGTAAAAAACCTCTCCTTTGCCTATGGACATACGGGTCCTCAAATTCTTTCAAACCTCTCTTTCTCAGCCGGAGACGGCGAGATAATCTTTATTCTCGGTCCGAACGGGGTGGGTAAGAGTACCCTGTTCAAGTGTCTTCTGGGTTTTCTCAAACCCACAGAAGGTGAAGTTCTGATTAACGGAAAATGCACTCTGAGCTACAAGCGTCAGGAGCTTTCAAAACTATTAGCCTACATCCCCCAGAGCTACAATCCTGTTTTCAACCACACTGTGCTGGACAGCGTTCTTATGGGCGTTACATCCCAGCTCGGAGTTTTTGAAATGCCGGGGAAGGAACACACTGAAAAGGCTCTTAAGGTAATGGATGAACTGGGAATCAGAAATCTCAGTGAACGCGGAAGCATGAAGATCTCCGGAGGCGAGAGGCAGCTTATGCTTTTAGCCCGTGCAATAGTTCAGGATGCATCTCTGTTTGTTATGGATGAGATGGCTGCAAACCTCGACTTTGGAAACAGCTTCCGTGTCATGCAGAGGGTTCTTCAGCTGAGGGACAAGGGCTATACCATGTTAATCTCAACCCATAATCCCGACCAGGCCTACAGGTATGCAAGCCGTGTGATAGCCATGAAGGAAGGCTCCATTATTGCAGACGGTAAACCTTCTGACGTTCTGACAGAGGAAGTTCTGAAACAACTCTATTCAATAAATGTTGCCGTGAACACGGTAAATGTGGGAAAATCAGAGTATAAGGTCTGTACACCGGTTTTCTGAGGTTCTCATGAACAGAATGGAGTTCTGGACGCCCGACATGAT
>JAILPZ010000003.1 GCA_024699225.1 Sphaerochaetaceae bacterium
AGCTCTCCTGTAAAGCTTGAAGAATCAGCAAATACTGCACCAATTGCCAGCACCGCGATTAAAAGTACTACTAATACCTTTTTCATACTTCCTCCAATAATTTCGGGGCTGGCCCAAGACCAGCTTTGTCCCTTTTTTTCTCGTTATACGCCCCACATTTTAACAATGCGAGGTTTAACTGTCAAGAAAAACAACATTTAAGCCATAAAAGTTACACTTTTTTTGACAAATTTTTTGTAATTCTTGAACTGTTACAAATATATACAAATGTTGTATAGAATTACAATACATTTTTACAAGTATGTATTTTTATTTTTTCAAATACATAATGTCGCATGTTAAGTAATTTACAACATTTTTCTGCTGAACCACTATGTTTAGGGCTGCTTTACGCAAGCAGCCCTACTTCTGATTCAGGCTGCATCTTACAGGACTCTGAAAGCCTTGCGGCCAGCGTACTTGGCTGTATCTCCAAGTTCGTCTTCAAGTCTCATAAGCTGGTTGTACTTGGCAAGACGGTCTGAGCGGCTCATAGAACCGGTCTTGATCTCGCCAGTCTCAAGAGCGACTACCAGGTCAGCAATGAAGCTGTCCTCTGTCTCACCTGAGCGGTGTGAAACAACAGCTGTGTAACCGTTGCGCTTTGCAAGGTCAATAGCTTCGAATGTTTCTGTGAGAGTACCAATCTGGTTAACCTTGATAAGGATTGAGTTAGCAACCTTCTTATCAAGACCCATCTGAAGTCTCTCAGGATTTGTAACAAACAGGTCATCACCAACAAGCTGTACTCTGTCGCCGATTCTGTCTGTGAGGAGCTTCCAGCCCTCCCAGTCGTCTTCAGCCATACCATCTTCAATAGAAATGATAGGATACTTGTTAACCCAAGACTCCCAGAGATCAACCATCTGTGCAGATGTAAGCTTCTCGTGTGTAGTCCACTTAAGCTCGTAAAGACCTGTCTTCTCGTCATAAAGTTCACTTGTTGCAGGGTCAAGAGCAATCATGAAGTCTCCGTCACGACCAGTTGTATAACCGGCGTTCTTGATAGCTTCCATAATTACTTCAAGAGCTTCTTCGTTTGACTGAAGGTCAGGTGCGAAACCACCCTCGTCACCAACGCCTGTGTTGTACTTGCGGCCCTTAAGGACAGCCTTGAGGTTCTGGAATACTTCACTTGTCCAGCGAACAGCTTCTCTGATTGAAGAAGCGCCGATTGGCATAACCATGAATTCCTGGAAGTCTACCTTGTTGTCACTGTGTGCACCACCGTTGAGAATGTTTGCCATTGGAACAGGAAGAACACATGAGTGATAAGCACCGAGGTACTTATAAAGGGGAAGACCAAGATAGTCAGCTGCAGCTCTTGCAACAGCCATTGAAACACCGAGGATAGCGTTAGCACCAAGCTTGCCCTTGTTTGGAGTTCCATCAAGTTCAAGCATTGCATGGTCAACAGCTACCTGATCGAGTGCATCCATGCCCTCAAGTTCGGGTCCGATAATCTCGTTAACGTTCTTAACTGCCTGAAGAACACCCTTACCACCGAAACGTTTTTTATCTCCGTCTCTGAGCTCAACTGCTTCATGAACACCAGTGGATGCTCCGCTTGGAACAGCTGCACGGCCAAATGAACCGTCTTCAAGATAGCAATCAACTTCAACAGTCGGATTTCCGCGTGAATCAAGAATTTCTCTTGCTTCGATAAAATCAATCATGCTCATAATTATTTTTTTCTCCTTAATTAGAATTAAGTTTTTATCAGCCTTATAAGTTTATCCGTTAGATATTCTTTTTACAAGTATTTATCGCTCAACCCAATTTTATATAGAAGGGCTTTTAGAGTCTGGGAGTCTGTAGCCTTACCTTTCTTTCTCAGTTTCTCTGCAGCCGCCCTGGTAAGCTCTGTTATATATTCCTCTGTATATATATCATCCAGAACTTCCCTCACTGTGTTTCTGTCAGCCCCTTTCTGGGCAAGACGCTGGGAAATAATGATCTTTCCTTCAGGGTGTCTTTTATTATTTGAGCGGACAAAGGCACGTATGTAGCGCTCCTCATTTAAAGAGCCCTCCTCTGTCAGAAAATTAAGCGTATCCTCACAGACTTTTTCATCATAGCCTTTGTTTTTGAGTTTTATTTTAAGCTCAGCCCTGTTGTGTTCCCTGAGGTCCAGAAAGCGCAGAGCCTGTTCAATGCAGTTCTTCTGATTTTCGGTCATATATAAATATTATTGTATATAAAGGCAAAAAAAACAGCCACAGAAAACTGTGACTGTCTGATAATTGCCATTTGCAGATTATCTCTTTGAGAACTGGAAGCGGCGTCTTGCACCACGCTGACCGTACTTCTTTCTCTCGACCATTCTCGGGTCTCTTGTAAGGAAACCGTTTGTGTGGAGAACACTCTTGTTAGCTTCGTTCTCAGCAACAAGAGCTCTTGCAATACCATGGCGGCATGCACCGGCCTGACCACTCTGACCACCACCTGCTACTGTGATAACAATATCATACTTTGTAAGTGAGTCTGTGACATCAAGCGGCTGCTTAACCATAAATACGCAAAGAGGATCCTTGAAGTACTCTTCAAGCTCTCTTCCGTTAACTGTAATCTTACCGCTACCCTCGCGAAGATAAACACGAGCGGTTGCTGTCTTTCTGCGTCCGGTACCCTGACCGAGATTGATGTTTTTCTTTTCTGTTTCTTTCTTAGCCATATCAGTACCTCTTAGATTTCAACCTGAACGGGTTTCTGTGCAGCATGCGGATGCTCACTGCCAGCATAGACATGAAGGTTTGTGAAAATCTTGCGTCCGAGAGATCCCTTTGGAAGCATACCCTTAATTGCATGTTCCATAGGATAGGTCGGCTTTCTTGCAACTGTCTCAAGATAGTTCTCTTCCTTCATTCCACCTGCATAACCTGAAACACGGCGGTACATCTTGTCCTGAGCCTTGTTTCCTGTAAGTGCAGCTTTTTCTGCATTAATAATGATTACATAGTCACCCATGTCTTCATTAGGCATATATTCCGGTTTGTTCTTTCCGCGAAGAATGTTGGCAGCTGCAACTGCAACACGGCCGAGCTCTTTGCCCTCTGCGTCAATTACATACCAGTTCTTCTGCGGTTTTACATAAATAGTTCTCATGTGAAACACCTTAATCTGTATTTTGTGTTCTACTATCTGTTTACTGGCTTTAGGATTGTGGGAAAGGGAAATTTATCCATGGCCGGCAAACGTCAGGAAGACGCACAGAGTGCATAATATATTCTCAGGGCAATTTTAGTCAAGTCAGTCCAGCTTCTCAAAATCAAACTTATCTTTAATATAAGTTCCCATCTTGTTGCTGTCGAAGGTAACAGTAACTATATCCTTAGTACCGAACTTTTTAATTGCTGTTATGGTCCCCGGTCCGAGCATGGCATGCTTAACGCGCTCACCCACCTCAAATTTGATTGCACCGGTACTGGGTTTAGCCTCTGTATTCTTCTTAACCAAAGTGACTTTTGGCTTGGATACAGGGGGTGTCCAGTCGTCATATCTATCGCGCCCGGCTTTTATGTAGCCTGAGGAGGATGGAGCTGAGTTTAAGATTCTCTTGTTGTAGCCGCCGTAACCGCTGTAAGTCTTGTATCCGTCGTTGTAGTATCTGCCGCTTCCTACATCAGGCATGAAGGGCTTGCTCTTAAGACGTGACTGGAAACCACGCTTGTCATTTTTAATTATATGGTCGCTTTCAATCTCATCTACGAATGAGACAGGCTCGTCGTAGTACATGGAACCGAAAAGAGACCTCTGGGCAGCACATGTTAAAACCAGGCGGTGCCTTGCACGGGTGAAAGCTACGTAGCACAGGCGCCTTTCTTCTTCCTCATCTTCCTTTGAAAGTGAAAAACTTCTTCCGTTGAAGATCCGCTGCTCAAGCCCTGTAACGTAGACTCTGTCAAACTCAAGACCCTTTGTTCTGTGCATGGTCATAAGAGTTACGCCCTTCTCTTCCTCTTCAGGATTGTCTGAAGGTTCAAGACTGTAGTCCTCAACAAAGCGCACCAGGCCCTCAAGGTCGTTTGCATAATCTTCAAAATCAAACTTCAGCATGAGCTGTCTGATGTTTTCAACACGGTTTGAGTCCTTAAGCTTTTCCTTTTCATCACGCTCCTTGTAGAGAGCAACAATTCCGAAATCAAGAACAAGAGACTGCATGAATTTCTTATTGGAGACAGTACCGACTGTCTTTGTGGCGTTTCGGTAGAGATTTAAGAACCCTGTAAGTGCTGCACCGCCACGGCCCTTTATGGTCTGAGATGATAACAGAGCTGAAAGAGTGTCAAAGAGATCTGAGCCAGTGGCTGTTGAAGCATCTATTATTGTTGCAATGGTTGTTTTACCAACACCTGCAACTGTTTTTGAAACAAGACGTTCAAAGGCAACGGAGTCCCTGGGGTTAAGAATTAAACGCAGGATGGCAACGCTGTCCTGAATTTCCTCTCTTCTGCTAAATGAAACGTCTCCTACAACATGGTAGGGAATGCCGCGGTAGCGAAGTGCATCTTCAAATGTGTTACTCTGGGCGTTTGTCCTGTACAGAATGGCTGTCTCTGAATAGCTGTACTTTTTATCTGCAAGAATGTCCTCTGCAACTGAGATAGCCTCATCCATGGCTGTTGGAAGGATTCTCAGCTCCGGTTTTTCTCCCTCGTCGTTTGCACTCTGAAGATCCTTTACCTGACGGCCCTTGTTGTGGTCTATTACGTCCCTCGCTACACGCAGTATGCTCTTTGAGCACCTGTAGTTCTTGCCAAGCACAACTGTTTTTGTGCCGGGGAAGACCTTGGGGAAAGAGAGGATGGTTTTTACATCTGCACAGCGGAATTTGTAGATACTCTGGTCGTCATCTCCTACTACACAGATAAAGCCGTCGGGGCTTCTGAGAAGCTTTAAAAGAGCGAGCTGGGACGGGTTGGTGTCCTGATACTCGTCAACAAGGATGTATTTGAAACGGTTTTGGACCTTTTCACGGATATCTTCGTTTTCGGAAAGAAGACGTATGGATTTGACTATGAGATCCCCGAAGTCTACATTTCCCGAACGGGCAAGAGCTTCTTCGTATTTGTTGTATTCTGCAGGGATGCTTATCCCGCGTTCTTTGGCCAGTCCTATTTCGTGTGCTGCGGCCTTGCATTCTTCGGCGTTCTTTTCCGGATAGCACTGGCGCAGAAGAGACAGGGTCTGGGTGTCGTCGTAGATGGTAAAGCCTGCGGGTATGCCAAGGCGCTCTCCGTAGACTCTGAGAATCCAGGCGCCGAGGGAGTGGAAGGTCCGAATTACTGTCTTTGAGGATAGCTCTTCACCGACCATCGATGTTACACGGTCCTTCATCTCGCGGCAGGCCTTGTTTGTAAAGGTGACGGCAAGAATCTGATAGGGTTTAACTATTTTGTTTTCTATGGCGTAGGCTATTTTGGTTGTAATGACGCGTGTTTTCCCGCTACCGGCGCCTGCAAAAACAAGAAGGGAACCTTCATTTATGAGAACAGCTTCCTTCTGCTGCTCGTTCAGGCCCTTCAGAAGCTCTGATGATTTTTCTGTCTGAAAGAGGTTGTTAGTCAATTTTTACAGCCTCCAGGTCCACGTCACGTACAGCTGTGATTCTGCATTTATAGATGTTTCCCGGAACCATGTTGCGCCCCATGACAACCGTAAGGCCGTCTACTTCAGGAGCCTGGCTGTAGATTCTGCCTATGGCAAGATCCTCACCGGAAATCAGTTCTTCAATTAATACGCTGTATTCATTTCCCACAAAGTCCTGAAGCTTTTCTTCAGTAATCTTTTCCTGAATTTTCTGAAGCTTTTTCTGCCTCTTGTCTGAGATTTTGGACAACTCCTCATGGGTCTTCTCATCTGTCATGTCAAAGGCTCTGGTATCCTCTTCTCTTGAATAGACAAAAGATCCCATCCAGTTAAAGCGGCAAATTTTTGTAAATGTGACAAGCTCACGGTAGTCCTCTTCCGTCTCTCCCGGGAAGCCGAGCATGAGAGTGGTTCTAATTACAGCATCCGGGATGTTTTTCCTGATTTTTTCAATAAGAGCTATGTAGGAGTTCAGATCTCCTGTTCTTCCCATACTCTTAAGGATGGGGGCACTTGCGTGCTGGAAAGGTATGTCAAAGTAATGAAGAATTTTCTCATTGCGTTTTACACACTCAATTATTCGGTCAGTCATCCAGTCAGGATGAATGTAGAGCATTCTTATCTTAAAGTCCCCTTCAAGAGCACAGAGTTTGTCCAAGAGCTCTTCAAAGTGACTTACCTTGTCCCAGTCCCAGCCATAGGCACTTAAATCCTGGGCTATGAGGTTAAGCTCTTTAATGCCACTGTCAATAAGGCGCTTAGCCTCTTTAAGGATAGCCTCCATGGGGCGGCTTCTAAGCGGGCCTCTTATAACAGGGATGGCGCAGTATGAACAGCAGTGGTTACAGCCTTCAGAAATCTTAAGATAGGCAGAACCCGGGAAGGTAAACAGATGGTCTCTTGTATCATCTTCTTCCATCGGGTCCGGATATTCGGGGACCATGCAGAGAGGTTTTGTTGTTTTTGTCTCTGTGTTTAAGGCCTCTGCCAGGTCCCTGATTTTTCTCAGGTCCCTGTTGCCGAAGATTGCGTCGGCTTCTTTCAGTTCTTCAGAAAGTTCATTTGCATAGCGCTGAGCAAGGCAGCCTGAGAGAATGATTTTCTTATCAGGATAGTCGTTTCTCAGTGTGAAGAAGGTAGTCAGTGATTCTTCTTTTGCACTTTCAATAAAGCCGCAGGTGTTAACAAGAATCAGATCTGCATCATCTGCTTCTTCTGTAAGTGTGTAGGTATTTCTGAGGGTGTAGGCCATGACCTCGGCGTCTACCTGGTTTTTGGCACAACCGAGATTTTCAATATAAAGCTTCTTCATAGTTGCCATGATTCTAAAGCAATTCGCGAAGATAGAGAACCTCTGTTGAGACAAGTTTTTCTTCCCAGATGCTCTTTACCGCCTTCTCGTAGACTCCAAGCTGCTCCTTATGCTCAAGAGGATTCTTGAAGCTGTCCGTCTTAAAGTCGTAGATTACAGCCTTTTCGTCGTTGTAAGTCAGAAGGTCTATTACACCTTCAACCGTTTCTTTTCTGTCACTGTCGTAGTACATGAAAGCCTTTTCAGACTCAATTTTCATGCCACTGTCTTTAATCTTTTTATAAAGTTCACTTGAAATGAAGGCATAAGCGAGAGTTCTTGCATCTGCCTTAAGTGTTTTAATTTCACTTTCTGTTATTTCAGTGTTCTCTGTTTCAAACTCAGGTTCTTCTACCTTTTTAATATGAGACTCGATTATGCCGTGGACAAGTGTTCCGAAGTCAGTCTGAATGCTGTACTTTCTGATTATGCTGTCGCTGTTAAGGGTTTTAAGAGGTTCTTTGGAAAGACCTTCAGGGCGAGTAATGAGATTTGTAACAGCTATTTCCCTTCTGCTGTAGTCTACATTAATATCTTCAGCATTCTCATACCATGCTCTGCACTTTTCAATTCTCTGCTTGTCCAGGCGCCCATAGGAGTACATCTGACGCTCTTCAATCTGGACAGTTGTAACTTTTTCAAGTATGTCAGATAACTCCTGCTGAACATCTGTATCTGAGATAGTGCTGTTTAAAAGGCTTTTCAGGCACACGCCCCTGTCCTGCTTGAAGGTATAACTGAGTACCAGGTGGCACTCGGCTCTTGTTGCAGCTACGTAGAAAAGTCTCTTAAGCTCTGCTTCTGCCTCCATCTTCTCCGTACCGAGACCGAGGAAGGAAACAGGGTCTTTAGGAAGCTTGTTGTCTCCAAAGACTACGGGGAGAAGAAGGTTTGAATTTCTGTAAATAAAGCTCAAATCTGATTGGGGACCTCTTGGAGTTGTATCCATTCCCGCGAGAATAACAATCGGAAATTCAAGGCCCTTGGATTTGTGGACTGTCATAAGCGAGACACCTGAGGCTTCAGTTCTGAGAACTTTCACTTCCCTGCCCTTTGAAGAGCTTCCTTCTGAGTCATCTATAAATGGTCTGAGGTAGGAAAGGAACTGGGACGGGCCCTTGCCTGTTTTCTCAAAGTCAACTGCAAGAGAATAAAGCCAAAGATAGTGTTCCTCGTAAACCTGGTTTGCGGGGTTTGAGATGATAAAGGGCCTGTAGGCTTTATTCCAGATCCATGAGACAGCTTCTGCAAGACCGTCTTCAGAGAGGATGGCCTTTACAGTATCTATTGTCTTTTTATCAAATTCGCTGAGACAGTCCGGGGAAGCGGAAGCACCGTCAGAGAGAGGGCCGTTAATGAAGGCTGAGAAACTTATGCTGTCGTTAATGTAGATACAAAGCTGAAGGAGGGAGTAGAAGTCATTGACCAGGGCTTCCCTGGTCTGAGATCGTGATTCCTCAACTGTGTATGGGATGCCACTTAGGCGAAGGGCTTTCTCGTAGTCGCTTTGTGAGGAGGCGCTGCTGTAGAGTATGGCAAAGTCGTTGTACTCAGGGGCGCGGACTACGCCTTTTACGCAAACAGAGTACTGAGGGTTGCCGGCCATGTTCTTTATCAGGGCGGCAATGTTGTAAGCCTCACTTGCTGCAGCGTCTGCCAGGGGGTATTCAGGCTCTTCGTCCTCTGATGCTTCTACTGTGTGGATAATCAGGCGCGGTTTTACGTTCTCATTTCCACGGTCTTTCAGGTGCTTAAAGCGCGCTTCAAAGTCGTAGGATACGTCTCCCGGGGCCATGACTCGGGAGAAGATTGTGTTAAAGGCCTGAAGCAGGCGCGGCTCGGTTCTGAAGTTTGTTTCAAGTTCAATCATTTTGCCGCCGGCCTTTTTGATTTCTTCCTGCATGCGCTTGAAAACCGATACGTCTGCACCGCGGAAACGATAGATGCTCTGTTTTTCATCTCCTACAAGGAAGATTTTGCCTTCTGTAAGGTCCTCTGGGGCCGGAATGCCTTGTGTAAAGAGACCTTCTTTCTCGCTTAAGAGGTAGATAAGCTGCCTGTAGTTGTCGTTGTTGTCCTGAAACTCGTCCACCATTATGTATTTAAAGCGCTCTTTATAGGAATCTCTTATATTTCTGCTGTCGGTGAGGATTCTCAGGGCCATCTGCATGACATCTGAGAAGCTTACCGTGTTCATTTCCCTCTTTTTCTCAATTACTGCGTTGTAGTAGTCTTCCATGGCTGTGTAGAAAGCATGGATAAAGGCCTTCTCTTCTGCAGAAATTTCAGCAGGGATGAGAAGTTTTACAGCTTCTCTTATTCTTGTCTTCAGTTCTTTTGCAAGAGGTGCGTTGTCTTTTTCTCCCTGTTTTTTGTCAAAGACTATTTGCTCAAGCTGCCCGGCTTTTTCCCTGTGGCTTTTGCTTCTGTCTCTCTTTGTCAGGTACGAAGAGAGCATATTGACGTTTGCAGTGAGCTTTGAATCTGATTCAAGGTTGCTTATGTAGTATTTAATATCATCTTCAAGGCGGTCATGAAGATTATCAAGGCTGTTTTCGTAGACTTCAATGAGGGCACTCTCCTGCTTCTGTGCTTCAAACGGCACGGCTATTGAAAAGGTTGTGCTGGCAATTTTTGCAAAGAATGAGCAGAGATTATCTATTGAAACTACCGGCAGCAGTTTTGCTGTAAGTTCTGAGTTTTTATGGTTTTCAAGAACCTTTCTTGCCAGGTCTTTTTCTACTTTGAAAAAATCATCCTGATCTGCAATTGCAAATGCAGGGCTTATTCCGAATCTTACACAGCCTGTTCTGGCTATTTCCGAAAGAAGACTGTCTACAGTTGATATAGAAGCTTCCTTGAAAAGCGGAAGTTCCTCAGTAAGGGAATGAGAGAGAAGAAGTGAGTATATTCTGCTCTTCATTTCTGCTGCAGCTTTCTTTGTAAATGTTATGGCAAGTATTCTGTTGCAGTGGGCTCTTTTTTCAGTGACAAGACGGATAAAACGCTCCGAGAGAACTGCTGTCTTTCCGCTTCCGGCTCCGGCTGAGACTACACAGCTGTCGTTGATGAGAATGGCTTCTTTCTGTTCTTCTGTAAATCTGGAAGGTACTGTGTATTCACTCATTTTATTACGTACCTCATTCTGCAGATTCTCCTGTAACTGCAGTTGGTGCAGTTAACATTTCCCGGAGTGGGTTCGAATTCTCTGTTCTCTATGGCTTTTACTGCTGTTTTCAACCGTGTTTTAAAGTCTTCAAGGCTTTCTTTCATCTCTTCTTCACTGGTCCACATAACAGTGTTTTTCTTCTCTTCTATACCGTAGAAGGCAGCAAATGAAGGGTACTGGCTGTACTTTCCGCTGCTGTCGTTTTTAAGGCCTTCTGCATACATGAAAAGCTGCGGGGAGCTCTTATCCCCTTCCCTTTTCTTAAAATCAAGAACAGCGTACTTTCCGTCAGGTTTTCTCATAATGCAGTCAATGTAACCGTCAACGTAGTAACCCTCTTCCTCAAAGAAGAATCTGTACTCCATATCGGATTCCGAGAAGTCCTCATAATCCTTAACTTCCCCTATTTTTGCAAGTAAATCTGAGTAGCGGCGCCTGATTCTCTCTATCTGGAGCTCTGACGGGCCTTCTGTGCTTCTTGAGTAGTTTTCAAGGTTTTTAAGAAATATCTGTTTAAGTAATTCTTTGTTCTCGGCCTTGCTCAGATCCCTTATGTTTCTCTCCTGTCTGAAGTATGTTTCATATGTTTTGTGAATAAGATTTCCTATGTTAAGTGCATCTTCCTCATCCACTGAGAAATCTTCCTCTTTAATGCCGTCTATGTATCTGCACTTGTAGGCAAACGGACAGCTTTCAAAAAGAGAAAGGGATGTGGAGGAGATTCGTATCTTTGTTTTCTTGGGTTCTTCTGTGTCTTTTGCTCTTGCTGCAGTGAACGGGAAGACTGTCTGATTCGCCCTGTCAAAGGCCTCTTTCTGTTCTGACAAGGCTGGGTGTGAGGGCTTTTTCAGGGGATCCAGCCACATCTGTTTTTCTTCTGCAAACCTGTCTGTTTTAAGTTCTGCATCCCGCACAAGTGAGCGCTGCTCAAAGTATGAAGGAGCTATGCAGTAGCTTGAATAGGTCTGTTCTGAAAATGAAAGGATTGTTTTTTGTGTGTTAATGTTCTGTGCGCTGATGTTCTGTGTGCTGAGTGAGGCACAGATGTCCTCTGCCATGTTCTTCTTGTGTAGAGGACTCTTTTCATCCATATCTTCAGCAAAGGGAAGAATGCTTCTGTACTGTCTTGAAGACTCATCATCCAGGTTAATTACAAAATGATGTTTTACGGCAAGAGGACAGCTTACAGGGTAGCTGTAAACCTTAATTCCTTCTTCTCCCTTACCCGGAGCATAGTAGATACCGGAAAGAAGATTAAGATAAAAATCATAGAAGGGAACACCCTGAGGAAGGCTTGAAAGCTTCTCAAGCTCATCAAGAGTATCCATACAGACCATAAAGACCTTACTCTGGGTTACAGAGCCTGAGTTCCACGAGTTTTCTACAAAAAAATCATCCTGAAAACCCTTAAGGGCCCTTCTCAGTGTCGGCGCATCCTTGGCCTGGCAGATACCGTTAACATAGTCTGTAAACTTAAGTACAAAGGCCGAGATTTCCTTATCATCTTTTGTCTTGTAAAGCCATGTTTTCAGGCCTGAGATAATCTTGCATTCAACGCCCTTACTTACAGCTTTTGAGCACAGATCCCTGTCTTTGAAAGGAAAAGCGGGATTAAGAAGGAAGGCACTTACATCCTGAAGGTCAAAATCAGAGCTCTTTATGGCTGAGATGCTTTTGAAAAAAGATCCTGAGGCCCAGTCCGTGAGCTTTTTTGAGCGTACAAAGTTAAGTTTTATCTTGTAGTGCCTGCTTTCACTTCTAAGATACGGCTCAACTTCCTCAAGACGTGCACTGGTTATGGCTATCTCCTCAGGTTCTGTCTTGTCTTTTAACAGACCATATATTTTCTCAAGTGTGGCCCTGATTTCAAAAAGAGTATTCGGATAGCGGGTTATGAAAGTTTTATTGTTATTTTTGTTTTCTTCATTTTCTGTGTTTTCTTCGTCTTCTTCGGGTCTCAGGGTCTCTATTCCGTCTGAGATGGCCTTCTCTACATCCGGATCAGAGATATTGTCAGGATAAACAATGATAGGTCTCTTCTGCTTAATCTCGTCTTTTGTGTAGTCAGGGCTTAGAAATGATTTTTCATACAGGGAGTTTTCTTTCAGATAGGCTCTGTAGGAAGAAAGGATGGCTTCTGTCTCAGAAAGAAGGTTCTTGTCCATGCTCTGGGAAATCTGGGGATTTTCCACCTTACTCAGATAAGGAAGATTCATGGAAAGTTCTGCAGCACTTGTTGAAAGTGTCTGAGGATAGTCACGGTTAAAAAAGT
The DNA here is from genome assembly GCA_024699225.1 of Sphaerochaetaceae bacterium. Lineage (GTDB taxonomy): Bacteria > Spirochaetota > Spirochaetia > Sphaerochaetales > Sphaerochaetaceae > UBA1265. The sequence goes on from JAILPZ010000003.1 coordinate 12,421, forward strand.
GTGACTGGCCTTTGAGGTTAATCAGGTAGCTGTAGGAGAAAAGAAGTCTGTGCGCATCCGTTACCTCAGAGAGGTTGTCAGGTCTTTCTGTACACAGCTCTTTAAACGTGTCCCAGCTTATTACAGAGTCCGTAAAAACAGCCTTTGAGGGGTTTGTTTTAATAAAATGAGTTAGAAAACTTCTGCTTATGGTCTCTGTAGGAAGGACTACAAGACGTCTTTCTAAAATGGCCTGATTTACCGTCATATGAATAGTATATCACAAATGTCCCGTCGTCTTGAATTCAAAAGACAATAATATTAGTCTTATTTTCATGAGCAGTCTTAAAAGTATTTTTTCCCGCCAGAGGGAAGATATGTCACAGAAGGTTCTCTGGTTTTTCGGCCTTCCTTTAATATACGTTCTTTACTTTGTTTTCTCCCTTTTTGTTCCCTCTTTCGGAACATCGGCTCCGGCAGAGCTGCTGTTCAATACTGTTTTGTATGTTCTCCTGCTTCTCTCTTTTCTGCTGGTGGCAAATGTTCTTCTGAAAAAGAGTTTTTCCTATTTTTTAAGCCCGTCTGAGAATACAGGAAAACCTTTCAGGACCCCTCTGTTTTTAAAAGGCCTTCTGATTGCTGTGATAATTGAAGTTCTTTTAACTTCCGTTGAAATGTTCTTTAACAGAGAAGACTTTGCATTTACCTTTGTTTCAAAGGGCTTTTTTCTGCAGTGGCTTCTTGTTTTTGTTCTTCTGTTTTTTGCAGCTTTGGATGAAGAGCTTATTTTCAGAGCCTATATTGCACATTTTGGGAATTTAAAGTGTCCTCAGACTATCAAGGGCAAGATTATTCTCTGCTCAGTCTCAGGTCTTCTTTTTTCACTGGCTCACTTTATGAATCCTGAAACATCAGGGCCTCTGGCCATCTGGTACATGGTTTCCTATTTTGTTATGGGCTTTGCCTTCATGATGTTCTACGTTCAGACTGAAAGCCTTGAATATCCTCTGGGAGTTCATTTGGGAAACAATCTGGTTTCAGCTCTGTTCTGCGGTTATGAAGGAAGTGTCATGGGCAATACAAATGCTCTGTTTACACAAAAGAACATAAGTAACCCATCTCTTATTTTAATTGAAGGCGCCCTGGCCATGACTGTGTGTGCTTTAGTAATTAAAAAGAAGAAGAATTGATTTCTTTGTCTCTCCGAAACAGTCGTAAAGAAAGCCTTTTATCTCCTCTTCTATTGTAGTCTCAGTTTCTGATGTAACTGTTGTCTTCTCTTTTATGCCGTAATCCCTAGTCCAGGTACCGTCGTAGCCGTATTCAGAGGCTACAGATGAAGAGTATTCTCTAAAATCCCACGCTGAAGTGTCTGTTTTCCCTTCTATTTCAGCTTCATAGGAGTCTTCAAGAAGAGAGAAGAAATCAATGTTTGTTAACTCTTCAACATAATCGACACTCACTGCGTAGCTTTCAAGGCTGTTCTCACACTTCTCATTAGGCATAACAAAGGCAATAGCCTGATTTGAATAAGGTGAGAAAACTACCTTGTAGTAGTATTTTGGAACTGCAACTTCATTCTCCCCAATAGTTTCATAGGGGCCGTCCGTGAGAACAGGTCCTGTTACTATACAAAGCGGCCCTGAGAGGCTGAAAGTTCTGACTGTAGCTTCCAAATCTGCCCAGGCGTAGCGGTTTAAAGCTGCAGTTTGAGGACTCATGTTTGAAAGATAAAAAGAGTCTTCAGCAGAATCCTCTGACCATGAAAGGTCTGCAAAAGGCGCCATATGGCCCCTGTCATATCCAGAGCCCTTGTAGTCTGCAAGACTTGCACTTTTTGTGGAAACAGCTATATCTGCCATGAAATTATCAGATCTGTCAGTAACCTTGGTTACGGTTTCCCAAGGTGTTAAAACATAGGCTACCCACCATGGCTGCTCAAATTCTTCGGCGTAGCTTAAAGTAAAGCCTGCGTGTCTGACTGTCTCCCCTTCTTCAAAGGCCGGAATGGCAATCTGTTCAAGTTCTTCTAATGAAAAACCTTCTTCAACTGTTTCTACTACTCTCGGGTCCTCAGTTGGAGTGAAAATAAACAGCGTTACGCCTAAAATTATGAGGATAACTATTACATATAGCGGTAAACTCTGTTTTTTCCTTGCCATAGAAACGAGAATAGAAAGTCCGTGTCTTTCAGTCAACTCTTTATGTTATGATTTGCCTATGAAGAGGAAAATATACTTTGCAGGTTCAATTCGCGGCGGACGCGAAGATGCTGAGCTTTACAGAAAAATGATTGCCTTTATTCAGCAAACAGATACGGTTCTTACAGAGCATATAGGAAATCCTGTTTTGCACGTGTTTGAAAAGGATAAATCGGATGCTGAGATTTACAGGGAAGATACCTCATGGCTTAAGGAAAGTGATCTTCTGATAGCTGAGTGCACAACACCCTCTCTTGGTGTTGGTTACGAGCTTTCCTATGCAGAGCGCTTTAATATACCCTGCCATATTCTTTACAATAAGGGCAAAGCTCATCTATCTGCCATGCTTAGCGGAGATAATTATTACTCAGTGCATCCGTACAGCAGCGAGGATGAAGTTTTTGAAATTCTCTCTGATATTCTGGGAAGAAAGAAATGAGTATTGAAAGCGAAGTATTTTCTCACATGAGGTTTGTACCGTCACGTCTTACTGAATACGGGTTTTACAATGATGATGGTAAGATGGTTATCCGAAAGCCGTTCATGGACGGGGACTTTACTGCAGAGATTACTGTTTTTCCTGACGGCAGTGTAAAAGGTACCGTAATAGATGTAATGAATGATGAGCCGTATGCACAGCTCAGGATGGAAGATTTCAACGGTCCGTATGTGAATACAGTCAGAAGTGCATACAGGGATCTGCTTTCTGATATAGGCAAAGCATGCTGTACTGAAGTTCTTTTTGTATGTGACCAGGCTAACAGAATTGTTACTCTGATTGACAGAAAATATGGTGTAAAACCTGATTTTCCGTGGGAAAGCGACCCGTATCAGGCCTATGGAGTATTCAGACACCGGGAGAGCAGAAAGTGGTTTGCACTTATGATGGATGTAAAGTGGAAAAGCCTTCTTAAGAACAGGGATGAGAGTCTGATAACCGTTGTAAACTTAAAGATAAGGGAAGGAGACGGAGAAAAACTTAGAAGTGAGAACGGAATCTTTGAAGGCTATCATATGAATCACAGACTGTGGATTTCAGTACTTATGGATTCTACGGTTCCTGATGAGAGAGTTCTTGAACTGATTGAAAACAGTTTTAATCTCACTTACAAAGCTTAATCAGCTCTGCGTTGTAGTCCTGCCAGTATTTGTCTACGTTCTCGTCCTGAATGAAATATGCCTTATAATCATCTCTGATTGGATATCCCATACGCTTTAAACCGGCATTCAGGTGGCTGGTGAGAATTGGAACTACCATATCTGTGTTTGAATCCCTTATGGCCTCAAAAAGCTTTACATGGTCGGCTACAATATCCTTGTATCCGAGGGTTCCCACAAAGTCGAGCATTCTGAAGCGTTCATAGTTCATGTCTGTCTGAATCATGGTCCAAAGGTCACTGCACTTCATTCTGTCAAACCAGAACTGATGGAAAGCGCTGTCCAGACGATAGAATTCCTTCTCATCTACAGATTCTGTCTCCGTATGAAGCTTCTGCATTCTAATGTTGTGCTCAAGCTCTTCAAGAAGGAACGGTGACGGCTTTGATTTAATAAAATCCTTGATAAGCCAGGATTCAACGGCAATTCTCAGATGAATTAACTGATGTACAGAGGAAAGGTTGATAAGGGTGGTTCTTGCGCCCTTGTAAGGTACAACTTCAAGAAGCCCCGTATCCTGAAGACGCTGGAATGCAGCTCTCACAGATGGTCTTGTTACGGAGAATCTCTCACAGACTTCCTGCTCGCTAAGTTTCTCACCGGGCTTTATTTTCAGAGAGATAATATCTTTTTTCAATTTATCGTAAATTGTTGTACTTATATCAGCCATTGCTCAGATAATAACATAATCGCTTTCGATATTAAAGTTTAATTACCGATACAGATGAAAAAATGAGGACGGTTTTTCACCCGTCCCCATTCAGATTTTACTTACTTACGGACCTTGTTGACTTCCTTAATAACAGAGCCAATTCCCTGGTTAACATAATACATGTCATTTCCAAGAATCAGCATGTTAATACCTCTGTCAATTGCAGCCTTGAGGTCTGCCTCTGTTGAAGGTACAACAGGAGCCATGATTGCAACACCCTTCTTCTGTGCAACTTCTCTAAGGCGCTTGTAGCCGTAGTCTACTCTGTCGTCTGTAATCTTGTAGCCAACCTGGGCACCAACGCTTAATGCATAGTCGATAGGTCCGAAGTTAACTGCATCTACATCTTCAACACTGAGGATTTCTTCAATGTTGTCTGTAAATTCAAAGTCTTCATCCATAGGGATGATCATGGTATCTTCGTTACTCTTCTGGGTGTACTCAGACCATGAGAAACCGTTTACTCCAAAGCCTGCAGCTCTTACGTTGGATTCACCACCGCGGCGGCCTCTTGGCGGGAACTTTGCGTTGAAAACAATCTTCTCAACATCTTCTTTTGTTCTGCAGTGAGGAACAACTACGCCCTCAGCTCCCATCTCAAGAACCTGACGGATTTCAGAATCGTGAACACCTGAAACACGTACAAGAGGAGAAACGCCGGCATGCTTTGCAGCAAGAATCAGACGCTCAATATTGCAAAGTCCGTCAATTGTTGCATGCTCAAGATCGAGATATACAAAGTCATATCCCCATCTGCCTATACACTCTACAACGCTGGCCATTCCTGTGTAACAGGTAATACCAAATACAGGACCTTTCTTAAGTTTTTCTTTTAATGTCATTTTCATTCTCCCAATTTAATTTTGTCAGATCAGAAGACCTGGAAGCCAGTTGGATACGAACGGAACAAATGTAACCAGAAGCAGTACGCAGAGATTACAGATGAGGAACGGAGCTGAAGCTTTAAAGACCTGAATGATTGACATGCCGCTGATCTTACTTCCTACGTTGAGACACATTCCTACAGGAGGAGTGACCAGACCGATTGCAAGACCTACAACAAGAATCATACCGAAGGTAATCTCTGTCATTCCGAGAGTCTGCATGACCGGCATGAAGATAGGTCCGATCAGAAGGATACACGGGACAACATCGAGGAATGTTCCAAGGAACAGAACCAGAAGGTCAAAAAGCAGGAAGATAAGCCAGATAGGAATGCTTGAATTCAAAATTGTTGAAGCAATTGCCTGCGGAACCTGCTTGATGGCAAGAATGTATGTAAATACGTTGGTAAAACCACCGATTATCATGATTGTTGCCGTCATGATTGCTGTCTTCTTCAGAGCTGCTGTGATGTGCTTCCACTTGAGCTCCTTGTAAACGAACTTACCTACTACAAGAGCGTAAACAACAGCTACTGCTGCGCTTTCACTTGCAGTTGTAATTCCGAATGTTGTGAAAATCAGAATCATGAGAGGCATGAGAAGAGCGACCATACCGTCAAGGACAACCTTCTTCTTTCCGCCTTCAATCTTAGCCTGAATCTTGTGGTATCCTCTCTTCTCTGAGACAACCCATACTACTACGAGCTGGAACAGACCGATAAGAATACCGGGGATAACACCACCCATGAAGAGCTTTCCGACAGAAACACCGGAAATCATGGCAAACATGAGCATGGGGATTGAAGGAGGAATAATCATACCAACTGTTGATGAAGCTACTGTAACTCCGGTTGAGAAGTCCTCTGAATAACCCTGTTTGATCATATCAGGAATAAGGATTGAACCGAGAGCTGAAGTATCAGCAACAGATGAACCGGTAATTCCACCGAAAATCATGGATGCAACAACGTTAACCTCACCAAGACCACCGCGGAACGGCTTACAGATGAGAAGAGCGAAGTTGATAAGTCTCTTTGTCAGACCACCGTGGTTCATAAGCTCTCCGGAGAGCATGAACAGTGGCATGGCAATAAGAATGTAGGAGTTCAGTCCTGAGAAGACTCTCTGGGGAACTGTCATGAGGAATGTCGGATTCTCAAGGAAGAAGTAGATGATACCTGCTCCACCGAGTGAGTATCCGATAGGAACTCCGACAAGAATAAAGGCAATAAGTGCTATAAATAAGATTGCTAGTGTCATTAGTCTTCCTCCGGGAGTTTGTCATCTGTACTGTAACCGCTGTCAGCCTCGTCGATTTTTACAAAGCGTCCGAGGATGTCAAAGATACAGTAGATGATAGTCAATGCGAATGTGATAGGCATGACAACGTAATAAACCTTCATTGGAAGATGTGAATTCTGTGAAAGAAGATGTCCAACCTGTCCAATCCATTTGCATGAGAATACAAACATGACTGCGCAGACAAAGATAATTGAAACATCAACAAGAATAACTGAAATTGTTTTCTTCTTTTCACTATCACCTACAACCTTATCTGCAAGAAATGAGATGGAAATGTGCTGTTTCTCTCTGATTGCAATTGCAGATCCGAATAGTGTAATAAAGATGAAGGACATGGTCAGAAACTCTTCAAGGGTACTGAAGGACAGTCCGAAGAAGTATCTGAGGACAACCGTAACGGTAACGCCGACTGCCAGAAAACCGGCAAGGACCATCAAAATTACGGAAATAACTTTGTCCAATACTTTCAATAATTTGTTCATAGTATTTTCCTTTTTTGAAAAACTATTATAAAAAGCCTGACTTTTGAGGGTCAGGCTTTTATCTAACGCTATATTACAGGTCTACCCTATTACTTTCCCTGTGAAAGAGATCTGACAAGGTCAAGCTCTTCCTGTGAGAAGTACTTAAGTGTGTTTACGAAGTAATCATAAACAGGAGCACATGCATCAATGAATGCCTGCTTTTCTGCTGCTGTCGGTGTGTAAACATCACAGCCGTAAGCCTTCATCTCAGCAAGCTTTGCATCTGCAGAATCCTGGTCGAGCTTGTTCTTTGTCTCAACAAAGAGCCATGCTGCGTCTGAGAGAACCTTCTGGTACTCAGCAGGAAGGCTGTTGAAGTAAGCTGCGTTCATGGTAAGAACTTCAGGATGGTACTGATAGTTTACGTAGCAGATGTACTTCTGAACTTCGTGGAGCTTCTGGTCGTAAATTGTAGCAATCGGATTTTCCTGACCATCTGCAACACCGGTCTTAAGAGCCATGTAACAGTCAGCAAGAGGAATTGAAACTGTGTTTGCACCGAGAGCCTTCATACAAACCATGATAGCTTCGATAGAAGGAGTTCTGAGCTTGAGACCTTCGAGGTCTGAAGGCTGAGTAAGTCTTCTCTTTGAGTTTGTGATCTGTCTGGCACCACCGTCACCGATAGCAAGAACCTTAAGTCCGTTTGCCTCAGCGTCTGAAGAGATGATGTTAAGAACTTTTTCGTTCTTTGCTGCTCTCATGAGAGCTTCCTGATCTTCGAAGAAGAACGGCATGAGGAAGAGGTTAAGCTTCTTGGAAATTGTATCAAAAGGACCACCAACAAAAGCTTCGAGTGTGCCCATTCTCATGGATTCCTGCATGTCTGCTTCTGAACCGAGAACTGCGTTCGGATAAAGTTCAACCTTAACCTTGCCATCTGTATTCTTTTCAACATAATCCTTGAATACAAGAAGTGCCTGATGTCTGGGGTGATTCTCGTTCATTGTATGACCGAGCTTGATTGTGTAGGTCTTGTCTGCAGCTGCTTCTTTTCCGCCCTGAGCAAAAACCATTGAGAAAACTGTGAGCATAATAAGTGCTACTACTACGATTTTCTTCATTTTTCTCTCCTTAACTTTCTCCCGGCAAACCGGGGCCAGATACTACTTAAAAAAATGATTTCACTTTTTGGAATTTAAAATCACTTTTCGTGAATTATGTTAACACTGCCATATTTATAAGTAAAGTTTTAATTTTGATTTCACTTTTTTCAACATAACGATTTTTTCTTTTTAAATATCCCGTGGTAATACTCATTTTTTTTGATGGAAACAGTGGTTCTTGAAGCTCAGTTCAAGACATGGCTGTTTTTTCAATTTATAAATGTTCCACTGATAAAACTTGTTGATTTATTCATTTCTGCCTTTTACAGTCAAATCATGAATTGCTAATGAGGTATCCTATGGAAAGCAGAATCAGTAAGGAAATAATAGGGAGTAACATCAAGACTCTTGCAAAGTACTACGGTTTTAATATCAGTGATATAGAAAAAGAAGCAAATGTAAGTACCGGCTATCTGTCCCGCATCACCTGCAACAGAAACAGTCAGTCCAGTCCTTTAATTGATCTTCTTCTGGTTGCTTCACAGATATTTCATGTTTCTATTGATAGTCTTGTTTCTTTGGATTTCAAGAAGCTGGCAAATCCTGAGAAGATGAGACTTCAGTGTTTTCTGGAGGCTCTTCTTACCCTTACAAACAGGGACCAGATTAAATGGGAACGCTGCAGCGGCAGAGAAATATGCACAGAAGAATATGCATCAGGCTTTTTCTGCAAATATGATAAAGATATATGCTTCTACATCTTTGAGTTCGATTTTGAAGATGAAGACTTCCCCGGGTATACATTATTTATTTCAAACAAAGATAGTTCTCCGTCTCAGGTTGCAAAATACAACCTCCCGGGACCTGCCTCCTATGAGACGCTGCGCCAAATCTTTGAGAGTGCAGCCTCCTCCACAGAGTTTGTAACTATCAGCGATGATGCAGATGCTGCCATACGTAAATTTATGTTTGACAACAGACTCATACATACAGAAGCCTATGAGCAGAACAAGTATAAGAGCCTTCACGACTATCTACTTATGCATAAGGAAGATGATCTGGTTCTTACCTTCTCTCAGATAGAGGACATACTTGGTTTCCCACTACCACCGAGTGCAAGAAAACACAGAACATTCTGGGAGAACGACAAGCAGAGTCACAATCAAAGCAGCACCTGGATGAGTGCAGGATTTAAAGTTGTGGATGCAAATGCAAATACAATTGAAGAAAGAGTTCATTTTCAGCGAATAAATAAAAGCTGAACAAATATAAAATAATTATTTAATCTCAAAGGAGTTAAACATGAAACACCATGCCATTAAGAAGGCAGTGGTTATACTACTGCTGTCCATTTTAATCCCTTGCATCTATGCACAGAGCTATCAGACATACGCCGAATCTGCAGCTTTTAGCAATGTAAGATTTCAGAAAAACAAAATTGTTTTTGTAACTGCCTGCTTTGATACATTCTCATGGAACAGAGCAGCAGAGAACCTCATCAGAGACGAACTGGAAAAGAACGGAATAGAGGTAAAAGTTATGACAGATTATGCAGATGCATCCCAATACATATATGATGAAACAGCAAGTCTCCCAGAATTACCTCTTGAGGCATATGCAGACTACTCCATGGCTGTATTTCCTTCAGATATTTATACCTATACCTACGGAGGTGGAATATCCCAGGCAGGATTTATAGTAACCGTGATTTCACCTAACGGAAACTGCAGGATAGAACTTCAAACTGAAGCAGACACAAATGACATGCTATCCCTGAATGCAACAAAAGGCCCCGTTCTTGAAAGTATGGCAAAGGCCCTGGTTCAGGAATATTTGAAATATGTAAAGGAGGGATTCTAATGGTAAATGTTGGTGACTACACAGAAGTAAAAACATGTACTTACAAAGGAGAAATATACAGTGTAAGAGATAATGGCGCTGTTTACAGACATTGTCGTGCAGGAAAAGCAAAACGAAAGAAAGATGAAATATGGTCTTTTGGAATAGATGGTGATAAAGGATACCTTTATTTCTGTGGCACTCCAATTCACAGAATTGCTGCCACAGCATTCCACCCAATGCCAGATTATAATCAGCTTGTTGTTGATCACATTGATACTAACAGAAAGAATAACAGACCGGAAAACTTAAGGTGGTTAACACGAGAAGAAAACATCCTTAAGAATCCTATAACAATAAAAAAAATTGAATCAATGACAAGCCTACCAATTGAGGAGGTATTAAAAGACCCTTCCATATTGAGAAAATTTTATTTAAAGAATACATCATGGATGGGGCGTGAATCTGAACAAGAAGCATCAAGAAGATATAAAGAGTTATTACAATGGGAGTATTCTCCGAAGTCTGATAAAAAACGGGAAGCCATAGAAAGACCTTTTTATGTAGATTCTCTTACCCCAAAAGCATCACAACATAACAAATGGATAACTTCAGGCTTTTTTCATTGCGTACAATTATGTAAAGGTGATTCCCTAGGAGATTATCTTTCCGTACTAAAAGAAGGAATGTTAATTTACGAGGCTGAGAACATCTCAAGTTATAAAATATACTTCAAAGAAGGTGAGATCTCTGAAGACGGGCAGTTCCTATATTTAATATGCTATGAGACAGAAAACAACATAAAACCTTACATATTTATGACAGTAGAAATACATAATAAAACTTTTGCACACTCATACCAGGGATTTTTTGACAAGAAAGGACCTGAGAGAGAAATGGCTTTGGCAATGAACAGAGAATGGACAGGCGGAGATGTATTTGACGATTATTGTTAATGCTAAATATTAATAATCTACAATTGTAATTTTTGGAGTATAATAGAGACGGAAGTGTTTCTATGGGAGAGCCATTACTAATTACCAATGCAAATCTTATTACCGGATTCTCTGCCATACCTAACAGCGGAATATATGTAAATGAAAACGGCTGGATTGAAGATGTCTTTAAAATGAGCCGTCTTTCAACTAAGAATTTTCCTGATAATACGGAAACCTATGATGCAGAAGGTTCAACCGTCACCCCGGGCCTGATAGATACGCATATACACGGCTGCGGAGGTTATGGAACGGAAGACATGACAGCCTCATCCATCTTAGGCATGTCGGAGACTCTGGTAAAGCATGGAGTTACATCCTTCCTGCCTACCATCTACCCTGACGGTGAGGAATGCATTTTCCGCTCTGAGGATGCTATATTAAAAGCCATGGGAAAAGAAGAAGGAGCGAAAGTCCTGGGAATTAACGTTGAAGGCCCGTTTATCTCGCCAAAACGCCCCGGAGCCCTTCCCGCCTCTTCAATAAGCCCTGTTGATATTGATTACTTTGACAGAATAATCGAACACGGAAAAGGCCATGTTGTCTGCATGACTGTTGCCCCGGAGCTCAAGCACATGCATGCTCTGGCTCTCAGGGCTGTTACAGAAGGTGTAGTTCTTCTTGCAGGCCATACTGATTCAAGCTATGAAAACATGATTGAAGGCATGCAGTGCGGAATACTGCACTCCACACACTTCTTTAACGCCATGAGCCGTCTTCACCACAGAAACCCGGGTGCCGTCGGTGCCATCCTGATTAATCCCCACATGGCCTGTGAGGTGATAGCTGACGGCGTCCATGTACACCCCGAGCTGGTAAAACTTCTTGTTAATTTAAAGCCTGCCGGAAATATTGTTCTTATTACAGACTCACTTAAGCCTACGGAACAGAAGGAGGGACCACTTACAGCAAACGGTGTTGAGGTAGTCCTTTCAGATGAAGGAGCCTTTGTATCCAGGGAGGATGAGAGTCTTTTAAATGGCTCTGCCCTAACTCTGAACAAGGCTCTGTACAACATGCAGAAGTGGGGTGTGGAACCGGATGTTTCAGTTCAGATGGCAACAGCCAACCCTGCCAGAATATACGGCTTTAACAGCATAGGATCATTAATCCCCGGCAAGAAGGGAGACATCTGCGTATTTAACAGTTCTTTTGAGCCTAAGGCAGTCTTTGTTGACGGACAGAGAAGGCTTTAATTTATGTTCCACAATTTTGGGGAGGAATCTTTTGTGGCTGGAAAAAAAGGGCAAGTATCAGAAGATTAGCCTCAGAAGGTGATAAGAATTAAAGGTGCAAACTTTTCGGTTTGCAGCTTTTTTATTGGGTGTATAATTACTCCACAACGGAGGGTCAAATGTTTTCAGCAGAACAAGCCATAACAAAACTTCTGGAAGGGAACAGCAGCTTCTTAAACACATCAAAGGAAATCCGTACAGAAACTGCAAAAAACGGCCAGCACCCTTATGCAATTATTATTACCTGCTCAGACTCAAGAGTAATTCCTGAGGCAATTTTTAACGCAGGAATCGGGGAGCTTTTTGTAATAAGGGTTGCCGGAAATGTGATAGACAACCATCAGCTTGGAAGCATTGAATACGCCTCTGAACACCTGGGAACAAAACTTATAATGGTTCTCGGCCACACCCACTGCGGTGCAGTTGATGCAGCAATCAATCATGACCCTGAAGGCTACATAAAATACATAACAGACGATATAAGGAAGGCCATTGGCAAAGAGAGAGATCCCTACAAAGCCTGCTGTCTGAATGTTAAGCACTGCGTAAGTATTATAGAAAGCAGCCTGGAAATTCAGAAAGAAGAAAAAGAAGGCCTTAAAGTTGTGGGCGCAGTCTACGACATAGAAACAGGGAAGGTAAAGCTTCTCGGGCATGGAATTGTAAATTAAATACAGTTCTGCTCTTTCCCTCTCTTTGATATTGTGCAACTTTTCAAGTTATTCCCACTCAATTGCTCCAACCGGTTTCGGAGTCATGACATTCTTATGGTGTTCACTCCATATACAGGAACAACACAAATCTGTTTCTTCTGATACATGGAGATAGCGAAGTTCTCAAGCGAGACCCTGATGCCATAAGGAGTATCATGTGTTTTCAGATATTCCGCCATGCTTTGCATTTTACCTGTTGTGTTTGCTTTCACCTCAATGGGAATAATCTTATCCTTCTTCTGGATTACATAGTCTACTTCTGCATTTGCCCCTGTGCGTTTCCAGTAATAGAGCTCTGAACTCTGATATTTGTCTGCATTCTTTACCAGTTCCAGTCCGGTCTGCATTTCTACTATCGAACCTTTGTTCATGGAGTCAAGATTTACAGCTCTCAGTATTTCAGTTGCATCATATCCCTGTTTTGTCAGATATACACCAGTATCAAAACATAAAACTTTTATGGAGATATTCTTGTTTCCACATCCTAATGGGAGCCCTTCACAAGTACTTGATTTAACCTGGTGTATAAGTCCGGCCATTGAGAGCAGATCCAAAACATTCTTGAATCTTGCAGCCTTCATCCCGGGGATAGCTTTTGACAGAACAATTTGATTTCCAACATTTCTGAAAACAAACTGGAAGACCTCATTGATTTCCTCGGGATCAATACTATCACTGTATTTCCCGAAATCGCTCTCAAAGTTATCTACAATATCTCTATGAATCCTTTGACATCTCAGGTAGCTTCCCGAATTTGCATATTCAAGAACGGCTTCAGGCATTCCACCTACGACAAGAAAACTTTTGTATAAACTTATGTATTCTGCATGAACAGCATCCGAAATGATTTCATTGTTCTTTTTCAGCTTTGCTGCTAAAAGATCTTTTCCCAAAGCAGAGAGAAATTCATTGAAGGAAAGAGGATGCATGTATATACTACGCACACGTCCAACAGGGAAGCTGATTTTATTTTTTTTGTTGTTCAGTGCAAATTCCAACAATGATCCGGCGGCTATAACATGCAAAGCTGGTTTTGTCTCCCAAAAATATCTCAACGCCGTAATGGCTTTCGGACAATTCTGGATTTCATCAAAAAAAAGCAAAGTCAAATCATCACGAATCTCCTTTCCTGTTTTAAGCTCAATTTCAGAACAGATTCTGTCAACATTGAAATCAGGTTCAAACAGTTCGGAGAAAGAAGGGTCTCTTTCAAAGTTTATTTCTATAAAGACCCTGTATTCTTTACCGAGATTTCTTATGGATGAAGTTTTACCACACTGCCTTACACCCCGTACAAGCAAAGGTTTTGCTTCCTTGCTGTTTTTCCAGTCTGCCAAGGCGCTGTCAATTTCACGCACAATATACATATAATCATGAACTCCTACCATGATTATGACTTAAATTTGAAAATTTGCCAAGCAAAAACAGTTAATAAACTGAAAATTTGCCAACCAAGATTAACGCCTAAATTGAAAATATGCCAATCATTCCCACTCTATGGTTGCAGGGGGTTTGGAAGTTATGTCGTAGAGGACTCTGTTGACGCCGCTCACTTCATTGCAAATGCGTGAGGCACATTTTTGCATCACCTCGTAGGGCATCCTGTACCAGTCGGCTGTCATGGCGTCTTCAGAGGTTACGGCGCGCAGGGTACACACTTCGCGGTACGTTCTGCCGTCGCCCTGCACTCCTACACTCTTTACGGGCAGAAGGTCTGCAAGGGCCTGCCAGATTTTGCCGTAGAGGCCGGCTTTTCTGATTTCTTCAATAAAAATGGCATCTACTTCCCTGAGGGTATCCAGGCGTTCTTTTGTAATCTCGCCTATGCAGCGCACACCCAGACCCGGACCGGGGAACGGATGTCTGTCCACCAGCTCCTCAGGAAGGCCCAGTTCTCTTCCGAGTTCCCTGACCTCATCCTTGAAAAGCTCCTTCAGAGGTTCAAGAAGTTCCCACTTAAGATCTTCAGGAAGACCGCCTACGTTGTGGTGGCTCTTAATTGTAGCAGACGGACCACCAGACGGAGAGCGTGATTCAATTACATCCGGATAGAGTGTGCCCTGGGCAAGGAAGGAGATGTCTCCGCATTTTCTGGCCTCAGAGTAGAAGGTATCTACAAAGAGCTTTCCGATTATCTTTCTCTTGGCTTCCGGCTCACTTATGCCTTTGAGTGCTGTGAGGAAGGCCTCTTCTGCATCTGCGTACTGAAGGCGCATTTTAAAGTTTTTTCCAAAGAGGTCCAGAACGTTTTGCGCTTCATTTTTTCTCAGAAGTCCGTTGTTTACAAAAACACAGACAAGCTGATCTCCTATGGCCTTGTGAATAAGAACAGCTGCAACAGAGGAATCCACACCGCCTGAGAGACCGCAGAGAACCTTCTTATCCCCTACTACCTCGCGGATTCTCTTAATCTCGTCGTTTATGAAGTTACCCATGCTCCAGGTAGCAGTGGCCTTACAGATGTTCAGAACAAAGTTCTTTATCATGGTAAAGCCGTCTTTTGAGTGAACTACCTCGGGATGAAACTGAACGCCGTAGTACTTCTTCTCAGCGTTCTCAACTACTGTGTAGGGACAGTTGGGAGTGCTTCCTGTAACTTTAAAGCCCTGTGGAAGGGCATCTACACTGTCGCCGTGGCTCATCCAGATCTGGCTCTTATCAGGCACACCCTTGAGAATCAGGCTGTTTTTATCTTTAATGTCGAGGTTTGCAAATCCGTACTCTTTTTTCTCAGGACATTCCACATGACCGCCGAGGCAGGTGCTCATGACCTGCAGGCCATAGCAGATTCCGAGAATCGGAAGACCGAGGTTAAAGATTTCTAAATCCGGTCTTGGAGAGCCCTCGTCTCCCACACTGCACGGGCCACCAGAGAAGATGATTCCCACTGGAGATAACTTCTTAATCTCCTCTGCCGGTGTTGTATAGGGAACTATTGTGCTGTAGACACCCGCCTCTCTTACACGGCGTGCAATGAGCTGGCTGTACTGTGCACCGAAATCAAGAACCAGGACTGTATCATGAGAAGCTTTCTGCATCAGGTCCTCCTGAAAAAAATTTAACTCATAATAGTTTATTGATAAAAACTGAGTAAACAGAAAGAAATGATTTCTTATTAATTTTGGTAAAAAAACTTTTTAAGGTTTTCAGGCATGGAGTTGCAGATAAGATTAAGTTCTACAGAAGCCGGTGTTATGTTGTCACTGAAAATCCATTCACGGATCACACCGAGAGCTCCATAGCAGAAGACCCTTATGCTGAAGACCAACTGGGAATCAGTGATTTCCGTACCAAGAGCCTGGCTTACCACAGAGAGGTGGCGCTTTACAAAATACTCATGCATGTACTTCCATAAGGGGTTCTGAGAATTATCCTCAAAGACCCTCTTGTAGAAGATGTACTGGCTTCTCATCTTCTCAAGGCCTTCAGTTGCAGATTTAAGGTTTGTAATGTCAGTATCATAGGCTGAGTACATAAACATCCAGGCCATAAGGTCGTACTTGTCCTTGAAATGATAATAGAAGGTAGGACGCTCAATTGAAGCAGCCTTACAGATTTCCGTTACGCGTATTTTCTCAAGACTCTTTGTTTTCAAAAGTTCCTTCATACTCTGAGAA
>JAILPZ010000016.1 GCA_024699225.1 Sphaerochaetaceae bacterium
AACTCAAGATGGTTTCCGTTTGTAGTAGGCATTCTTGCTGCTGTATTCGGTTTTATTCTTTTATTCAATCCGGCATCACAAATGGAAAGTGTTGCTGTCTATATTGGCCTTATTGCTACAGGCATGGGAAACCTTGAGAAAGAAAAAGGTGAATTCATGCTCAAGTTCGGTGCAGAAAAGCGCATGGGTCTTCCGGATGAGCTCGGATATGCAATTGCAACAGTTGCAGATGAAAGAAACGGCTATCTTGCCGGTGTTGATATTCTCTGCGACGGTGGCTGCACCTACGGCAAAAAATTTAGAAAATAAGATGCAAATAAGAGGTTGTAAAAAATTACAGCCTCTTATTTTTTACTCCAGACCTTTTGAATTGAAATCCCTGAACTTATCCAGAGCCTTGTTGCTTCCGGAAATAACAAGCCTGCACTGCTGAGGAACAACAGTCTCGGGGCGTATGTCTGCATTCAGTTCTCCGTTTTCAGTTATGGCTATTACGTTTACGGAGTATTTATTTCTCCAGTTCAGTTCCAGGATAGTTTTACCTGCAAAGGAAGGATTTGCATCCAGACTAATGATTGAAAAATCATCTGAGAGAGGGAGAGTCTCAAGGTTTGCACGGCTCATAAGGTTTCTTGCTGTTCTCTCTCCTGACTCTTCCTCAGGATAAACAGCTGTAGCGCCGAGCTTTTCAAGTATCTTTCCGTGTTCCCTTGTTCCTGCCTTGCTTATTACATGTTCAACACCCAGTTCAAGACAGTCCAGTGTGGCAAGAATACTTGCTTCCACATTCTCTCCTATTCCAACTACCACAGTCTTGCAGTTGCCTATTCCGGCCTCTTCCAGAGACTCTTTATTCAAGGCATCAATTTTATAGACATCGGTGACATATTCGCTGACTTCCTTGAGTTTTTCCTGATTAATATCCAAAGCTATTACGTTTTTGCCGGCTTCAGAAAGTGTCTTGGCAACAGCGGCTCCGAATATGCCTACACCAATTACTCCATAGTTGTCCGAGCTGATTTTAACCATGGTTTCCTCCTCATCCTATTATCACATGCTCTTCAATATAATCCAAACGCTCGTTCAGAGGCTTGCTAAGTACGGTTGCTATTGTAAGCGGTCCAAGACGGCCTATGAACATAACAGCCATAATGATTATCTTGCTTGCAAGATGCAGTGACGGAGTAAGTGAAATGGAAAGACCTACAGTAGCTGCTGCAGAAACTACTTCAAACAGCACTGCCACAGGATCTTTGTCATTTTCTATCATAAGAAGCGCAAAAGTTGCACTTACAACTACCATAATGGCCAGGAAAAACACCGCGAGAGCCTTGTTGATACTCTGCTGGGATATTTTCCTCTTAAAAGCCACACTCTTTCTTCCGCGTATGACGCTGACCATTGAGAAACATATTACTGCTATTGTAGAGGTCTTTACACCACCGCCTGTGGATCCCGGGCTGGCTCCTATAAACATCAGTATTATCAGAACCATGCGGCCTGCTCCGCTGAGTTTTTCCATTGAGAAGGTTGAGAATCCGGCAGTTCTTGCTGAAACAGATGAAAAGAATGCATCCATAAAGGGAAGACCACCAAAAAAGAGGAAAATAGTTCCAAATACTATAAGAAATGCAGAAGTGGAAAGAACGATCTTTGTATGCAGGGAGAATTTATTCCACTTTCTGTTTTTGAGGATATCCTGAAGAACAAAGAAACCCAGGCCTCCGAGAATAATCAGTGCACATATGACGCAGTATACATAAATGTTTCCGTTAAAGACCTCAAGTGAAGAGAGGTTTCCGTTTAAGTCAAAACCTGCATTGTTGAAGGCTGAAACCGAGTGGAAAACACTCATTCCCAGGGCCTTGAAGAAAGACGGGTAGAGTTTGTAGTACGGGAAGTACAGTAAAACTGTTCCAGCAGCCTCTATTGTAAGTGAGTACTTTAAGACACTTAAGATAAGGTCTACTACACCCTTTTCTGAATCAAAATTAATAGCTTCCTTTGCAACAGAGAGTTCTGAGAAAGACAGGCCTTTTCCAAGAGCTGTAAGGATAAAAAGGGCAAAGGTTGCAAAACCAAGTCCGCCAAGCTGTATCAGAGACAGGACAACAACACGACCGAAGACTGTAAAATTATTTGCAAGATCTACTGTAGTAAGACCGGTAACGCATACAGAGCTTACTGATACAAACAGACAGTCAAGATATGTGGCCGTTGAGTTTTCTGTCCTGCTTAACGGAAGGTTCAACAGCAGTGAACCAAAAAGGATAATTGTCAAAAAGCCCAGAACAAGGTAGGTTCCGGGTCTTGTTCTTTTTTTCATACCGGTACTAAGAATACCACACATTAAAAAAACAGTACAATCCCGGACCCCGGATACAAAGAAACCGCCGGTTTCCCGACGGTTTATAACAGAAAGAAAGCTTTTAATTAAACAGAATGTTGTTTATGACACTTTCAAGATATTCCTGTCTTCCACTTCCCGGAAGATCCGGCTTACCCATCTTCTCTGCGTAGGAAGCAAGTTCAGAGAGGCTTGTGTTGCCGCTTCTGATCTTCTTTCCAATTTCGCTGTTGTAGCTGCTGTAGCGCTCTTTGACAAACTCATCAAGTCTGCCGTCCTCAATTATTTCGGCTGCCTTGATAAGACCTAAGGCAAATGTGTCCATTCCAAGGATATAGGCGTGGAACATATCTTCCATTGTATAGCTGGGTCTTCTTGTCTTTGAGTCAAAGTTAAAGCCGCCTGTAAGACCGCCGGCCTTGAGAACTTCGTACATACAGAGTGTTGCATCATAGACGTTGAACGGGAACTCGTCTGTATCCCATCCGAGAAGTGTATCTCCCTGGTTGGCATCAATTGAACCGAGCATACCGTTGATGGCTGAGATGCGAAGATCATGCTGGAAGGTATGGCCTGCAAGTGTTGCATGGTTAGCCTCAATATTCATCTTGAAATCCTTATCAAGACCATACTGGCGGACAAAACCAATTGCTGTTGCTGCGTCAAAGTCATACTGGTGCTTCATGGGCTCTTTTGGCTTGGGTTCAATATAGAAATCTCCCTTAAAGCCGATTGAGCGGCCGTAATCTACTGCCAGATGCATAAGACGGGCTATATTTTCCTGCTCAAACTTTACATCTGTATTTAGAAGTGTTTCATAACCTTCTCTTCCGCCCCAGAATACATAGCCTCTTCCACCGAGCTTAACTGTAATATCAAGGGCCTTTTTGACCTGTGCTGCTGCAAAGCAGAAAACATCAGCTGAGTTTGTTGATCCTGCACCGTTCATAAAGCGCGGGTTGGAGAACATGTTTGCAGTTCCCCACAGACACTTAATGTCTGTTCCCTTCATCTTCTCGAGAATGTAGTCAGAAATCTCATCAAGACGGGCATTTGTCTCCTTAATATCATCAGCTTCAGGGACCAGGTCTACATCATGGAAACAGAAGTACTTAATTCCAAGCTTCTTCATGAACTCAAAGCCGGCATCCACCTTGGCTTTTGCATGTTCCATTGTACCCTTCTCTGAGGCACCGAAACTCTTGTCAGTAGTATCACGGCCGAACATATCTGTTCCACCGGCACAGAGGTTGTGCCACCATGCCATGGCAAACGGAAGATGTTCACTCATCTTCTTTCCCATAATTACACGGTCTGCATTGTAATACTTAAATGCCAGAGGATTCTTGCTGTCCTTTCCTTCAAACGGAATTACAGGAATGTTTTTAAAAACTTCTTTCATTTATTTCCTCTCTTCAGAACTGTGTTCTGATCAATGATTTTTAATAATCTGGATGCGCTCCTTCTTAAATCTTCAAGTATTATATTCAGAGATTCGTTTTTCCATTTATTTCAAATCGTCCACTCATCCTTCCACTCAATAAAGGGCCTGTCATCCTTCCACTGAACAGGAAGCCATACATAGGTTGCAAGAGATGTGTTAACCGACTCAAGATGATTAATAAGGTAGATCTTCTTCTCCTCTTCCTTTGTACAGGAGAATAAATCAGGCCTGTATTTTGAACCCGTTACCCTTCTGATTATATCTGCAAGACTTGCATCTATACGGATATAGGAAATCCACCTGTCTGCCATGGCAATATACTTATCTGTCCCTTCAACCCTGAAAACCTTGGCTATCTGGCTGTTAAAGGATGCATCTGATTTGTCGTTTAAGTGCGGACTTCCCATGCTCTTAAACTCCTCATCCCACCTGTCGGATACAGCCCAGTCACTTCTGTTCGGAGCATAACCTGTCATGCAGCTTGAAATCAGGTACTTCTTATCCCCTCTTTCAAATGCACAGGGAGCTTCTCTTGTGAACGGTCTGATTGAGTTTGTGTAGTTGCTGCAAACCTGCTTTTCTGCACTAAGATAATCTTCTGCCATTTCCATGCATAAAAGACTGTTGTGATCTGCGTCAAAGAACAGGTAGGCCTTTCCGCTCTCCTTATCCTCAACCATATCAAAATCTCCGGCTCTGTGACCTGCGGGGCGGTAATACTCCCTGACCATGGTATAAGGTCCTGTAATGGAAGGTGCTTCAAAGATTGTAAAACATGCATCTTCTCCGCAGAGTTTTATCCAGCACACATACTTTCCCGTTGACGGGCACTTTAAGATATGTGGTCTGTCAACTTTCTTTGTCGGATAGATGGAAGAAGACGGATCATCTATAACCGGGTAGATTATGTAACCCCTGTAGTCCCAGTTATACAGGTCGGAGGAACTGTACATCTTCATTCCCCATGTCCAAACCTTATTCTTTGTATCTGTGTATTCCTTGTTCTCTCCGTACCAGTAGTACAGACCATCCTCGTAATACACAGATCCGCCGTGGGCTTCTATCTTTCTTCCGTCAGTATCAAGCCATTCCTTTCCCGGACAGATTGAGCTCTGATGATGGGGTTTGGAAACAACTGTTCTGTTTCTCTCCTTCTCATCAATCTTCTTGAAAACAGCAATCCGTTTTCTCTGTTCCGCAGTCAGTTCTTTCATTACAAAACCTCTCTTAAAGCTTAAATACCGGTTTCAATGCAGGATAAAGGGCTGAGAACTTCTCATAAGCTTTTCTGTATCTCATTGAAATCTCTTTGTCAGGACTAATAGTCTTAACTGTACGTACAAGGGCGTCTGAAGCCTCCTGTACTGTCTTAAACCGCCCGGAACCTACCATGGCCAGCATGGCCGCACCATAACCCGGGCCCTCCTCTGTCTGAGGAATCTCAAGATCTATCTCAAGTACGTTTGCAAGAATCTTCAGCCACAGTGCAGACTTTGCACCTCCACCGCAGACCTTACTCTTCTTAACCTCTATTCCAAGTTTTTTAACTATCTCAAGGTTGTCCTTAGCTGCAAAGGCCACGCCTTCAAGCACGCTCTGAACCATATCTGAACGGCTGCTGTCCATACTGAGGCCGGTAAATGTGCCTCTTGCATCAGTGTCGTTTATGGGGCTTCTTTCTCCCATCAGATACGGAAGGAAGAAAACTCCGTTTCTTCCGAGTTTCTCATCCGTAATACCCTTCTGCTCTGCAGCAAAATCAGTGGTGCCGAGAATCTCTTCACAGAACCACTTGTTGCAGGAGGCTGCTGAAAGCATGCAGCCCATAAGATGGTACTTTCCGTCTGCATGGTCAAAGGCATGAAGAGCGTTATGCTTATCCACCTTAAAAGAAGAAGAGGAAATAAAGAGTGTTCCTGAGGTTCCGAGAGAAATATTGCAGCTTCCCTCTCCTACTGTTCCTGTTCCTACTGCAGCTGCTGCATTATCTCCGGCTCCGGCTACAACAACCACACCTTCGCTAAGTCCAAACATGGAAGCTACATCCTTCTTTATCTTTCCTATCACCTCGTAGCTTTCAAAAAGAGTTGGCATCTGCGAAAGGGATACAGAACAGATTTCCAGCATTTCGGAGGACCATTTCTTATTCTTTACATCCAGAAGAAGCATTCCGGATGCATCTGAGTAGTCACAGCTGTGAACTCCGGTAAGGAGGTAGTTCAAATAGTCCTTTGGAAGCATGATCTTGGATATTCTGTCAAAGTTTTCCTTCTCATGCTTTTTCATCCACAGTAACTTAGGTGCAGTAAAACCTGCAAAGGCAATGTTTGCAGTGTAGGAAGATAGTTTTTCCTTCCCTATTACATTATTTAAATATTCAACTTCCTCACCTGTTCTTCCGTCGTTCCACAAAATAGCAGGTCTGATTACATTATCCTGTGCATCAAGGGCAACAAGACCATGCATCTGGCCTCCGGCTCCGATTGCACAGACAGTTGAGGCATCAATATCAGCTAAAATTTCCTTAAGTGCGGAAACGGTTGCATCCCACCACAGTTCAGGTTTCTGTTCAGCCCAGCCCGGATGAGGGAAAATCAGAGGATAGTCCCTGCTCACTGATTTAATTATCACTCCGTTCTCATCTACCAGAAGCAGCTTGACTGAAGATGTTCCTAAGTCTATACCTATAAAGTAATTCATTTTAAAAGCCTCAGTTTTTTTCTATTAGCTTATTATTTTATCACAATTTGAGATAAACCTGAAAAAAACTTGAATGAATACCAACACAATCTGAGAATATGTCAACCATAGACATTTCAGCGACTGATATCCTGGGAAAAAGAAAACAAACTTATACAAAAAAGGAATAAATATGCATATTTATACTTTAATTTTTTCACCTCTTTTTTTATTATTTCAGAATAGCAACTTTAAAGGAGTTCAGTATGAAAAAAAATCTTTTTGTTATGTTAGTTCTCTTCCTTGCAACAGCACTTATTTTTGTAAGTTGCAGCAAGAGCAGTGAAAGTTCTTCAGATGCAAAGGTAGTAAAAATTGGTGTTTATGAACCGGCATCAGGAGATAACGGTGCAGGCGGAAAACAGGAAACTCTTGGTGTCCAGTATGCCAACTACCTTACTCCGACAGTAACTATCAACGGTGAAGAGTACAAGGTAGAACTTGTAATAGTTGATAATGAATCTTCAAATGACAAGGCAGTAACAGCTGCTTCAGAACTTGTTTCAAAGGGAGTTTCCCTTGTTCTCGGTTCTTACGGTTCAGGTGTCTCCATTGCCGGAGGAGATACATTTGCAAACGCAGAAGTTCCTGCCATCGGTATTACATGTACAAACCCGCAGGTTACACTTGGTAACGACTGGTACTACAGAATCTGCTTCCTCGATCCTTTCCAGGGAACAGTTCTTGCAAACTACGCAAAGGATACATTCGGAGCTAAAAAGGCATATGCTCTTGCCAAACTCGGAGATGACTACTCTGTAGGTCTTTGCAACTACTTCAAGAAGGCTTTTGAGGGTCTCGGCGGAGAAGTTATTTATGAGACATTCCCTGAGGGTACAAGTGACTTTGCTGCATACGTAGCAAATGCAAAAAACAACGGCTGTGATGTATTCTATTCTCCTGTTTCAATTGAGGCAGCTGCCCTTATCATTGAGCAGGCAAACACCCAGGGCCTGAAGATGCCTATTCTTGCAGGAGACACATGGGATTCTAACGTTGTCCTCGGCGCTGCCAAGGGAACAAACGTACAGATCAGTGTTACAACCTTCTTTGTTGAAGGTTCAACAGATTCTCAGGTAACAGAGTTCGTTGACGGATTCAAGTCTTACCTTGCTTCAAATTCAACAGCTCTTACAAACAACGGTGGAAATGATGAGATTGCTGCTGTTACAGCCATGGGCTTTGATGCTTACTATGTTGCCCTTGAAGCTCTCAAAGCTGCAGGCTCAACAAAGGGTTCAGACATTCAGAAGATTCTTCCCAACGTAACATATAAGGGTGTTTCCGGTGATATTGCATTTGATGAAAACGGAGATGCCATCAGAGATGTCGCATACGTGAAGAAGGTTGACAACGCCACAGGAAAGTGGCAGTTCGTTTCTGTCCAGAGCGTAAAGTAATCTTTGACCGTTTTTTCAGATATGGCTGTCAAGGCAGCCATATCTGTGTTTAATATCCTGAACTAAAGGAGTAGTTATGGGATTCTTCCAGACTAATCTGCCGTATCTGCTTGCCGGTATCTCTACCGGAGGCCAATACGCACTTATTGCCATAGGTTATACTATGGTCTACGGAATTCTCCGTCTGATCAACTTTGCCCATGGAGATGTTTTTATGTGTGCTGCCCTTATGGTTATCTATTCGGCCAGCTTTCTTCCTTTATATATCTCAGTGCCACTGGCAATTA
Source organism: Sphaerochaetaceae bacterium (assembly GCA_024699225.1). GTDB lineage: Bacteria > Spirochaetota > Spirochaetia > Sphaerochaetales > Sphaerochaetaceae > UBA1265. The sequence continues at coordinate 8,218 of JAILPZ010000016.1, forward strand.
TTGCCACAGCACTTCTCGGTTTTGCAATTGAAAGAGTTGCATATAAGCCTTTAAGAACAGCTCCGAGAATGTCTGCCATGATTTCGGCTATAGGCATGTCGTATCTTCTTCAGAACCTTGCCCTGTATGTTACAGGCGGTCTGACAAAGTACTACCCGCCTATTCCATATATTTCAGATTCAATTGAAATCTTCGGTGCCATGACAAAGAGAGTTACGGTTATTACTCCGATTGTAACAGTCGTTCTCATCTTTGCCCTTGTAAGCATTATTAAATATACAAAGATAGGAATTGCCATGAGAGCTGTTTCAAGAGACTTTGAGACGGCCCAGCTCATGGGTGTCAGAATCAACAGTGTTATATCTGCAACCTTTGTTATAGGTTCTCTTCTCGCTGCCGTCGGTTCTACTCTGTTTTTCTCCAACTACACCGGTGTTACACCTACAGTCGGAGGCATGCCGGGCCTTAAGGCCTTTGTTGCAGCTGTTTTCGGTGGAATAGGTTCCATTCCCGGTGCTGTTATAGGAGCATTTATCATAGGAATCTGTGAGAACCTGATAAAAGGTCTGGGCTGGACTACATTCTCAGACGCCTTTACCTTTGTTCTTTTAATTATTGTTCTCATGTTTATGCCTACAGGTCTTTTCGGAGAGAAGACCATAGACAGGGTTTAAGGAGAGTTGTATGGATTCAAATAAAAAACGTGATCTTGCAGCAAGCGTTATCCTGATTGCCCTGCTCTTTTTGATTATTACTGTTCTTGAGCAGCTTCTTCCCAAAACATCCATGATATTCACTGTTTTGAAGAAGGGCTCAATCTACGCTCTCGTTGCCGTTTCCATGAACCTTTTAAATGGCTTTACAGGTCTCTTCTCCCTCGGACAGGCCGGTTTCATGCTTCTCGGTGCATACACTTATGGAATTCTCACCATTCCGGTAAGCGCAAGAGCAGCTGTCTATCAGTACTACAATGGAGGCATAGTTCAGTTTGCCTTACCCGTATTTGCAGCAATTCTTCTTGCAGGTGTTGTTGCAGCCTTTTTTGCCTACCTCATAGGTCTTCCTGTTCTTCATCTGAAGTCAGACTACCTTGCCATTGCAACCCTGGGTTTTGCAGAAATCATCAGAGCAATCTTCCAGTGGGATAAGATTGGAGCTCTTACAAACGGTTCAAACCTTTTGAGAAAGTTCCCTATCTTCCACTCAACACTCTTTCCGTTTGCAGTTTCAGCTGTCTGTATAGGTATAATTGTTCTTCTCATCAACTCAACCTACGGCAGAGCCTTCAAGGCCATAAGGGATGATGAGGTTGCAGCAGAGGCCATGGGTATTAACCTTGCACACCACAAACGTCTGGCTTTTACCATAAGCTCATTCTTTGCAGGTATTTCAGGTGCACTTTTAGCCATGTTCCAGACTACAGTTCAGGCAAGCCAGTTCAAGTCCGCCATGACTTATGAGATTCTTCTTATTGTTGTTATAGGCGGTGTAGGTTCCATTACCGGTTCCTGTATCTCATCCTTCCTCTTTGTTGCATGCTCCGAGTGGTGGCTGAGATTCCTTGACAACTCAGATACTTTTATTGGTTCTATCCACCTTTCCATGCTCCGCCCAGGCTTCAGGAAGGTTGTGTTCTCCGTTGTTATTATGGCTATTGTCCTTCTTTACCAGAAAGGAATTATGGGAGACAAGGAGTTCTCCATATCAAAAATCAGGGAAAAACTAAAAAAGAAGAAGGCCGAAGATGAGTGACAGAGTTTTAGAGTTAAAAGATATTACCCTCCAGTTCGGTGGTGTTGTAGCAGTCAACTCTCTTTCCATGCATGTAGACAGAGGTGAGATTGTTTCCCTGATCGGTCCTAACGGAGCAGGTAAAACCACAGCCTTCAACGCCATTACCGGTGTTTATGTTCCTACAAACGGATGTATCCTCTTTGAGGGCAAAAAGATTGTTGAGAACTACCCTCACGGGAAGATGAAGAAGCTCTATGCAGGTTCAGATAACGGAAAGTACACTCAGCATATCGAGCCTACTCCGGATGCCATTACAAAACTCGGAGTAGCCAGAACATTCCAGAATATCAGACTCTGGAAGACTCAGAGCGTTTTTGACAATGTTCTTATCGCCAAGCATTTAAGAAGAACTTCCAACGTCTTTACAGCAACATTCAGACTGAACGCAGCTGAAGAGAAAAAACAGAGGGAAGAAACTGCAGAGCTGCTGAACATCCTCGGTCTTTATTCAGTTAAGGATCAGAACTGTACAACGCTGCCCTACGGGCTTCAGAGACGTCTTGAGATAGCCAGAGCCCTTGCTACAGAACCCAAGCTTCTGCTTCTTGATGAGCCGGCTGCAGGCATGAACCCTCAGGAAACTCTTGAGCTTACTGAGTTTATCGGGAAAATCAGGGATGATTTCAAACTTACAGTATGTATGATTGAGCACCATATGGACCTGGTTATGAATATTTCCGACAGAATCTATGTTCTAAACTTCGGAGCCCTTATTGCAAAGGGAACACCGGAGGAAATTCAGGCAAATCCAACGGTTATTGCCGCCTATCTAGGGGAGGACAAGAATGCTTAAAGTTGAAAACCTTCATGTCTCTTACGGCGGTATAAACGCTGTCAGAGGAATCAGCCTTGTAGTTCCTGACGGAAAGATTGTTACCCTCATCGGTGCAAACGGTGCCGGTAAGTCTACACTGCTCAGAACCATAAGTGGTCTTGTAAAAGCTAAATCAGGCTCCATCACAATTGACGGTGAAGAGATCATGAACAAAAACATTACTTCTATCTGTGAAAAGGGAATTGCCCTTGTCCCGGAAGGAAGAAAAGTTTTCTCAAACCTTACTGTTGAGGAAAACCTCAGAATAGGTGCATATCTTAGAAGCAGCAAGGAAGAAATCCAGAGAGACTACGACTGGGTTTACGAGCTTTTCCCACGTCTTAAAGAAAGATCCTGGCAGCTTGCCGGAACACTTTCAGGCGGTGAGCAGCAGATGCTTGCTGTAGGAAGAGCCCTCATGAGCCGTCCTAAGATTATGATGATGGATGAGCCGTCTTTGGGTCTGGCTCCCATTATAGTTCAGCAGATTTTCTCCATTATCAAGGAAATCAACAAAGCCGGTGTTACCATTCTTCTTATTGAGCAGAATGCAAACATGGCATTAAACGTTGCAGATGATGCATATGTTCTTGAGACAGGAGAAATAGTTCTCCATGGTCCGGGTAAGGAGCTTCTTGAAAACGAACAGGTCAAAGAAGCCTACCTTGGAAAGAAGAAAAATCAGTGATTTCAACGCCGGAGAAAAAACTCCGGCGATTTTTTTAAAAAAATTCCCCCATATCTCCAATTTCATAATAGAATTAAATAAGAATGGGACATTCTAAAAGCTTACTTAACTCTTTTTTTTACCATGTGGCCCGTCTCGTAACCGGACCAATGGTCAAAAAGAAATACTCATTTACAACGGACAGGATCCCTAAACTCAGGGAGCCCTTTATCATGCTGTCCAACCACACAACAGAAGACGACATGCTTTTTACCGGCATGGCCAGCAAGCAGCACATGACCTTTGTCTGCGGTGAACATCTTTTAAGAAACAAAACCTACGGAAAACCTCTAAGACTTCTCATAAATCCCATTCCACTTCCAAAGGGAGGAGCTTCCCTTTCAGCTCTTAAGGAAATAATAGAAAGATCCAAAAACGGAGAGAACATCTGCATGTTCCCCGAGGGAAAAAGATCATTTCACGGTGAGACCATTCCCGCCTCAAACGCTTTAGGAAAGCTTGTTAAAAAAGCAGGCTCTGCCCTTGTTACATACCGCATCCAGGGCGGCTACTTCACCTACCCCAGATGGGCAAGGGACCATCACAGAAAAGGCCATGTTGAGGGTAAGGTTATGGGAATCTACAGCTCGGAAGAACTGAAAAACAAAACAGCTGAAGAGATTACAGAAATAATTAACAGGGACACATATGAAAATGCCTACGTAACTCAGAGACAGAAAATGTGGACATACACCGGAGATAATAAGGCCAAGGGTATGGAGCACATTCTTTTCATCTGCCCACAGTGCAGTGCAATAGACACCATTAAGACAGAGGGGGATGATTTCTACTGTACAGAGTGCTCTCTTAAAGGAAAGTACAACAACTACGGTTTTCTTGAAGGCGAGGATCTTCCCTTTGACAACATTCATTCCTGGATGCGCTGGACAGAGGAAGTTTTTGACAACTATGTTCAGGATAAGAGCAGGAAAAACAAGAGTAAAAGAAGCTACAATACTGCTCTTTTTACAGAGGAAAATACTCTTTTATATAAGATGGAAGAGAACTACGAGAATACCGACATTCTTACAGACACTCTTAACCTATACAGCACTTATATGGAGATAGGAGACAGGAAATTCAACTTCAACGACATTTCCTATCTTTCTATACTATATGGAAATATTGTTCTTTTTACCCATAAGGACACCTACTACGGACTTACGGGTGAAAATCTTCACGCATGGAAATGTGCAAGACTGTGGCACATAGTAAAGGGAGACACAGCAGTAAAATCAAAGGAAATATAATGCAGCAGAAAAACAGTATGTCCGGCATAAAATATGCCGAGAAATTCAGCTACGGTATGGGAGAAGTGGCAAGCGGAGTTACCTTTGGTCTCGTCCAGTCCGTACTCCAAAAGTATTACACGGATGTCCTCGGTCTCGGGGTTATCAGCATAATGCTTTTGTTTGTCTTAGCCAGATTCTGGGATGCGGCAAATGACACTATCTGCGGTCATGTGATAGCCCGTCTTGAACCGGATAAAACAGGCAGATACAGACGATGGTTCAAGTGGTTTGCAGTCCCTCTTGCAGCCTGCACAGTCCTTATGTTTGTCAAAATCCCGGGTCTTTCAAGAACCGGATACTTCATCTACGCCTGTGTAACCTACATCCTCTTTGGTATGGTCTACACCTGCTTGAACGTCCCTTACGGTTCTTTAGCCCAGGCTGTTACAATTGACAGTTCAGAGAGAGCATCTCTTTCCGTAGCCCGTTCTGTAGGCGGAGTTTTCGGCGCCATCCCGGCTCTGATTCTCATAAGCTTCTGCTATGAAACAGCCCCGGACGGTTCCAAGAAAATGAGCTACCCCATTATCATAACAGGTGTAGCCATCATAGCTGTTCTTTCCCTTCTCTCCTACGTTGTTCTTTACAGGGGCACAAAGGAGAGAGTTGTTGAAAAGAGTGTTAAGGAGAAGAAAGGCATCTTCTTTAAGAGCATGAAGGCTCTTCTTACAGACAGGGCCTTTGTTGTTGCAGCCGTTGTTGCCATGCTCTACTTAGCTTCCCAGCAGTTCTCCATGAGCTACAGCACCTACCTTTTCCAGTACTATTTCAATGCCCCGGCGCTCACCATGCTTCCTACAGTCTTCCAGTATCTGCCTGTTGCAGTCATGATGTTCTTTGCAACTAAGATCGGAAACAAGTACGGAAGAAAGGAAATCTGTGCCTACGGTATTCTTGCAGCAGGTCTTGGGAACCTTGTTCTCTACCTCCTGCATACTACAAATGTCTGGCTCTACATAGTTGTTCTTCTTATCTCGGGTGTCGGTACTACCTTTATCTACCTTCTTACCTGGTCAATTGCCTCAGATGCCATAGACCATGCAGCCCTTAACTCAGGTGTTGAGGAGCCATACGCCTATTCATTCTTCTCATTTATGAGAAAACTCGGTCACTGCGTTGCTGCTGTCTTTGTAAACCTGGCCTTGTTTAAGATAGGTTATGAGGGAAATGTCCTTAATACTTCCAACATTACAGACTCAACATTAACAGAAATGTACACCTGGTCAGTTCTGGTTCCGGCCCTTCTTTACCTCTCAATTTTCATCCTTCTTATGTTCGCCTACCCCTTAAATAAAAGAGAAGTAGAGCTTCAGCAGCAGAGAAAGGTGGAAAAATGGACCAAATAACTATACATTTGTTAATGATTGTGAAGAAATGTGAATTTTTTTAAAAAATGTTTCATTTTTTCGAGAAATCTGTTATCTTGTAGTCACAACAAAGTTAATTCTTCAAGTTATTCCCTTCCTTTATAACTTGAATTTCCTGCTCCGGTGAGT
>JAILPZ010000069.1 GCA_024699225.1 Sphaerochaetaceae bacterium
ATCTCTGACTGTTTTTCCATGTGGTATTCGGAGTAGAGCTTTTTTTTCTCAGTATTATCCTGAAAGGTAGTGAGATGAAGTTTAATTGAAACCAGGTTGTAATTATCTGCACCAAATCTTATAACACAGTGAGCCTGTATAATGGCCTGCATGAGGTTTTGATCTCTGATGACAGGAAGACTGTGGTAGTAACTTGAAAGGTAGTTGTAATCAATATTTTTAAGACCTTTGACTTCAAGTTTTTTCTTAATCTCTATTGGAGAAACAATGCTGCTAAGATAGGGCCCTATGAAATAGAAGGAATTATCTGATATTTTTACATATACATAGTTACAGCTGAAATCATCTTCAATGAGATTAACCTGTATTTTACCTGGAACTTCATCATAAGGGCTTATTTCTTCAGAAAGACTGTTATCAGCACCAAAAAGATAGCTTCTTAAGCCAAGGTCGGGGAAATCCGCGTTAGTTTCAACAGGTTTATTCTTTTTTGATATCTGGATACCGAGGTTGGAGACAACTGTTGCAAATACTGATTCTGAAGGTAGCATGGAATTCCTTTATAACATAAGAAATAATAGCACGACACAATTAATAAATAAATGCTAAAAATTAATAAATAATTACTAACTGTAGTAAAAATCCCAGAAATATAATTTTAACATCCAGTAAAATGAAAAGGAGGAGCCATATGGGTGAAGAAATTATGTACAGAAGAGCTAAAAGCTGGCAGCTTGCTCTTGCTGTTATGTCTCAGGTTGTTCCTACAGCACTTGTTATATTAATGACATTTGCATCTTATGTAGCAGTTGGTGTGTACGGAGCAACAAGTGTTCTTGCCGGAACAATTATTACCGGAACAAGAGTTTTTGATGCTATTACAGACCCTGTCTGCGGATTTTTGACAACACGCCTTAAGTCAAAGTTCGGAAGAGTAAGACCTCTTCTCGTTTGCGGATGGCTTATTGTAGCACTCGCTATTGCCCTCATGTTCATCATCTGTCCGGGTAAGGGTAATGTCTTTGTATTCGTACTGATTTACATCCTTTACATCATCGGTTACACAGTATTCAACACAGGTGACGGAATGGTTGCTTCAATCATTACAAACGATCCGAAGCAAAGACCTATGGTCGGACGCTGGGCAGCTGTATTCAAGTCAATCTTCAGTGGAACATTCTCCATGATTCTTGCAGCTACACTTATGCCTAAGCACGGCTATCAGTATGGTCTTCCACTTTTCAAGGACCTTGCACTTCTCATGATCGGTATTACAGGTCTTTTCACAGCTCTTGCAGTTATCGCAATTACAGCTTCAAAGAACGACGTACCTGAAACATACAAGGACAAGAATGAGAAGCCTATCAAGTTTGTTGAAATGTTCAAGATGATCGGAAAGAGCAGACCTCTTCAGATGTTCACAATTGCAGCAGCTTCAGATGCTCTTGCACTTCAGACAGCTTCTCAGAGTGCCATCAACGTCATGATCTTCGGTATATGTATCGGTAACTACCGCTTCAGCGGAAGTATTTCTCTTTACATGACAGCCGTTACAGTCGCCATGCTCTTCCTTACATCAGGAATTGCAAAGAAAAACGGAACAAAGAAGACACTGGTTCAGTGGACAGCTTTCTCAATGATTGCATATGCAGCCATGTACATTTTCATGATGACTGTAGATACACTCGCAATCACAAAGGTAGCAGTTCTCACAGTAGCTTTCATAGTTCTCCGCTGTCTCATGAATGCAACACAGATGATTGTTTCTTCATGTACATTCCCGATGATTGCAGATATTACTGACTATGAACTTTCACAGAGCGGACACTTCTCACCGTCAATCGTTGCCATGACATACTCATTTGTCCAGAAGCTTATTTCTTCTCTCGGTGCAACAATTGTAGGACTTGCAGTTGCTTCTATCGGATATGTTAACAGCATGCCTCAGGCTACTGACCCGTTCTCAAGACCAGTACTTAATATTGCACTGTTCCTGTGGCTCGGTATGCCAATGCTCGGATATGTCTGCACACTTATTGCAATGAAATTCTATAAACTTGACAAGAAAAAAATGGAAGAAGTAGCAATGATAAACGCTGGATTAAGGAAGTAATAAATGAGAACAATACTGCAGCTTAATGATAACTGGTTTTTTAAGAAGACATCAGATATTCCCGTAAAGCTACCTGCAGACTGGGAGAAAGTATCTGTTCCACACACATGGAATGCTGAAGACGGCCAGGACGGAGGAAACGACTACTGGCGTGGAACTGCTTGCTATGCAAGAAAACTGGAAAATCCGGTTACTTCAGGAAGGGTATATCTTGAGGTTAACGGTGCGGCCATGAGCTGCAGTGTTTATCTGAATGGTAAAGAGCTCAATCACCATGACGGTGGTTACTCTACATTCAGAACAGATCTTACACCTTATCTTGAAAAAGAAAATATTCTCTGTCTTACAGTTGATAATTCTGAAAACGACAGAGTCTATCCCCAGAAGGCTGATTTTACCTTTTACGGTGGCCTTTACCGTAATGTGAATCTCGTAGCTGTTCCGGATAACCACTTTGAGCTGGTTAAGGACGGAACACCGGGAATCAAGGTAACTCCTGTTGTTTCTCCTGACAGGAGCAGTGCAGAAGTTACCGTCCAGACCTGGCAGAACTCAGGTACTGTCACCTTCACTCTGGACGGCTGCACTGAAAAGTGTGTTAGTCATGACGGGATGGCTCAGGCTGTTTTCACAATTAAAAATGTTCATCTATGGGACGGTCTTGATGATCCATACCTTTATACCGTAACAGCTGAACTTGACAGCGGAGATAAAATCAGCACACGTTTTGGATGCCGTACCATGGACTTTGATCCTGAAAAGGGTTTTATCCTCAACGGAAGGGTCTATCCTCTTCGTGGTGTCAGTCGTCATCAGGACCGCCAGGGACTGGGAAATGCCATAACAGAAAAAGAACACAGGGAAGACATGGAGATTATCAGGGAGTGTGGAGCAAATACCATACGTCTTGCACACTACCAGCATGCTCAGTTTTTCTACGATCTGTGTGATGAATACGGAATGGTTGTATGGGCAGAGATTCCATATATAACGGAACACATGCCTAAAGGAAGACAGAATACACTGGATCAGATGAGAGAGCTCATTACCCAGTGCTACAACCATCCAAGTATCTGCTGCTGGGGCCTTTCCAATGAAATTGCAGTTCATGGCGTTACTGATGATCTTATGGAAAACCACGTACTGCTAAATGATCTTTGTCACAGCATGGACAAGACCCGTCCGACAACCATGGCTCATGCATTCATGCTTGAACAGGAAAATCCTCTTGTCAATCTTCCAGACATTGCCTCATACAATCTCTATTTCGGATGGTATCTGGGCACTCTTGAACAGAATGACAGTTTCTTTGATGAGTACCACAGCAAGTATCCTGATAGAATGATGGGATTCTCAGAGTATGGTGCAGATGCAAACGTAAAGTTCCACAGTTCACACCCGGAAGCAGGGGACTACACTGAAGAGTACCAGTGTGTCTACCATGAATATATTCTTTCCTGTATTGAACGCCATCCCTGGTTCTGGGCAACTCATGCATGGAATCTGTTTGACTTTGCAGCAGATGGAAGAGATGAAGGCGGAAATCATGGACTTAATCAGAAGGGATGTGTCTCTTTTGACAGGACATACAGAAAAGATGCCTACTATCTCTATAAGGCAACATGGAACAAAAAAGATGAGTTTATTCATCTTTGCGGAAAGAGATATAAAAACCGTGCCGAAGATGAAACAGAGGTTAAGGTTTATACAAACAGAGATAAGGTAACACTGTTCGTTAACGGACAGGAAAAAGAGACAGTTACAGGTAAGGCAGTATTCAGATTCAAGGTACAACTTGAAGAAAAGACCGAGATCAAGGTTGTCAGCGGAGATTTATCAGATGAGATGGTTCTTTTTAGGGTTTCTGAACCGGATAAATCTTATATTCTCGAAGGTGGCACCGGATCGGTCAGCAACTGGTTTGATGAAGAAGGTTTCAAGACTGATCACTTCTCAGTAAGAGACACTCTCGGAACTCTCAGGGCACACCCTGAGGCTTCAGTAATAGCTGAAGGCTTCATGAATAAACTGGTTAACAGCAGGGGAGATGTAGCAAAGTCTGCAGGAGAAAACAAGAATCTGCAGAAAATGCTTAACGGCATGAGTTTTGAATCAATTCTCAAGAAAGCCGCTCTTCCACCTGAAATGGTTCAGAATCTGAATGACCAGCTTCAGAAAATTAAAAAATAAGCCTGTTTACTTTAGGGGCTGTAACAAAAGTCGGTTTTGCCGACTGAGGGTTGCAGCCCTTCTTTTATGACCAAAACAAGGAAAAAGAGACGCCCGGGGACTCGAACCCGGGGCGTGCAGTGGTAAAATGATTCCGCCAGGAACATTTACCATGAACCATTTTAACACAAAACAGGGTGTTTTGTTCTATGACTACACCCTGGACGTGAAGCAAACGTCCAAAATCGACAGGCTTCTTGATCTTCTTGATTCATCAGGAGCAGGAAGCATAATCGCCGAAGAACAACACAGGAACGGCATGGGAAGACCCGAGACCGATTCCTTCAGGCTGTTCGCATGCATCCTTTACGGTTTTGCAATGAAAGGCTCGAGCCTCAGGGAACTGGAGGCCAGTTGCCGCTACGACATCAGGTACAGGTACATCATGGACGGGCAGATTCCGTCACACATGTCATTCGGCAGATTCATCAACAATGTAATCAAGCCTCACAGGGATGAGATATTCGCAGCCGTCACAAAGGCAATCAGAGACCATTTCAGTTTGGATTTCTCGGACTGCTTCATCGATGGGAGCAAGATCGAAGCAGATGCGAACAGGTACAAGTTCGTCTGGAAGCCGACGGTTTTCCATGAGAGGATCAGCGAAAAGGCAAGAGGACTGATCTGCTCCATGGGGCTTGGCAGAGGGGTGCCGAGTTCAGGTGTCATCGCATCCTCTGTGCTCGCGGAAAAGGTGACGGCTGCAAACGATCTGCTTGCATCAATTGATGCCGGAGAGGAACGGAGAGTCCTTCAGGGCAGAATCAGAAGTCTGGTCAGCTATCTTGAGAAGACCCTCGAGTATGAGGAGAAGGAGAGGATCTGCGGGCCTGACCGCAACTCGTACTACAAGACGGATCATGACGCCACGGCAATGTGTCTCAAGCAGGACTACTACAGCGGACTGGGAAGCAGCATGCATGCAGCCTATCAGGTCCAGCTCGTCGTCTCCTCCGGAATCATCGCATCCTATTATGTATCCCAAGACAGGACAGACATCTACACGTTTGTTCCGACAATGGAGGGTTTCCGTCGGATGTATGGCTGTCTCCCATCGAGAATCTGCGCAGACTCCGGCTATGGATGCCTTGAGAACTACCACTACTGTGAAAGGAACGGTATTCTGCCGTTCGTCAAGTATCAGAGCTGGCAGGGCGAATGCAGCGGCAGAAGACCGGCACTCTATGAACTCGATGGGAACGGAAGCATCACCTGTCTGGGTGGCAGGAAGGGCAACGAGGTGGAGATCCCCGAGAGACATCACCGGTTCAAAGGTGCGGCGTTCTACCGCGTCGAAGGGTGCTCCGGCTGTGAATTCATGCCCTATTGCAGGCAGTTCATGAAGGAGTCCGTCTCCGACTCCAGAGTATTCGAGTTCAATCCGGAGCTTCAGAGAATGAAACAGAGGGCACGTGATCTCCTGCTTTCGGTCGAGGGGATTGAGATGCGTGTGAACAGAAGCTGTCAGGCGGAAGGCGGCTTCGGAATCATGAAGCAGAACATGTCCTATGACAGGTTCAGGAGAACAGGTATGGAGCAGGTCAGTACCGAACTCATGCTGACGGCACTGGGCTGCAACATCAGGAAATTCCTGCGCTATTCAGAGAAGGGTCTCAGCCAGAGGTATTGGACGGCTCCGGAAGGGACCTGCCCTGAAACGTTCAGAAAACCCTCTGCAAAAAGACTGGCGAACAGAGTGTCGAAATCCCGCTCGAAATCAGTGAATGAAACGGCCAGAGACTACAAGTACAAACGGTAGGTTCCGGGCAAAAAAGAAGGGCTGTAACCCTCAGTCGGCAAAACCGACTTTTGTTACAGCCCCTTTATTTTTTTATGGCCGCTATCAGTAGTCCAAGAATCATGACGATCAATGTAATTACTTCATAATCAGTCATACTGTTCACCTCCTTTCCTGCATAGGATTTGAGGTAAACACCTCACTACAGGATGTAATGAGGCTCAAACCGCCTACCGTTTACTGGCCGGACATGCATATTATAAAACTTAACATATAAATAGTAAACTTGCTTTTTTGATTATTTTAGATCGAATATTATTATAAAAATAGAGTCCAGCCAGTAAGCGGATGGGTCTCTAATGTGTTAATTTAATAACTGTCTTTGCGGTTTAATTTCTACCCATTAACCAGTAAAAAGCTTTTGACTTCTATCCATTAAAGCGTATGTGGCCTTTGACTTTTATCCACATACCACCTTGCCATATGTTATTATCGCTAGTGTCGACTCGACCCACGTGTAGACGGTCGTATTACTAACACATTCTTGAACTTGTGATGTAGAACTGACGTATAAGAAAAAGGCAGCTGAAAGAGACTGCTGTAAATCGAAATCTGACGGAGGTAATCAAAATGGCTTTTTCCCCACCAATCCCGCTTATTCGGCGAAACGTAATAGTTAAAAGGTTAAAAGTTAGCGGTGCAAATTCATATGAAACGGCAAAGACTTTAGCGGAAGCAGGAGTAATCAATCCCAATGCTTTTTCACGTATTACAGAAAAGCTGGTCGAGCAAGGATTTATTCATAGAACGATTGACGGGAAATACTATATCTGAGAGATAACTTCCCGTTTGTCGGAACTGTCGCTGCATTTTTGCCAAGTTAGGGGGTAACTTTTTCATTTATTGAAAAAAATATCCCCTAATTTGACAAAAACTGATGCAGGTGTTAGCATCAAATGTATGAAGCTGTATA
>JAILPZ010000002.1 GCA_024699225.1 Sphaerochaetaceae bacterium
TCCGTCCATCTGTGCAGCACCTGTAATCATGTTCTTGATGTAGTCTGCGTGGCCCGGGCAGTCAACGTGAGCATAGTGTCTTGCATCAGACTGATACTCAACGTGTCTTGTGTTGATGGTGATACCTCTCTCCTTCTCTTCCGGAGCGTTATCAATCTCATCATAGTTCAGGAGTTTGTCACCAAACTTCTTTGCGCAATACATAGTGATTGCAGCTGTCAGAGTTGTCTTACCATGGTCTACGTGACCGATAGTACCAACGTTTACGTGTGGCTTGGTTCTTTCAAACTTCTCTTTAGCCATCGTTTCCTCCTTGTGACCTTTTTGTCACAAATCCAAAAATAATAAATTGTGCGCTAAAGGCACAAAGCCTTTACCTACTAACCATCGAGACAAACTATGACCATTTAAGAATTGATAAAAAAGAAGGAATCCAGAGGTTGAGGACCGAACGTCTTTGGTGCTCAACATAGCACAAGTTTTATTATAAAAAACTGCGTTTCTGGAACCACCTTATCACCCCTAAAATGATTGGTTTGGCTCTAGAATCCCAAAAGCTGATACTTTTAGGGCATACCAAGGTTTTGGGAAACCTTAGGAAACATAACACAAAGCACCTTTAGTGTCAACAACCTTTAAAATTTTTTATTTTCAGTACTTAGACACACAAAAAAAGGTGTCCGAAAAAACCGGACACCCCGCTAAAATTACTCATTTGCAATCTTTCTGGCCACGTATATGCCGCTTGCAGATGCGTGGGAGAGCGAATGTGTTACTCCGCTGCAGTCTCCTATAACATACAGCCCCTTGTGTATGGTCTCCAGATTTTCGCTGAGACTTACCTCCATGTTGTAGAACTTAACTTCAACTCCGTATAAAAGAGTATCGTCATTTGCAGTTCCCGGAGCTATCTTGTCCAGTGCGTAAATCATTTCAACTATACTGTCCAGAATTCTCTTTGGCATGACCAGACTCAGATCTCCCGGTGTTGCGGAGAGCGTTGGAGTTACAAATGATTTTGCAATTCTCTTTTCCGTACTTCTCTGACCGCGGATAAGATCCCCGAAGCGCTGGATTATCACCCCGCCTCCGAGCATGTTTGAAAGCCTTGCTATGCTCTCTCCGTAGCCGTTTGAATCCTTAAAGGGCTCGGTAAAATGCTTGGAAACAAGAAGGGCAAAGTTTGTATTGTCCGTCTGCATGGCCGGATCTTCATAGCTGTGGCCGTTTACCGTAACTATTCCGTTTGTGTTCTCAGTAACCACTGCACCCTTAGGGTTCATGCAGAATGTTCTTACCAGGTCCTGGTATCTTTCTGTCTTGTAGACAATCTTGCTTTCATAGACCTGTTCGGTGATATGGGAAAAAACTTCAGCAGGAAGCTCTACCCTCACTCCTATATCCACGCGGTTGGATTTTGTGGGAATATCAAGCTCAGAACAGACCTTTTCCATCCACTTGCTGCCGCTGCGTCCGACAGAGACTACACAGTAAGTTCCGTAATAATCTGCAGATGAGGTTTTTACCTGATAACCGTCTTCTGTTTTAAGAATGTTTTCAACCGGAGTGCGGAAGTAGAAATCAACCTTGTCACTCAGATAGGAAAAGAGGTTTGACAGTACCTCATAGTTTATGTCGGTGCCAAGATGGCGCACTGAGGCATCCAGCAGGTGCAGATTGTTATGAAGGCACTGGGTTTTAAGTTCGGTGTTTGCCGTTGAGTACAGCTTTGTCCTGCTGCCTCCGAACTGAACATTTATATCATCAACATAGTGCATCAGCTCAAGAGCTTTCTTTCTTCCTATATATTTATGCAGCGTTCCGCCGAACTCGTTTGTAATATTGTACTTTCCGTCGGAAAAGGCACCTGCTCCTCCGAATCCGTTCATAATTGAACAGACGGGACAGTGTATGCAGCTTTTGATCTTAACGCCGTCAATAGGACATTTGCGCTTTTCAAGGCGGTCGCCCGAGTCAAAAACAGCTATCTTAAGATTACTCTTCTTCTTTGTAAGCTCATAGGCGGTAAATATTCCGCCGGGGCCTGCTCCAACTATCAGTACATCGTATTTATTCATTTTAAAATCCGCATAAAAAAAGCTGCAGTCCTGTTTTCAAAACCGCAGCCATCAGTTTCAAATCATCTCACTGTTTTGAGAAGGAATCTTTTCCTACTCCGCAGAGAGGACATACCCAATCATCAGGAATCTGCTCAAACGGTGTGCCTGGAGCAATTCCGCTGTCCGGATCGCCTACTTCAGGATCGTAGACATATCCACATACATCACATACGTACTTATCCATGTTTTTCCCTCTTAAATTAAGAATACTCTACTAATTATATAGATAATTCAAATATAGACAAGAAAAAAACCTGTCCCGAAACGGAACAGGCTTTGTGAATCAGAAGCGGATGTGGCTGAAAGCCTTGTTTGCTTCTGCCATGCGGTGCATATCTTCCTTCTTCTTGAAAGCTGTACCGGTATTTGCAAAAGCATCCAGCATTTCGGCTGCAAGCTTCTCACTCATGGACTTGCCGGCACGACCGCGTGCTGCAGCAATAATCCATCTCATTGCAAGAGCTTCACGTCTCGGCTCGCGGATTTCGGTAGGAACCTGGTATGTTGCACCACCGACTCTCTTTGACTTGACTTCAACAACAGGCTTTACGTTATCAAGAGCCTTTGTGAAAACATCAAGAGGAGCTTCGCCGCTCTTCTCGCCCATAATCTGCATTGCATCATAAAGAATGCGTGTGCTGACTGACTTCTTACCATCGAGCATCATGCGGTTAATGAACTTCTCGACTGTAACACTGTTGTAAACTGAATCAGGAAGGATTTCCCTAACAGGTGCGTTTGTTCTTCTAGACATTTCGAATCCTCCTCATCAAGCCTTCGGCTTCTTTGTACCGTACTTGGAGCGGCTTCTCTTT
>JAILPZ010000049.1 GCA_024699225.1 Sphaerochaetaceae bacterium
TGTCACGGAGACACCGATATGGTTGAAATGGTTCACCGCATTCAGGAGCGTGTAACGGCAAGAGAAACAGAAGTTGGAAACAAACTTTCAGCTTTCAAGACAGCCCTTGCTGGTGCAGTTTCTTCAGGAAGCAGGGATGAAGCTACTCTTAATACACTGAGAAAGCTTTACCGTGAGGCTCAGTGGTTCTTTGACTACTGTTATGTAGAGAATGCAGAGGGAGCTCATAACTCTGATCTTGCATTCCACTGCCTTGATGTTTCAGAGGCAAGAATTGACGAAGCTATGATGCTTCTGTGATAATTATGACGGTTCGTCAGGGCCAGAAATGGCCCTGATTTTTTTATTATTTGGTTTAGTAATTAAATATGGATGTTTTAAAGAAGATACTGAAATTCATATCCTCCATGCGTTTTGCCATAATCCTTCTTCTGGTTCTGGCTTTTGCATGCTCAATCGGCTCTCTTATACCTCAGGGAAATACCTACGCATGGTACTACTCAAACTATTCAGAGCGGACTGCTGCCATAATCCTGGCCCTGCATCTGGATGATGCTTTTCATTCCTGGTGGTTTATCTTAATTACCGCTTTTTTATGTATAAATCTTCTTGCCTGCAACATAACCAGGTTCCCGTCACTTGTCAGAAGAACAAAGAAGTATATGTCTTCTCTTTCCGAGGCTCCGGGAGATCTGAATGCTACCTTTGAGGGCTCTCCTGAAGAAGTATTTAAGAAGATGGGAATGAAAGCTCCAAAGGAGAGTAAGGATTCTTCCCGCCGTGTTCTGTACTCATGCAAAAATGTTGCAGGACTGTGGGGAGCATGGTTCTGCCACCTTGGAGTTCTTCTGCTGATTTTAGGCTATGCCTTAGGCCAGATGACTTATAAGGAGTATACGGTTTACGGGGTGCCCGGCGATATAAAGAAGATAGGAGATACATCTCTTGTTCTCTCAATAGATGATTTTAAGGTAAGTCTGAGAGAAGATGATACGGTTGAGCAGTATACTGCAGATATAACTGTCTACGACCTTGAGCACAGCTCTGAAGGTCAGAGTGCACAGATTTCTGTAAACCATCCTGCAGATTTATACGGCCTGCGTTTTTATCAGAACTCAACAGGCTGGGCTGCAAAAATTAGCGTAGAAAAGGGCGGAGAAGCCCTTCAGAGCAGCGTAGTATGTGCCGGAGACTATCTTGTATTCTCCGACAATCCTGACCTTATAGTCTATTTCAACGCCTTCTACCCTGATTATGTTATGATTCAGGGCTCAGGACCTGCAACAAGATCCGGGTCCCTTAACAATCCGGCCTATCTTTACTCAGTCTACTATCAGGGTCAGATTCTCGGTATGAACGTACTCATGACAGATGATGTTCTTACAATAGACGACTATACGGTTACGTTCTCAGAGCCTCAGAGCTACACCCTTATCCAGATTAAGAGGGACTCATTTACCTTCCTCGCCTTTATAGGAGGAGTTGTGATTATGGCAGGTCTGTTCCTTGCTTTCTACGTCCAGGTCTGCTCCCTTCAGGCTGTTGAGGGTGAGGACGGGGTCTGGACCTTCACCGGTAGCTGTAAAAAAAGTAATATGGTATTCAGGAATAAGTTCAAGGAAGTCTTTAATTCAGACTTAAAGGAAAAAGAAAAAAATGTTTGAGATTGAAAACACCTTATTTACAATTGTAATGTTCTCATATCTGGCAGCCATGCTTCTTTATTTCTTCTATGTGGCAATAAAGAAAGAAGGCCTGTCAAAGGTTGCATTCGGAATACAGATTTTTGGCTTTGTTCTCCATACTGCTGCTATTATCTGCAGGGGAATAGGAGCGGGGAGACTGCCTCTTACTAACCAGTATGAGTTTGCAACATCTTTTGCCTGGGGTCTGTGCCTTTTAAGTCTTATCTTTATTTTCCGCTATCGTTTTTATGTAATGGGTGCTTTTGTTTCTCCTGTTATCTTCCTTCTTATAGGTTATGCGGCCATGCAGAGCAGGGAAGTGCGGGACCTTATGCCGGCCCTTCGTTCAAACTGGCTCGGAATTCACGTATCCACGGCAATTATTGCCTATGGTGCATTTGGTGTAGCCTTTGTTTTGGGAATAATATTTCTCTTGCGCGACAAGCTTAAGGAAAAGGGCTTTCTTGACCAGCATATCCCGGAGAAGGAAAAGCTTGATCTTATTGAGTACCGAAGCGTAGCTCTGGGAATTCTCTTTCTGTCATTTACCATTATTACCGGCTCAATCTGGGCTGAACGTGCCTGGGGCAGCTACTGGTCATGGGACCCGAAAGAAACCTGGTCACTTATTACCTGGCTTATCTATGCCGTTTACCTGCACCTGAGAATAAGGCGCGGCTATCAGGGAAAGAGTGCTGCTATTTTTGCTGTAGCAGGCTTTATCTGCGTTCTCTTTACATATGTTGGAGTAAACACATTGATACCGGGACTTCACAGCTACGGTTGATTTTATACTTTTTCTCTTTATCTGCTTAATTTATGGTATAATGTTTGTTTAAAGTGGAGGCTTTGAACATGCAGCTGTTTTATTTGAACAACATTCTTACCCTTGAAAACTATTTGGACTTTCTTTTAAGAATGCTCGTTGCATCTATCTGTGGCGGTCTTGTAGGTCTGGAAAGAGAAAAAAGGCTTAAGAATGCAGGACTGAGAACCCATATTATTGTGGCTCTTGCTGCCTGCCTTATGATGATAGTCTCCAAATATGCATTTATGGATATAGTAGGGCTTGACGGACTGAGGCTCCAGACTGACGGTTCACGTATAGCTTCCTCTGTTGTCCAGGCAATCGGTTTTATTGGTGCCGGTGTAATTTATATAAGAAAGGAAAATGCCGTAGGTCTTACAACAGCTTCAGGTCTGTGGGCAACTGTGGGTGTGGGTCTTGCAATAGGTGCAGGCATGTACGCAATAGGTGTTGCAGCCACATTAATGATTCTGCTGGTCCAGTTCCTTCTTCACTCATTCCACTCAAAGTCCCATTCCTTCTACGTAGGAACCCTTAAGAGTAATATTACAAAACGCAATATTTCATTTGAGGAATTCAAGGAAAAAATCAATAAGTTTGATATAACTGTCAGAGATATTTCCATAGTCAGTACTGCTGACGGAGTTGTAGTTTCCGTAAATGTTCTGTTTAAGAACGTTAATTCCCCGGAAAAGCTTATTGATTCATTCCACGAAGGGGAACTGTTTGACAGCGTTCAGCTCAATCCTATCTTCTTCTAATTCTGGTTTCTTGTTTTTCTTGCCTCGTCCAGATAGCTGTATATGGTGACTTTTGAAAGGCCCAGACGATCTGCAACCTTGTCAATTGCTCCCTTTACAAGGAAAACACCTTTATCATCCATAAAGCTCATAAGATCTACAGCCTTTTTGCGGTTTAAGTCTGATGTATCCGCTGTTGCGAGTATGTTCTCAATCAGGTCGTCTATGATTGATGAAACGTCCGTACTTACTTCAACTTCATCCTGGGCAGGTTCTGCAGCATTTTCTGAGAAGAACGATGAAAGGTCATTATAAAACTGTCTGCTTGAAGTAATGTCTACATTTATGCACAGAGCCCCTATGGCTTTTTCTCCGTCTCTTATAAGCGCAGTTGAAGACTTGATTGTCTTCCCGTCCGGGGTGTTGAAAATATAGTTGTTTGTCTGGTTTTCCTGAAAGTCTCGGCTTAAAACAACCTTCTTAATAATATGGTCAAAGGACTGGCCGACCTTTCTTCCGGTGACATTTCCGGCAACGTGTACAACCGACTTCTCAGGCTGTGTCAAATCATGGACAACAACCTCACAACTGCTGCCGAATGTGGCTGTAATCATGTCAGCAACAGGAAAATAAGATAAAAGTTTCTCGTTCATATAAAAAATTATATGCAAAGGTTGACTTATTTGCAACTATGGCGTATAAAGTATTCTATAAAGCATAGAAAAAATTATATGGAGTTGAAAATGCAGGAAGTAGTTCTTGATGTCAAAGGCGTAAACAAGGGGCACTACAGTGCCGGAATATTCTCAAACGGCACTCTCTATATCTCAGGTCAGCTTTCACTGGATCTGGATACACGAGAAGTGGTCCAGGGTTCAAGCGGGGCACATATGAGAAAGGCCCTTGAAAACGTAGAGAGAGTTTTACATGCTGCAGGTCTCGGCAGGGAGAATGTGGTTATGTGCCGTGTCTATGTCGCCGACATGGATAACTGGGATGAGGTTAATGAGGAATATAAAATATTCTTTGGCGCTCACAAGCCTGCAAGAATTATAATCAGTGCAAAGGAACTGCACTTTGGCTGCAAGGTTGAAATAGAAGCAGTAGCGGAGGTTTAAGATGAATTATATCTGTTCTAAATGTTCAAAAGTTGTACCGGTTACTACAAGAGATGCTGCCTGCCAGTGCGGTGGCCTTTGGAAGCTGCAGAACAAGATCCCCAGGTTTTCACTGGACTTAATTGACAAGGATAACTGGTCCATGTTCCGTTACAACAAGTTCATGGCCCTTGAGGATGACTCCTGGAAGGATGTAAGTCTCGGTGAGGGCATGACCCCGGTAATCCGCTTTGATGAGGATGTTCTGTTTAAGATGGACTACTTTATGCCGACTCTTTCCTTCAAGGACAGGGGTGCTGCAGTTCTTATCTCCCACTGCAAGGCCATAGGCGTGGATTCAGTAGTTCAGGATTCAAGCGGAAATGCAGGAAACTCAGTTGCAGCCTACTGTGCAAAGGCCGGAATCAAGTGTGAAATCTTTGTTCCTGAAGGAACATCGCCTAAGAAGATAGATATGATTAAGGCACACGGAGCCAAGGCAAATGTAGTTCCGGGTAACCGTGACCACTGTGCAGATGTCTGCCGTTCAAAGGTTATGAAAGAGGGAGCCTACTACGCAAACCATGTTTACAATCCGTTCTTCTACGAGGGAACCAAGACCTATATCTACGAAGTATATGAACAGCTTCACAGAATTCCTGAGTATGTCCTCATTCCTGTAGGAAACGGAACTCTGTTTCTGGGCGTTATGCACGGTCTTGAGCATCTTTTGGAAAGCGGCTGCATAGATCACATGCCAAAAATAATTGCTCTTCAGAGT
>JAILPZ010000071.1 GCA_024699225.1 Sphaerochaetaceae bacterium
TCCACATTTAAGTTGACCTGGTGGCCATAGCAGAGTGGAAATACCCGTTCCCATCCCGAACACGGAAGTCAAGCGCTCTCACGCCGATGGTACTGCACATTGCGTTGCGGGAGAGTAGGTAGCTGCCAGGTCTTTTTTTTATCCTTTTACTAAGAAATCTATTATATTTTTAGTACCAAGAAAAATGCACAGGCGTGTCTTATTTCACGCTTCTTTTGCATAAATTTTTGTACTATAATTCCCGCATGCAGACTGATAGAGAGTACTTTGAAAAGATCCGTAAGTGTACGGTTAGGTTTTATACCCTGGATGATGAAAATAAAAGCGTAGAGGCCTGTTTTGTTTATGACAGTGTTTATGATTTATTTGACTGTAGTATAGGTACAAAAACACCCATATTGTCTGATGATTTCGTTGACAATTTTAAATATACATTTGAATCAGTTCCTGATGATTACACTGTTGATTTTATAATCAAATGTAAGGATTCTGAATCATTCACGGAAAGTCAGCTTGAGGAAATATTCAGGTCAAACATAGAACTTCAGGCTCTGAGGACTTTTTCAATGACAAAAAGGAAGGTTCGCCTCTCGTATGCTTTAATTTTTACCGGATTGATTCTACTGGTTGCCACGCTGTTTATTGAAAAATTCTGGGTTAATGGTGGTTTTTCTAAAAAAGTTTTCAGTTATGTCATTGATATAGCTACAACAGTAACTATCTGGGAAGCCATGAACATTCTTTTAGTAGATATGAAGGAGCAGAGAAGATACCTGAAGAATATTAGAAAGAGGTTCCACTCCATAAGATTTAAATGTGAATAAGCAATACAAACATATTGTGGCCTTTTTTGGCCCTCAATAAAAAAGAACTGCAACATCTCTGCTGCAGTTCCTTTTTTTGTCTTTAATGGTTAATTACTGAGCTGCCTGGGCTGCCTTCATTTTCTCTTCCTCTTCTTTTTCAAGAACAGTGTAGGCAATCTTACCGACAAGAGTCTTTGGAAGGTCATCCCTGAACTCTACGTCGTACGGCATGGCGTATTTTGCAATATGCTCACGGCAGTGCCTGAGAACTTCCTGCTTTGCTTCTTCGGAAGGTTTGACACCGTCTGCGAGGACTACAAAGGCCTTAACCTTATGCATCTTGTAAGGATCTGGAACTCCGATACAGCAGGAGGCTCTGACAATATCAAGCTCGTTGATAACGTTCTCAAGCTGGCTTGGATATACGTTGTAACCGCTTGTAACAATCATTCTCTTGATTCTCTGGCGGAAGAAGATGAATCCTTCCTCATCCATGTAACCAACGTCTCCAGTGTGGAGCCAGATGTGTCCGTCAGGGTGCTTCTGCAGTGTCTGTGCATTTTCCTCTTCATGGTTAATATAACCGACCATGACAGTCTTTCCTCTGAGGCAGATTTCGCCTTCTTCACCGTAAGGAAGCTCTTCCTGTGTGCCAGGCTTAAATATCTTATAGTATGTATCCGGGAACGGAATACCTATTGAGCCTTCCTTTTCCTTGTTGTAAGGAGTCAGACAGCTGGCTGTAACACACTCTGTTGTGCCGTAACCTTCACGTACACGTACCTTAGCATTGTGCTCGGCAAGGAATTTGTCAATCTTCTTCTTAAGTTCGATAGGAAGTGTGTCTCCACCGCTGAATACACCTCTAAGGCATGAAAGGTCAACTCCTTCCATTTCCTTGTTTCTTGTGATTCCTTCAAAGAGGGTAGGAACACCGGCTATGAAGTTAGGCTGTGAAGTCTTAAGAAGGTGTGCGTAGCCCTTTACGGAAACCTGAGGAACAAGAATACTCTCGCCGCCAAAGAACATCATGGTATGGATACATACACCGAGACCGAAGCCGTGGAAGATAGGCATGGCTGCAAGCATTTTTGCGCCTTCAATAACTTCGTGGCTCATTGTTCCTGTCTGGTATGCAAGAGCGTTGAAGTTGAGGTTTGAAAGCTGAATACCCTTACTTGTGCCTGTTGTACCGCCGGAGAAGAGGATAACGGCAATATCCTTACCTTTCTTCTCAACATAAGGATCACTGCTTACGGACTTGCCTTTCTTGATGAAATTATTCCACTTGATAACCTTTCCGTCTTCTACAACTTTAGGGAACTTGCGCTCCTTGAGGAATCTGTAAGCCAGGCACTTAATCGGGTTAAGAACATCTGAAATTCTTGCAATGATGATATTGTCAATATCAGTAATCTTCCTGACCTTTTCAATTTTTCCGTAGAACTGATCCAGTGTGATTATTGTTTTACTTTCTGCTTCCTTAAGATAGAAGGCAATCTCATGTACAGCTGAAAGTGGATGAATCATGCTTGCAACTGCACCAATGTAGTTGATTGCATACAGGCAGTAAACACCCTGAGGAGTGTTAGGCATACAGACTGTAACTTTGTCTCCCTTTTTAATTCCAAGAGCAGACAAGGCTTTTGCTGTCTTGATAATATTATCAGCGAGCTGTGTAAAGTCCCATTTTTTGTCCTGGAAACTG
>JAILPZ010000047.1 GCA_024699225.1 Sphaerochaetaceae bacterium
CCAGAAGTTTCGGTCACAGTCGGAAGCTACGCTTTCGTAGCTTTTGCCGGTACAGCGGCTGATAAAATCAAAAATCTCCCTGCGGGTTCTCTGCATCTCGCGGCTCTGAATTTCAAAATCAGAGACCTGAAGCATTTCAGAAACTCCTCCAAGAGGCTGGTGGAGCATAATTCTCGCATGCTCGAGGGCCTTTCTCTTACCCCTTGTTCCTGCCATTAGAATCATGGCTCCCATGCTGGCAGCCAGACCTGTGCAGATTACCTCAACATCTGCACTTAGGATACCCATGGTATCAATTAGCATAAAGCCTGCCTGAACAGAGCCACCGGGAGAGTTCAGGAGGATTGTTATATCCTCCGTGCTCTCGCTCTCCATCTCGAGAAGGGAGATACATGCACTGCAGCACATATCATCTGTAATCATGCCGTTTATTACGAGTATTCTTGTATTGGGAATTCTAAGATCCATGAGCACCTCCTCTTAGAAAGGAACAACCTCAATCATGTTCTGATCGAGCATATCAATTAGTGAGAAAGAAGGCTTTTTATCCTCCTTCTTACGAAATCTTGGAGTTCTCATCTCCTTTACTTTCCACGCCTCCCAGTCGCAGAGTTTTCCGAAATAGGGAGTGCCGGAGTCATCCAGAACAAGGATTTTTCCGTCCCCGAGTTTAAGCAGCTGATTGACGGAGAGTACCGGTATTCCGTCTTTTACTCCTCCCAGGTAGCTTAGCTCCTGCATGAGCCATGTGTCCCTGCCTCCCATATAGATAATGGTGCGGCAGTTGCTCATAATGGTCCTGGCACCGTACTCACCGTAGCGCCCTATTATCTGGCTCATAGCCTGGATAGCCAGATAGAATCTTATTCCGCGGCTTCTTGCCGCAGTGAGCTTTGAAGCCCAGTCGGAACCTACAAACGAGCCAAACTCATCAAGGATGAATGAAACGTTTACATCAAGGCGGTGACTGTTGCAGCTGTCCGCACTTGTAATGAGTTCGGAATAGGCCTGCTCCACAAACAGGGAGGCTATATTGTAGAGAGAAGTACTCTCATCCGGGCAGATAATATAGACAGCTGTAGGTCTGCTTCCTATTGAAGAGAGGTCCACATCTGACTCACTGAGCATGGCCCTTATGTCCTCCTGGTCTGTAAACGGGGAGACCGCTGCATTAAAGACCGAGTAAATACAGGAGAGCGTCTGGTCGGAGGTCAGAGATAAAAGAGTTGAAAGACGTCTGTAGGAGTCTGTGTCCCTAAAAAACGCAGAGGAGACATTCCTTCTCTCATCATCACCAAAGGACATGTACTCATCAAACATGGCCTTTATACTTGAAAATGAAAGGCTTCCGTATCTGTTTCCCTCCAGAATCATGAGGGCAAATCCGGTAAAAGCATCCTGCATGGAGGTTTCCCAGTAGCGGTCCTTTGCAGAGGAAACAGAGGCTGTAATGTTTCTGCTTATGTCCTTAAGAAGAATTTCAGCCCTGTCATGTTTTCCTTCATACCAGGCCTTCTCAACAAGGGAGAAAGGATTATAGGAGTTGCCTCTTGCAGGTTCTCTGAGGTTTATAACCTTAATATCATGGCCACACCTTTTGACTTCCGCTGCAGTGTTTCTGAAGATTTCACCCTTCATATCAGCAATTATCATGCTCTCTGAGGCTCTTGCAGCAAGGAGAACTGCAGGATAGAGAACCCGGCGCGTCTTTCCAAGACCACTGGCGCCACAGATAAGGCAGTGGTTTTCTCTGTCGCTTACCCAGACAGAGTCGTCCCTCATATCAAGGGGAATGCCACATCCGGTGTTTCTCTTCTCACTCAGAGAAAGCTTTAAGTGGCGGTTTCTGAAGGAAGCGGTGCTCTGTGCACCGCCTCCCATACTGTCTGTTTTAATTAATCTGTATGCCATTACACCTCCTTTCAGGCCAGCAGGCTTTTAAGCTTTTCAACAGCCTGCTTTTCAATCTGTCGAATCCTCTCCTTGGACAGCCCGTACTCCCGGGATATCTCCATGAGAGACTGTTTCTTAAATCCAAAGGCACCAAAGTGGGCCATAAGGATATGAGCCTGTCTTGCTGGAAGACATTTAAGTGCCTCTTTAAGCCTTCCAAGGTCTTCTGAGGCAATAATTGAGGCAAGGTTGTCCTCATCATGGGCACAAACTACCTCTAAAAGGGTGATGGTATCTTCATCTTCGCTTAAGACCGGTGTGCTCAGGCTCACCGTATCTATAACGTAAGGAAGAAGAGTTAGAATTCTGTCCTCACTGAGACCGCTCTCCTTTGCAATCTCTTCAACCGAGGCGTTTGTCTTTGAGGAAAGGCATGAGATTATGGAGCAAAGTTCCACATATCTGTCCTCAGGCAGATAAATCATGCGATCATCAGAGACGGCCTTTCTGAATTCCTGCCTTATCCAGTAGGCAGCGAAAGTCTCAAAGGACACTCCACGGGAAGCATTGTACCTCTCAGCAGCCTTAATCAGACCAATATTGGCACTCTGAATAAGGTCCTCAAGTTCCAGATACAGGTGAGTGCGTCTGAACAACCCGGCCTGCTTTATGGCGTACTTCTGGAAGTGCATAACCAGAAGATTCCGGGCCTCGGTATCCCCGTTGGAAATTCTAAAAGCGAGATCAGCCTGATCCTCTTGGCTAAGGCTGACATAACGGCTGACTGTGTTACTGTAACAGGCAGACATTTCTTGCATCCGCATTCCTTCAGATAAATTGAGAAAAATCAAACTGTGGGTGAAACGCCGGAGGGGAATCCCCGACGAAACGATAGAATGTTAACTTCGGTCAGCCCCCCTGCTGTCCGGCGTTAACGGCAACATAACAATAAATAAGGGCAAAAAGTTACAACGTCAAGGAAAAAATTTGAAATTTTTTTACTCAGCAGATGAGAATTTGAAGCTTAGGTTCCTTCCTACCATCTTTTTAAGCATGGAAATAATATCTTCGGGAGTTTTTTTAATATCGTTAAGAAGCCAGACCTTGAGAACGCCGTATGTGGCAGAAGCAGCTACAACAGCTTCTAAAAGTGCCTCTTCCTTATCCTTACCGGAATCCGGTGTCTTTATAAGATTTTCATGAACTATATCAAGGAAAAAACCTGTAAGAGCATTCTCAGAATTTCTTGAAAGAAGGAGTTTGACCTCCTCCTTCTTTCCGTACAGGTATTTAAGACATGCAAGAACAGCCATCTCTTCATCAGCGCCATCCTGGCCGCAGCTCTCATTGTATATTTCCCTGAGTTTATCAGCGTAGTCGTTTGCAATATCCCTTAAAAGAGAAGCAGGAGTATCATAATGATTGTAGAAGGTAGCACGGTTTACTCCGGATTCCTTGCAAAGATTGCTAACCGTTATCATTGAAAGCGGTTTACTGGAAAGGCTCTTAAGCAACCCCTCCTTTAGCATTCGCTTTGTCATCTGTACCCGTATATCCTGTTTCATAAAACCATTATTCCTCAACAATTATTCTTAATGTGTTTATTATCATGCATATTTTGAAATAATGCATTAACTATTTTACATCTGTCAATTAATATACAACTCGTTTAATAATTAAGGAGAAAAATAATGAGTAATACTTATGATTCTTTTAAGAACTCAAGATGGTTTCCGTTTGTAGTAGGCATTCTTGCTGCTGTATTCGGTTTTATTCTTTTATTCAATCCGGCATCACAAATGGAAAGTGTTGCTGTCTATATTGGCCTTATTGCTACAGGCATGGGAAACCTTGAGAAA
>JAILPZ010000005.1 GCA_024699225.1 Sphaerochaetaceae bacterium
AAAGCTTGCACTTATCTTGAGCATTGCGTTGGAAAAGCAGTTTGAAGAGATCTTTTATTTCTAACTTTCATTTCCAAAACGAGACGGAAAACAAGGCCTTATTTTCCCCAAACTTTCGTGATATTTTTGCATAGTTAGGGGCGGGGTAATTTGACAAAATATAAACCTACAAACTACCGAATTGGTTTGACGGGAATCTGCTCGATTTATCCGGATATCAGTACACAACGGTTGAGGCTGTTCTTGCAGTGCTAAAGTCCCATGTACAACTGAAGCGGCAGGCGAAGCTGAGTAGGCTTTTTGCCGGATAAAAGCCTATTTTTGAAATTAATTGCACAAAATTGATTAAATCGGTAGACCTTACCACTTTTAATTTGTATATTAGTCTAACAGGAAGTGGTTATGAGTTATTCAAATATATATAAAGACAAGACTTTTGATGAAGAAAGAGCCCTTTACGGCAGTGACGGAGTTCTGGTTGACTCCTGTCGTTTTGACGGTCCTGCAGACGGTGAGAGTGCTCTTAAGGAAAGTCGCAACGTTGATGTTAAGGATTGTTTTTTTAATCTTCGTTACCCCTTCTGGCATGATGAGCACCTGACTATAGACAGCAGTGAAATGACAGAGCTTTGCCGTGCAGCTCTCTGGTACACAGATGATGTAAAAATTACAGATACACAGCTTCACGGAATAAAGGCTCTTCGTGAGTGCTCAAATGCTGTTATTAAAGACTGTGATATTATCTCTCCTGAGTTTGGCTGGTCAGTTCGTACAGTAGAAATGAAGGATACAACAGCCCAGGGCGAATACTTTATGATGAGATCTGATCATCTGAAGTTTGACAACGTAACACTTAAGGGTAAGTATTCATTCCAGTACATTACAGATTCAGTTTTCACAAACTGTAACTTTGATACCAAGGACGCCTTCTGGCATGCAAAGAATGTTTTGGTAAAGGACAGTGTTATTAAGGGTGAGTATCTTGCCTGGTACTGTGAGAATGTTACTTTTGAGAACTGTACAATCATAGGAACACAGCCGCTTTGCTACTGCAAGGGCCTTAAGCTTATTAACTGCAAGATGATTGATACAGATCTCAGTTTTGAAAGATCTGAAGTTGAGGCTACAGTTTCAACAGTAGTAGACAGCATCAAGAATCCGAGAAGCGGTGTTATTAAGGTTGCCGGAGTTAAGGAGATTATCATGGACGATCCTCTGGCTCAGGGTAAGATTCTTACAGAATAAGTAATAGAGATTATTATTTGGGAGAACCTCTGAAAGACTCTTTTAGAGGTTCTATTTTTTTTCGAATTAAATATAATTTTAAGCATGACAGGTGTAATAGATAAGAACAGACGGTTTTATGAAAAGTATGTAGAGCCGTTGCTTCACAGCAGATACTCAGAGTATGAAGGCCGCATTGCAGTAGGTATAGCAGGTGAGGGCTCTGACTGCTTTGGCTATGATGATGAGCTTTCCCGTGACCATGATTTTGGCACCGGAGTCTGTCTGTGGCTTACTGATGAGGATATGAAAGCTATCGGCTATCAGCTGTCTCTTGATTACAACGGCCTGGTGGACAGTGAAAAACGTTCTTACTATACAGAGCGCCTGAGAGAAAGGCGCGGTGTCATGTCCATCCATGATTTTTATTCAAACATTCTCCAGACGGACTGTGACATTTCTTCCTGCTCTCTTACTGAACAGCAGTGGCTGACCCTTGATCATTCCTGTCTTAAAACAGCTGTAAACGGAGAAGTGTTTCGCGATGATCTGGGTGTTTTTTCTTCTTTCAGAAACTATCTTCTTAACTATTATCCTGATTCTGTGTGGAGAACCCGTATTTCAGAGGCCCTTCATCTGTATGCATCATCTCTTCAGGTAAATTATGCGCGGTGCATGAGCCGCTCTGATATTGTCTCTGCCACTCTTTGCCGCTCCAAAGGTCTTGAGGCTGCCATGGATCTTTTCTTTCTTTTAAAGATGGAGTATCCGCCTTACTATAAGTGGACATACAGGGCTCTTAAGGATCTGGACAAGGACGGGGAATTCTCGGAAAAGATTATGCTTTTGGCAAAGGAGAGTATTCGTCCTGAGGCCTGGGAGAGTATGAAGTATAACCCAAACAGGCTTAACTACCTGGACGGTGTAGTTTCTGTTTCTGAAGAAATAGCTTCGTGCCTTGAGCAGATGCTTTTAGAATGTGGCCTTATTAAAAAGTGCGGCAGGTATATGGAACTTCATGTTGATGAGGTTCTTCATGGAGGAGACTAAATGAAAACCATTTATCTTGCAGGCGGATGCTTCTGGGGAGTTCAGAAATTCTTTGACCAGTTTGATGGTGTTGTTTCTACAGAAACCGGGTATGCAAATGGTCCGGACAAGGTCCCGACATATCAGGAAGTGTGCAAAAGCAGCGGTCACGCAGAGACCGTAAAGATTGTATATGACGAGAGCATTATTTCCCTTACTCAGATTTTGAAGTACTACTTTATGGTAATAGATCCGCTTTCAGTAAATAAGCAGGGCGGAGACAGCGGTGTTCAGTACAGAACCGGTATTTACTACACAGAGGATTCCCAGAAAGAGGAAATAGAGAAGGTCTACAGGGCAGAAGAAGAGAAGGCCGGGGCAAAACTTGCTGTTGAAGTTTCGTCTCTTAAGAACTTTTTCAAGGCTGAAGACTACCATCAGAAGTACCTTGAAAATAATCCCGGCGGGTACTGCCATATCCCTAAGGCCATGTTTTTAATTAATCAATTAGCCTGACAGCAGGTCCTGTTTATTGACATTAAGGTATCCAAAAACAGAAAATTTTCTCAATGAAACCAGAAAGCGGTAAAGCAACAGCAACACTTGTAGTCTCTATGCTTGTATTCGGCACAATAGGAATATTTCGCCGTTATATTCCTCTTCCGTCTGCCTTTCTTGCCTTTGCAAGAGGTATGCTGGGTGGCCTGTATCTGTTTGTATTCACCAGAATCAGAAACAGGGGGAAACATGAGAAGATAGAAAAGAAAAACCTCATTCTTTTAATTGTCTCAGGTGCCTTTATCGGATTTAACTGGATGTTCCTCTTTGAGGCGTACAACTACACCACCGTTGCTGTTGCCACACTGTGTTACTACATGCAGCCTACCATAGTTATGGTTCTCTCTCCTGTATTCTTTAGGGAAAAACTTACAGGAAAGAAGGCTCTCTGTGCCGTTGTGGCAGTATTGGGAATGGTTTTGGTTTCAGGTGTTCTTGAAAGCAGCAGAAACACAGATATCAGGGGAGTTCTTTTCGGTCTTGGGGCTGCAGTTCTTTATGCTTCAGTTGTCATGATAAATAAGAAGATTGTGGGAGTTGATGCATACGAGAAGACTATGGTTCAGCTTCTTTCAGCCGGTTCTGTTATGATCCCGTACCTTCTGCTCACTTCGGGTTTTACCGGCGGAGTTTTTACTGTTTCCTCTGTAGTCCTGCTTCTTGTTGTGGGTATTTTCCACACCGGAATTGCCTATGTCATGTATTTTGGAAGTATGGAGGCTCTGCCTGTTCAGACGGTGGCCATCTTAAGCTATATTGATCCTGTCTCTGCAACTTTATTTTCTGCACTGCTTCTTAAAGAGGAGATGAGTCTTCTCAGTGCTGTTGGTGCTGTCATGATTATAGGGTCCGCCATAGTGAGTGAATTAAGACCATCCTTGAGAAAAGACTGACATCTGTGGTATAAAAAAATATCTTTGTCCGTTTCTATATCAAACGGGACCTGTCCGGAGGATATATGAAAACGAAAAGAGGTTTTTCAACTGAACTTGCATATGTGCTTGGAATAGTGTTTCTTGCAATCGGCACAGCATTTATGGAAAGAGCAGATTTCGGGGTGTCCATGGTTGTGGCCCCGGCCTATCTTCTGCACCTTCACTTCAGTCAGACCTACAGTTTCTTTACTTTTGGTATGGCAGAATATGTGCTTCAGGCCTTTGTACTGATTTTTCTCTGTCTTGTCATGAGAAAGGCAAAGATAAGCTACCTGTTTTCCTTTATTACGGCTGTATTCTACGGTCTGACTCTGGATCTGTGCATGGCCCTGGTTTCTGATTTCTGGATGGCGGGACTGGCAGGAAGGCTTGTAAATTATATTCTTGGGATTATTTTATGTTCTCTTGGGGTTTCGCTTTTGTTTCATACCTATATTGCCCCTGAGGCCTATGAGCTGTTTGTAAAGGAGATTTCTTTTGGGTATGGCTTTAAGATTGACAGGGTAAAGACGGTCTACGACATATGCAGTTGTCTTGTGGGAGTAGTTCTTTCTTTTATCTTCTTCGGTTTTGGTCACTTTGAAGGAGTTAAGGCAGGCACAATAATCTGTGCCCTGATTAATGGCTGGATAATAGGGCGCATAAGCGCACTTCTGGAGCACTGTTTTGACTTCAAAGACTCGTTTTCTCTGAGGCCTTTGTTTGACAGGTAGTATATGGATTTAAAAGACAGGCTGTTTAATCTTCAGGATACAAAGTATAAATCTTTTCAGAGTTCTCTTATACCTTCTGTTAAATTAAATGTAATAGGGGTTCGCACCCCTGATTTAAGGCGCCTTGCAAAGGAAGTGGAAGATAAGGATCTCTTTATTTCCTCTTTGCCTCACACCTTCTTTGAAGAAAACCAGATTCATGCTTTTATCATTTCTTCCATGAAGGATTTTAACGCCTGTGTTTCTGCTCTTGAGGCCTTTCTGCCTTTTGTGGATAACTGGGCTACATGCGACCAGATGTCTCCGAAAATCTTTAAAAAACACAGGGCAGAGCTTTTGCCGTATATTTACACCTGGCTTGAATCAGGGCGGACCTACACTGTGCGTTTTGGCATAAAGATGCTTATGGAACACTTTCTGGATGAGGATTTTGATGAAAAATACATTTGTTCCGTAAGTGCAGTAAAATCGGATGAGTATTATGTTAAAATGATGGTAGCCTGGTACTTTGCCACAGCCCTGGCCAAACAGTATTCTTCTGCTCTTCCTTTTATTGAGAACAGGGTTCTTGATAAGTGGACACACAATAAAAGTATTCAGAAGGCTGTTGAGAGCTTCAGGGTTTCTGATGAGCATAAAATGTATCTTAGGACTCTGAAAACGTGATGGTTTCGCGAGGAGGGGATGTCATGTTATCTGATCTTAAACTGAAAGACGGCAGTTCTTTTCCGAGACTCGGAATGGGAACATGGCTTTTAGGGGAGAATCCCGGTACACATGAAGAAGAGATTAAGGCTCTGAGAACAGGTCTTGAAGAGGGGCTGACCTTGATTGATACAGCTGAGATGTATGGTAACGGCCTTTCAGAGAAGCTTATTGGTGAGGCCATAAGCGGCAGAAGCAGAGACTCCCTGTATCTTGTTTCCAAGGTTCTTCCTTCAAACGCCGGCGGAGACAGGCTGGAAAGAAGTCTTGATACTACCTTGAAAAGACTTGGAACAGATCATCTGGACATGTATCTCTATCACTGGAGAGGCGGCTACTCTCTTGAGGAGACTGTCTTCTGCCTTGAAAAGATGGTAAGAAAGGGCAAGATTCTCAGATGGGGTGTTTCAAACTTTGACACAGATGACATGGAAGAACTTCTTTCTGTTCCGGGAGGAGAGAACTGCTGTGTAAACCAGGTCCTGTACCACCTCGGTTCAAGAGGAATAGAGTTTGAGCTTCTTCCGTTTTTAAAGGAAGAGGGTATACCGGTTATGGCATACTGTCCTCTGGCTCAGGCGGGGTCTCTTAAGAGCCGTCTTCTTACAAGTCCTGTTTTAAAGACTGTTGCCGATAAGTACGGTGTTTCCGTTATGCAGCTTCTTCTCATGTTTGTTCTTCATAATGAGAATGTCTGTGCCATTCCGAGAAGCGGAAAGGCCAGCCACGTTAAGCAGAATATTCAGGCGGCATCTATTGATTTTAAGGATGAGGATTTCAGGATAATCTCGGAAGCTTTCCCGGCTCCGGAGCACAAAACATATCTTGATATAGTCTAAAATCAGACTCTGTACTTGTCTTCAAACTCTTTGTAGATTCTCTTGAACTCTTTGTCTGATGCTTTGTATATTCTCTGGTTCTGGTGTATGTTCATGGTGTTGTCTGTTGTATCCAGAACACAGCCTGAGATGTTTGAACAGTGATCCGAGACCCTTTCAATATTTGTAAGAAGATCTGACCATACAAAACCTGCAGATACTGTACATTCTCCTCTCTGAAGACGAAGGATGTGACGGGTTCTGAGAATCTCCTTTAAGGCATCAATTTCCTGTTCAAGAGGCTCTGTTTTCTTTGCAGCATCGTAGTCCTTATTTGAAAAAGCCTGATAGGACAGATCCAGTATCTCTGAAACAGCACAGCTTATCTTTCTGTATTCATCCATGGCCTGTTCTGTGAATGTTATTTCCTTTTCTCTAAGTTCCTCTGCTGATGCAAGAATATTTACTGCGTGGTCTCCGATTCTTTCGTAGTCACCTACTATTTTCATGTATTCAGTGGCCTTTACGCTTTCCTCATCTCCGAGATGGGTTGAGGTAAGCTTAAGAAGATAGGTGCTAATTACATCTTCCAGATGGTCTGTTACATCTTCAGCCTTTCTGATTTCCCCGGCCTTCTTTTCGTCATAATGTTCAATCATATCAAGACTCTGCTTAAGGGCTTCTGTTGCTGCAACTGCCATGTTGTTTAAAACATGCTTACACTGATTGAGTGCAAGGGCAGGGCTTCCCAGAAGACGCTCGTCCAGCTCTTTTTTCTCTTCGGCATGAGAAGTCTCCGGTATGAGGCGGCAGACGAGTTTTTCAAGGCCATTGCTGAACGGGAAAAGAAGAAGTGTTGTTGCAAGACTTATGATT
Source organism: Sphaerochaetaceae bacterium (assembly GCA_024699225.1). Lineage (GTDB taxonomy): Bacteria > Spirochaetota > Spirochaetia > Sphaerochaetales > Sphaerochaetaceae > UBA1265. Next base: position 6,859 of record JAILPZ010000005.1, read on the forward strand.
GAGTGAGATACGGCAATTCCCACAAGGGTTGCGCTCTCGCTCAAAAGGGACGGGGCAAAGAAGGCTTTGATTATACAGAAAAGGGTAATCCAGACGGTTCCTCCGATAATGTTGAAGCTTAGGTGAACAAGAGCTGCTCTTCTTGCGTTGGTGTTTGCACCGATTGAGGAGAGCATGGCTGTTACACAGGTTCCTATGTGCTGTCCAATCAGAATGGGGATGGCGGCTCCGTATGTTACTGCCCCTGTTGAGGCCAGAGACTGAAGAATACCTACGGAAGCTGAACTTGACTGGATAAGTGCTGTAAGGGCAGCTCCGGCTATAACGCCTAAGACAGGGTTTGTAAACGCCAGAAAAAGCTGCTTGAATTCAGGGACATCCCTCAGGCCCGAAACTGCACCTGACATGGTTTCCATTCCGAACATGAGTGTGGTAAAGCCAAGGAGGATCATGCCTGTATCTTTTTTCTTGCTGTCCTTTCCCATCATGTAGAAGAAAATTCCCACCAGGGCAAGAACAGGTGTAAATGATGAAGGTTTTAAAAGACTTATGAATGCGTTGCTGCTGTCTATTCCTGCAAGGCTGAGAATCCAGGCTGTAACAGTGGTTCCTATGTTGGCACCCATTATTACATTAATTGACTGCTTAAGGGTCATGAGGCCGGAGTTTACAAAACCTACAACCATGACGGTTGTGGCGGATGAACTCTGGATTATGGCTGTAACACCAAGTCCGGTAAGAAGGCCCGCAACCTTGTTGTTTGTTAAACGGCCGAGAAGCGTTTTAAGGCTGTTTCCGGCTCTGCGTTCGAGAGACTGTCCCATAAGGGACATTCCAAAAAGAAAAAGACACAGGCCGCCGAGCATGGTCAGCACATCAAAGAAATCCATACAAAATCTCCATTTTATAGTTACGTCAGTAATTTAGACGCTGAAGATTAAAAACAGTGTGGATTTTTTGTAAAGTTTATGTAAAAAAATTTACAATAAATTCAGAGCCCTTTCCCGGGGTGCTCTTTACTTCAACTGTTCCGCCATGAATCATTACGGCGTGTTTGACAATTGAAAGACCCAGACCTGTTCCACCGGCTGCCTTGCTCCGGCTCTTGTCTACACGGTAAAAACGTTCAAAGATACGCTCAAGGCTCTCCTGAGGAATTCCAATTCCGGTATCTGATACGGAGAGTGTTGTACTCCCTGAGTCCTGAGAAACGGATATTTTTACACTTCCACCACGACGGTTGTACTTTATGGCATTGTCACAGAGGTTGTAGACAATGCTGTACATGTTCTGGGGAACGGCCTCCATAGGGGCGGATGAGCCTTCAACTGAGACTGTAACATCCATTTCGGAAGCGGCGTGTGAGAGGCTGTCTGCTGCATTTTTTGCAATCTTGAAAAGGTCACAGGCTTCACGTTTGGCTTCTGCGCCTCCCGTATCAAGGCGGGTAAGGTCAATTATGTCTTCAACAAGCAGCGTAAGACGTGAAGATTCTTCTCTGATTCTGGCAGCAAACGGTTTTATATCCTCATCTTTAACCATTCCCTGTTCAAGAAGCTCAGCGTAGCCTGAGATGGCATGAAGAGGGCTCTTAAGTTCATGAGATACATTGGCACTGAATTCCTGTCTGATAAGGGCATTTTTTTCTATCTGTTCCTGGTCCTTTTTCAGCTGCTTTTTCTGTGCTGAGATGTGACGCAGCAGAGGCTCAACTTCTTTGTAGTTTTCCTCTCCGTAGTACTGCTCCGGGTTGCTGAGATCTATCTCGTTAATTGGTTTTACTATTTTTCTAGCAAGTCTGGAGGCCAGAAAATATGAAAGAAGGAAGGCAATAATCAGAACTATTCCTATGGGCTGGGCAAAGCCCAAAAGCAAAGCCCATACTGCGGCCTGTACAACTGAAAGTCTTAAAACTGAGCCGTCGGGAAGTCTTTTTGCAGAGTAGAGCTGAACTTCTGCCAGTGTGCTTGAGTATCTGACAGCCTCACCATATCCGCTCTCCATGGCTTCAGTGACTTCTTCTCTTTCAAGGTGATTTCCCATCTGATTTGAGTCAGCCTCATTATCGTAAATAACCGTTCCGTCTTTTGCTATCCAGGTTATTCTGTAGCCTTCCGGAGACAGGCCATTGAAATAATCCATCCCGGAGAGGGCCACACCCTGGGCGGCCAGTTCGGTTTCATTTTTTAAAAGGACTTTTTGTGTGGAAGAGAAATAGCTGTAGGAAATTCCGAGGATGAAGATAAGGGAGGCAACAAAGACAGATACTGCTACTATCCAGATTGCCCTCAGTATCTTACTGTTCATCAGCTTCCTCCAATCTGTAGCCAACGCCACGAACTGTTTTTATCAGATCTCCGCTGTTTTCCAGCTTTGTTCTCAGAGTTCCTATGTGAACATCCACGGTTCTGGTTTCTCCTGCAAAATCCATGCCCCAAATGTTTGAGAGAAGGACATCCCTGGTAAAAACCTGCCCCGGATTTTCCATAAAGAGTTTAAGAAGTTCGTATTCCTTAAGAGTCAGTGTAACCGGTTTCCCGTCAACGGCAACTGTGTGTCGTCCCTCATCCAGTTCAATTGCTGAACATTTAAGCTTGGCCGGTCGCTGTTTGTTTGCGGTTCTTCTCAGGACGGCTTTTATGCGTGAGACCATTTCCATCATGCCAAATGGTTTTGCAAGGTAGTCATCTGCACCTGAGTCCAGACCTATAACCGTGTCATATTCGCTGTCCTTTGCTGTTGCCATTATTACGGGAATGTCTGACGTCTGAGGGTTGCTGCGAATACTCTTTAAAATAGACAGGCCGTCTTCTCCGGGAAGCATTACGTCCAGGAGGATAAGGCTTGGGAGAGCTTGTTTCATGGCTTCACGGAAGGTTGTACCACTTTCAAAGCCCTTTGCTTCAAAACCCGAGGCTTTTAATGTGTAAACCACCAGATCTCTGATGGTGCTGTCGTCTTCAACGCAATAGATCATAAGAAACTCCATCTAAATGTAACCCACAATAGCATGGCTTTGTAAATAGTTAATCTGCCATTAAGTAAAATTCAGGTAAAGTCTGTATCTTATTCAGTAAGCTTACACTAACCATATAAGCTATAGTATAATCACTACGGCTTACGGTGAAATTATGGTACCAGTAATATCAATAATCTTCATGGTTGTCTCTTGTGTCCTTGTCTTTGGACTTGCAATCGGCCTTCCTTTTTTTCTGAAAATCAGGAAAGGCGCGGATATACTTCCATATCCTGTCGGTGCGGCTGTCATGTTCCTCTTTGCCTTTGTCCTTGAGACTGTTGTTCACAGGATTGTTCTCTCCACTACATCAATAGGTAGCACTCTTTTCCCATATGCAATATACGGCGGTATTATGGCAGGTCTTTTTGAAGAAACCGGAAGATTTGTCGCCTTTAAAACAGTGCTGAAAAATAAGCTGGACAAGGATTCAAATGCCCTTATGTACGGAGCAGGGCACGGATGTTTTGAGGCTGTCTGGCTTCTGGGCCTGACCATGATAAACAATATAGTCTGGTCTGTTATGATCAACAATGGAAATGCAGCAGAGCTGTACGCATCAGTTCCTGCAGAAATGGCTCCGCAGGTAGGCCTTACCATTTCCTCACTCACTACATCCGCACCAATTTTGTTCCTGGCGGGAGTTGTTGAGAGAATTTTTGCCATAGCTATTCAAATGTCACTGTCTGTTTTTGTGTGGTTTGCCGTTAAGAAGAAAAAGATTAATCTTTATTTCCAGGCCATAGGTATTCACGCCGCAATTGATTTTACATCTGCCGTTGCATCTTCTGCAGGAGTCTCTGTTGTCCTTATTGAAGTTATGATAGGTGTATTTGCTGTTTTCTGTGTTGTCTGTGCCAAAATCAACTGGGATAAGAATACAGGAAACGCTTCCCGAATTTTCTAAAACAGCTTGAATAATACTCAACATGTGATAATATACAGGCATGAAGAACTCTGTAGTTTCCGCAGGGAAGAACCCGCATGTTGTCCGCACTTATGTGAAGGTGTCAACCGTGTTTGACACCTCGGGCTTCATGCAGCCTTCATCCATAACCTGGCGGGATGGAAGAGTTTTTAAGATAGACAGCGTGCGTGATTTTCGTCCTGCGTGTACAATAAAAAGAGGAATGAACGGAGACTGCTATACAATAGTTGTAAAAGGGGAGGAAAAGCTCCTGTTTTTTGAGCGTATAAGCGAGTTTTTCCCAAGCCGTTTCGGACGGTGGTTTGTAGAAAGCATAAAAACGGAGGACGGTTAGTGCACACATATATAGCAATAGACCTTAAGTCTTTCTATGCTTCCGTTGAATGTGTCTCAAGGAAGCTCGATCCCCTTACTGCAAATCTCGTTGTTGCAGATGCTTCAAGAACTGAAAAAACAATCTGCCTTGCTGTCTCTCCATCGCTGAAAAAACATGGGATTCCCGGACGCCCGAGACTTTTTGAGGTTGTTCAGAAGGTTAAGGAAATAAACAGGAACCGTTATGCAGAAGCCAGAAGAAGAGGAGTGCTTAAAAATGGAAAGTTTGTTTCTTCTTCCTATGATTCACGCCTTCTTGATTCTGACCCTTCACTTGAACTTTCCTATATAGTTGCTCCTCCGAGGATGAAGCTCTATGAGAAGATAAGTACTCAGGTTTTCTCTGTTTACAAGAAATATGTAAGTCCGGATGACATACACGTATATTCAATAGATGAGTGTTTCATAGATGTAACTGCCTATCTTAAAACCTATAATCTTTCTGCCCATGACCTGGCACTGACCATGATAAAAGAGGTTTTGTATTCAACCGGAATTACTGCAACAGCAGGGATAGGAACAAACATGTACCTGGCCAAGGTTGCCATGGATATAGTTGCCAAGCATGTTGAGCCTGATAAGGACGGGGTGAGGATAGCGGAGCTTGACGAGAAAAGTTACAGGGAAAAACTCTGGTGTCACAAACCCCTGACGGATTTCTGGCGCTGCGGTGGAGGCATTTCTGCAAGGATGGAAGCTTTAGGGTGCTACACCATGGGTGATATAGCGCGCTTAAGTGTTATTAATGAGGATCTCATCTATAAGAGCATGGGGATAAATGCCGAGCTTCTGATAGACCATGCGTGGGGCTGGGAGCCTGTGGACATAAAGACCATCAAATCCTACAGACCTCAGGCTACAAGTTTAAGCTCGGGTCAGGTTCTTTCTGAGCCCTATACGTGGGAGAAGGCCCGTTTGATTGTCAGGGAAATGACTGAGCTTCTGGCTCTGGACCTTGTCAAAAAGGGTCTTGTTACAAAGCAGCTGGTTCTTACCTTAAGCTATGACCGCGAGAGTCTTAAGAGCGACGGAAACGGAGGCTATCTGGTTGCATCCACAGGTAAGCCCTATGAGGGTGTGGTTTCTGCGGATTACTACGGACGACCCAGTCCGCGCCATGCTCACGGAACGGGTAATATTGACCGCTGGACCAGCTCCACACGCCGGATTGCAGATGTTATGATGCGTCTTTTTGACGAGATAACTGACAGGGATCTTTATGTGCGCCGTGTAAATGTTGTAGCTGCAAATCTCATTCCTCAGTCCTGTATTCCGTCGGATGAACCGGTTCAGATGGACCTTTTTACGGACTACGAGGCTTTGAAAGAAAAGAAGGAAGAAGAGAAGAAGGAAGATTTGAAGGAGCAGAGGCTTCAGAAGGCTGCGCTTGAGCTTCAGCAGAAGTTTGGAAAGAACACCATACTGAAGGGAATGAACCTGGACGAGGGTGGAACAACAATAGAAAGAAATGCCCAGATCGGTGGCCACAGGGCGGGAGAAGACTAATGCAGGAAGATCCGAGAAAAATTTATTCAGATATATTTGATATGCCTCGTCATCAGTCTCAGAAGCATCCGCACATGTCTCTATATGACCGTTCGGCCCAGTTTGCCCCGTTTGCCGCCTTAACAGGCTATGAGGATATGGTTGAGGAAGAGGCCAGGCTCACTGGTGTGGAAAAGAGATTAAGTGACAGTGAAAAAGATGTTATAAGCTCTGTTCTGACTGATCTGTCCCAGCAAGTTTCAGAAGGCGGGCACCCGGAAGTAAAGGTTGTTCATTTTGTTCCCGACAGGTTGAAAAGCGGGGGAGAATACAGGGTAAGTACAGGGGTGCTCAAGAATGTGGACAGCTACGCCAGAACCCTCGTTTTCTATGCAGAAAACGGTATTTCAGACGGGAAAAGTATAGAGATTGAGAAAATAACAGAAGTCAGACAGCTATAGGCTTTTTATTATTTCCGTCAGTTTTTCTGAAAACTGTCCTATATGTATGCCGTCAATAAAGCGGTGGTTTACTTCAAGAGAGAGACCCAGAATTTTTCTTCCGTTCTCTTCTGTATATTTGCCCCATGATATGTAGGGAACAGACTGGTCTCTGAGGCTCTGTCCTTCACAGCCTTTTTCATTTTTTAAAGCTGTGATTTCAATCCAGGGCAGGGCGGAAATATAGATAAGGTTATCTCCCTCTCTGTTTAAATCTATAAAGAAGTTCTGCTCAAGACTCTGCCTTTTAGAGTTCTCGCAGAATGTGAGAATATCATCTTCATATTCAGCTGTAACTATATAAAAGGTCTCTTCTCCGTCTCTTATATCGGTAAAGCTCGGATTTCTTTTTTCAAGAAGCACAGGGGTGCCGTTTTCAATGGAAACTCTGAAAGCCTCAACTGAGTTTATTGCCTTACTGACTGCCCAGATCATGGCACAGTAGAAGGATACTTTATTGTCATGGGCCCACCTGCAGAGCTCTGTTACATCCTGGCGGAAAGTAACCATGTAAAACGGGTCGGGAGCAGATGAGAAAAAATCAAAGATATCCTTTCTCTTCCATTTCTTTAAATCTATTTTTTTGCATTCCATAAAACAAGTTTATCACA
>JAILPZ010000070.1 GCA_024699225.1 Sphaerochaetaceae bacterium
CTTAATCTTGCCCATATCCTTTACCTTACCGTAGCGGTAGTGAATTTTTGCAAGACTCTGGTATGACCATTCAACACGAACTTCCCTGGCTCCGCACTTGTAGCACTGTTCAACAACCATCTGAACAAACTCAGGCTGGTCTAAATCACAGTTAATCCAGACATCCTGACCCTTCTGTACGTTTAAGCCTTTAACTGCAATAAGTCTTGCATACTCTTTAAGAACAGACTTTTTCATTTATATCACTCCTTAGTATTCCGAGTTTGGAATACATTTCTATTTGTTTTCCTTTAGTATTATAATAAGGGCTCCACTTCCGCCTTCTGAGGCAGGAGGATTTGTATCCACCTCCCTGACGTTTCTGTTAGCCCTTACAGCCTCTATTACGGCAGGTCTGAGCACGGCCTCTCCGTTTGGAGAATGTAGGCCCTTACCTGTTACTATCCTGATTTTCCTCAGTTTCTTCTGAAATGACAGGTCTATAAATGAGTTGGTTCTGACCATAGCGTCGTCTTTTGTCTTCTGGTGCAGATCCAGAGAATCCTGAACACTCATTCTTCTGAGCTCAGAAACAGTAGGAGACACATAACGTGTCTCCTCAGCCTGAGTCTTTTTATTAATAGCCTTAGTCTCATCATGGGTGCTTTCCCACTTTGAGTAAATATCTGCAAAATCCTGCTTCATCAGACCTCTCTGATATCGAGAATCTCCTTTACAAAGGGCTTCATGATATCAAGGACCTGTGAAGGCTTAGCACCCTGAATCTTCATGGTACAGATTGCAGTTGTAGGATCATTTCCTGCAAATGTTCCGTAAGAAACAATATTCAAACCATGCTTTGAAACTGCACTTGTAATCTCAGCAAGAACTCCCATGCGGTCGTCTACAAGGAACTCTACACGTGTTCCGAAGTGTCTTGCACCGAAGAGCTCCATGAGAATCTTGAACAGGTCACTCTTTGAGACTATACCTACAAGCTTTCCATCCTCAAGAACGGGAAGACATGAGAGGTCCTGGTCAATCATAAGGCGTGCAGCCTCTTCGATTGTAGCATTCTTATCCAGTGTCACAGGATGTCTGCTCATGAGCTTCTTAACAGTAAGCTTACTCATGAGATAGTTCATCTCATATGCACTGAGTGTTGATACAGGAGAAGGAGCAGCCTCGAGAATATCCTTCTCTGAAATAACTCCAACAAGCTTCTTTTCTGAGTCCAGAACAGGAAGTCTGTGGACCTTTTCCTTCACCATCAGCTCTTTTGCCTCCTGGATGTTCATATCAGGAGTTGCTGTGACTGGGTTTCTGGTCATACGTCTCTCAATAATCATAGTGTTAACCTCTCCCTAATATTCTAACACACAATCCGGCGCCTGTGTCCGGAATCTTATTCACCGAGATAGGCAGCTCTGACCTGGGCGTTCTTGAGAAGGGCCTTAGCCTTATCTGCAAGAACAATCCTGCCGTTCTCCATGACATATCCCATGTCAGAAGACTTAAGTGCAAGACGGGCATTCTGCTCTACTATAAATATAGTAACCTTGTTCTCACGGTTGATTATTGCCAGTTTATTGAAAATATCCTGAACAATAAGCGGAGCAAGACCAAGTCCCGGTTCATCCAGAAGAAGCAGTGTCGGATTACTCATAAGAGCTCTGGCTACTGCAAGCATCTGCTGCTCACCACCTGAAAGAGAGCGGGATTTCTGCTTTCTTCTGTTTCCCAGGATGGGGAAGAACTCATACATTTCTTCCTTTCTCTGCTGGACAACAGAATCTTCCCTTACCATAAAGGCACCCATATCAAGGTTTTCCTCAATTGTAAGGTCAGCAAAAACACGTCTTCCTTCCGGAACAAGTGCTACGCCCTTTCTAACAAGAAGGTTTGTAGGAACACCCTTGTAGTGACCGCCCTTAGCCTGACCAAGAACCTCACCCCTGAAGGAAATGCTTCCTTCCTTGAGCGGCTCAAGACCAACTATGGACTTTAAAAGAGTACTCTTTCCTGCACCGTTTGCTCCGATAAGAGAAACAATCTCACCTTCCTGAACAGACATGGAAACGCCCTTCAGGGCTGAGATATTTCCGTATGAAACGCTTATATTGTCAATTTTAAGAAGTTCACTCATACTCTGCCTCAAAAGTCCTCATCATCATCTGAAGAATCATCATCAGTACCGAGATAAGCCTCAATAACCTTCGGGTCCTTCTGAATGTCAGAAGCTGAACCCTGTGCAATCTTCTGTCCGTAGTTAAGAACAGTAATATTGTCACAGATATTCATGACAAGCTTCATATCATGCTCGATAAGAACAACAGTAATACCGAGATCCCTTATTCTTCTGATTGTCTCCATCAGGGATTCTGTCTCCTGTGGGTTCATACCCGCAGCAGGCTCATCCAGAAAGAGAAGCTTTGGATCTGTAGCCAGAGCTCTGGCTATCTCAAGTTCTCTCTGATATCCGTACGGAAGACTTCCGGCTTTTTCTTCAGCAAGGTGCTCCATGTTGAAGAACTTAAGCCATTCCATGGCCTTCTTATACATCTTATCCTGTTCTGCCTTAAGACCAATAAAGCTCTTGGCAGCCAGAACAAGGCGGTTTCCCTTTCCATTCTTGAAGTGGAGACCAACCATTACGTTATCTACAACTGAAAGGTCCTTAAACAGTCTTATGTTCTGGAAGGTTCTGGCAATACCGAGGCGGCAAATCTTATGTGCCGGATAACCGGTAATATCCTTGCCCTGGTAGAAAACCTTTCCTGAAGTCGGAACATCAAGACCGGTCATGTTGTTAAACAATGTTGTCTTTCCTGCACCGTTAGGACCGATAAGACCTGTAATAAGACCTGCTTCAACAGAGAAATCAACTCTGTTTACTGCAACAACACCGCCGTAGGCTCTTGTTAAATCATTTGTCTCAAGCAAAATCATTTTGAAGCCTCCCCGGTCTTTGTTTTCTTATATTTTCTCTCTTTTCTTCCCAGAATACCCTGTGGTCTGTAAATCATCATGAGAACCAGGATAAGACCAAACAGAATCTGTCTTGCCTGAGCCGGGATGATATTTGAAAGACCAACCATCTGCGGGAAGTAGCTGATGAGCTGAATAATGAAAGCTCCGAGAATAACAGCTGCAAAGTTACCCATACCGCCAAGAACAACCATACAGAGAGCCATGATTGAAACCATGAATACGTATGTGCCCGGCATGACTGAACTAATATAGAGAGCCTGAAGGCAACCGGCGAGACCGGCAGCTGAAGCTCCGAGAGCAAAGGCCCAGACCTTGTACTTTGTAATATTAATACCCATTGATGAAGCAGCTATCTCGTCTTCTCTGACAGCTTCAAGGGCTCTGCCCATTCTGCTCTTTGCAATTCGCTCAAACAGCGCCCAGACAATGAGTACAAAGAACCAGATCAGCAGTATGTAGGCATACTTACTCTTAATTGGAGCACCAAAGAGCATGGCCTTTGGAATTCTGCTTATACCGTTAGGTCCGTTTGTCAGACTGTCCCAGTTGTTGATGATTGTTCTGAGAATCTCAGCAAAACCGAGGGTAGCAATAGCAAGATAGTCACCCTTAAGACGCAGTGTAGGAAGACCAATGAGAACTCCGAGCAGAGCGCTTAATATGACTGCTACCGGAATGGTAGCCCAGAATGACCAGCCAAGCTTAACTGAAAGAATAGCTGTTACATAGCTTCCTACGGCAAAGAATCCTGCCTGACAGAGGCTGAGAATACCGACATAACCTGTGATCATGTTCTGACCGAGGGCCATGAGGGCGTAAATACCTGCATAAATAACAATAAGAAGGAAGAAATTCAACATCAGACCTTCTCCTTTTCTGCCTTGCCCATAATACCTTCAGGCTTGACGAGAAGAACAATTATGAGGACAGCGAATGCAATTGCATCCTTGTAACTTGTAGGAATACCGAGAAGAGCAATTCCGAAAGTTTCCAGAAGACCGAGAAGAAGACCACCAAGCATGGCTCCACCAATATTACCAATACCACCGACAACGGCTGCAACGAAGGCCTTAAGACCAACCATTGTTCCCATTGTGGCATATACCTTAATATCAAGGGCAATCAGCATACCACCGCAGGCAGCAAGGGCAGAACCAATTCCGAAGGTCAGTGAAATGATCTGGTCAGAGTTGATACCCATGAGCTTTGCAGTGCTCTGGTCAAGGCTTGTTGCTCTCATGGCTTTACCCATTCTTGACTTACTGACAAACAGTGTCAGGGCAACCATCATGATGGTAGCAACAACCAGAATCAGAATCTGGTGCGGAGCGATTGAAATGCCGAAAATATTCAGCGGTGTGTTGTCGAACGGATAGTCAAGCTTGCGGCTCTGTGTTCCCCATGCCCATGCGGCGCCGTTTGAAAGCATGAATGAAACACCGATAGCTGAAAGCAGAGGAGCAAGTCTTGTAGCCTTTCTGAGCGGCTTATACGCAAGTTTCTCAATTGTCATACCAAGACCGGCGCAAATGAGCATGGAAGCGAGCATGGCAATCAGGAAAGCTATAAACCACCACGGACCCATAGCAGAGTTACCCCTGAGGAAGTTAAAAATAAACATTCCTGTATAGGCACCCACCATAAGAATATCTCCGTGAGCAAAGTTTATGAATTTAAGTATGCCGTAAACCATGGTGTATCCAAGAGCAATAAGTGCATAGATTCCACCGAGGGTAAGGCCATTTACAAGATGTTGGAAAAACTCAGCAATTGAACTCACTGAAGACCTCCTTCAATTTCTGTAAGCATAACAAAAAAGGCACCGTTGTTACAACGGCGCCTTGATGATTTTTAACAGCAGTTAAAGATTATTTAACTTCGCTAAGAACTCCGTCAACAACTGTGTAGCTTCCCTGGTATACAGGAGCCTGGTTTACGACTAGGTAAACACCTGTTGTTGCTACGATATCACCATTAGATTCAAAGTTAACTGTTCCGAGAACACCTTCATAATCTTTTGTTGCAGCAACTGCATCTCTGATAGCTGCTCTGTCTGTTCCAGCCTTTTCAATAGCCTTAATGACAATGTTTGCAGCGTCATATGCGTTTGTTGAGAATGTACCGGGATCAACACCGAAAGCTGTCTTGAAGTTGCTGACAAATGCTGCGTTTTCCTTACCCGGTGTAGGACCTGTGTAAATAACTCCGTTTGTGTAGTCTCCAGCGAGATCATAAATCTGAGCATCTGTGAAGCCATCACCTGAGAGGAACTGCATGCTCATGCCAAGCTGTGCTGCCTGCTCGAGCTGCTGTGCCATTTCAGCTGTGTAGTTAGGAATGTAAACTGCATCAACGTTAGCATTTCTGAGCTTTGTGAGCTGTGTCTTGAAGTCCTTGTCGCCGACCATACATGTCTCAGCAAGAGTAACCTTTCCACCAGCTTCTTCAAAAGCTTCCTTCATACCTTCGTAAAGACCCTGGCTGTAGTCGTTCTTTGCATAAAGAACACCAAGATTCTTAACTCCGAGAACTTCTGCGAAGTAGCGGCCTGCAACCTTTCCCTGAAGTCCGTCGTTAGGAGTTGTTCTGAAAATGTAAGAACCAATGTCTGTTACACCGTCAGCTGAAGCACTTGGGCTGATAAGAAGAACACCTTCTTCCTGAGCCTTCTCAGCAACTGCAAGAGTCTCGCCTGTAAGAACAGCACCAACAATTGCACAAACCTTATCGTTATTAACGAGCTTCTCGAAACCGGCAAGAGCCTTGTCTGAAGCACCTTCACTGTCCTCAGCAATAAGAGTAACCTGAGCACCGTTAATACCGCCTGCTGCATTTACTTCATCTACTGCGAGCTGAGCAGCCTGATAACAACGTACGCCATAGTTGGCATAGTCACCTGTGAGAGGTCCGATAAAACCGATCTTGACCTCTGAAGTTGCCTTATCATCGCTCTTTGAGCAACTGACAAACAGTGCGAACACTGCGAGAGCAACAAGAAGAACTGTAAAAACCTTCTTCATATTATTTCTCCTGACTTGGGAC
>JAILPZ010000073.1 GCA_024699225.1 Sphaerochaetaceae bacterium
GGAAAAACCAACAATGGCTAATAAAACAACGGAAATAATTAATAAAATCTTTTTCATATATAATCCTTTCAGCAAGAATAATATAGCTTATATAGAGAAATCAATTTTTTTATTACTTGAAATTTAAAAAAATTAAAAAAAATGAGCTGCAATTTTTGCAGCTCATAAAAACAAAGAATTCCTGTTCAGCAGATAACAGCCAGAACATCTTTAAGTTCAAGGATCAGATAATCTTCTGAATCAAGCTTAAGGGCTGTACCGACATATTTATCATGGAGAATCTTATCTCCCTTTTTAACAGTCTTAACTTCAGGTCCAACTTCCTCAACAAAAGCAAACTGGGTCTTTTCCTGAGAAGTCTGAGGAATAAAAAGACCACTTGCTGTCTTTTCTTCGGCCTTTTCAGCCTTAACAAGAACTCTTTCACCTAATGGTTTAATAGTCATAGTTCACACTCCTATGCAAATATAACTTCATTAATCTTTTTCGGCAAGTAATTCGCTCATAACTCTTGAGGCAAGATGCCATTTCATGGATGTAAGACCATTTTTGGGGAAAAATACCCTGCAATGGTCAAACCTGTAAGGCAACTCAAAATGAAGACCTGTCTTAAGAGTGGCGAGAAGAACCTGTGCAGGATCATCATGCTCTTCAACATACTGATCATTAAAAGTACCTTTATAGTCCCATCCGTTATGAGATAAGGTCATGGTGCCCTTACCTACCTTAATATAATTATCAACACCATCCTTATCTATTCCGTACTCAACCTCTTCTTCAAGAACAAAGGAAGGATCCCTCATTTCTTTTTTAAGTTCATCCTTCTGCCAGTCGTACCACTGAATATAATTGTCAAAATACTGCTTCTCCCCGTCCCACTTGAATCTGAAATCAACTCCTATGTGGGCCTTTGTTCCGCATTCAGTGCACTCAACGGTATTTCCATAGGTCTTTAACTTAAATTCACTGTTGCAGCAGGGGCATTTGTAGAACATGGTTTCAAAGCCTTCTGCAAGATCCTTATCCTTAATCCTTATATCATTAAGACTCTGATACTCAAACTCGTTGTAGGATAGAGAACTGTTGATTCTCTCCATTATCTCAGAAACAGAAAGCTTTCCGCACTCCTCTTCCTTAACAATCAGTTCTGTTGTAACAGTAACATGTGTCTTGTGAAGTCTCTTTGACCATTTGGCCATACCAAGACCTGTACCTTCAATTCTGCAGGCATAAACCGGGACACGGAACATTCTTATCATTTTTGCAATTGACGGAGAAATGAAACCGAGCTTTCCGTTTGCAAAAATAGTTCCTTCAGGAGCTATAAAGATCATGCCCCTGTTTTCCTTAAGTACATACTGCATCTTGCGGAAAGACTGAAGGTCTGTAGCAAACTGATACTTTGGAATAACACCAATTACCTTAAGCCAGAAGGCAAACTTCTTGAAAGTAAACCAGTGATATGTACCTAAAAAATTGATTCTTCTGGGATAAGCGGAAACAGCTACTACCTTATAATCCTCATTTGAAGCATGATTACTGATAATTACAGCAGGTCCCTTAGGCTTAACACCTCTTACCTTCAAATGACATTTTATCTTACAGTATACAAAGAAATAAATACCGGCCAGAAAATATAGAAAGCCGTTAGGACGCCTTTGAAAGGTATTATCATGTTTTTCACTCATAGGGTGATTTTAACACAATCAATAGAGAAATTGTTCAATATTATTGCTTATACCTGAGATCCGGCAATCAGGATGATAGCTTTCAGGCAGATTTGACAGCATGAGAGCCCCGTATCCCTTATTGGATATTCTTGAGTCAAGAATTAAAACTATGCCCTTGTCATCTGCGTGTCTCATCAGTCTTCCATAGCCCTGTTTAAGCCTCATCATGGCTTCAGGAAGTGACAGATGGAAGAACCCGTTACCATTTTCCTCCCTTTCAAGCTTTTCACTTCTTGCCTTGAATATAGGATCAGTCGGCATGGTAAAAGGAAGCTTGGTAATTATAACAAGACGGAGCGTGTTCCCGGGAGCATCTACACCTTCCCAGAAACTGTTTGTTGCAAACAGAACACTGTCTTCATCCTTTTTAAAAGTCTCCATAAGGCGGTAGCGCTCCATCTGTCCCTGCACATAACACTTAACGCCAATAGCCTCCCTGATCTCCACTTCAAGAGTTTCGTATACGTCCCTCATAAGAGAAGCATTTGTAAAGAGAACAAGAGCTCCCCCTCCACTGCTTAAAACTGCATCTTTAATTGTACGGCAGAGAAACTGTCTGTAGGAAGGAATATCGTCATTATTGTACTGAACTGAATCAGATGGAGTTAAAAGAAGAAGATTGCTCTTATAGTCAAACGGAGAGAGATACTTCTTCTTTACAAAAGGTTTAGACTCTGCAGGAAGTCCGGTTTCACGGCTGAAGAAGGCAAAATCATCATTTAAGTCAAGCGTTGCACTTGTACAGAGAACATTATTTATCTTCTTGAATAAATGCTCATTTAAAAGGGGTGCAACACTTATCGGTGCAATATTGAAAGTTACCGTATACCCGCCCTTTCTTCTTATGTTCTCAATATAATGAATATCCTCAGTCCATTTATCAGGCCTGGTAAAATCCACAATTATATCAATTAATGAAGATACAGCATTCAAACGGGCAGTAAACTGATTTATAACTATCTCAGTTTCATCCGTAAGAACAACCTTTCTAAGCAGTTTGGAAAGAAGATCAACAAGTTGATTTCCGGCAGCAGTAAGATTGCTGCATGCAGTTCCTATGTACTGCATAAGGTTCATAATATTGCCCTTATTTACATATATTGTCATTCTCTGCGTATCAAGCATAAATGAGGAAACCTGCTCATTCATGGCATCAGAGAGCATGGAAACCGTATTTATACAGCTGATTATATCACTGACAAGGTCCTCAGCCTTTGTAAAAGCTGCCAGTTTCAAAAGTACATTTCTGTCAGAATCAACCTTTTTGCCTGAAGAAGATGATGAGTACAAATAATCAAGCTGCCTGTGGATGGCATAATTACTGAATTCCTGTGTGAACAATGCCGTAGCGTTTTTTTCAAGATTATGTGCCTCATCTACAACCAGGTGTTTAAATGGAGGAAGTACAGCTTCTTCCTCATAATCAATATCCCCTTCCATTCTTGAACGGCAGTCAGTTAAAAGCAGATGATGGTTACAGACTATAACTGATGCATTTGAAAGTCTTCTTTTTGCAAGAAAGTAAAAACAATTGTTAAAGAACGGACACTTGGGTCCTCTGCATGTATCTGCATCTGAACTAATTTCAGAGGCTATTTCCAGATCCATCTCACCTTTGAAATCAGTCTTGAGACCTGTCTTGCTTATCTGTGCAAACTGCATAAAAGAAGCAAGTCTGCCCCTGCCGTCCGCTTCCAGAAGAGCCTCACTTTCATAAAGTTCTTTGAGTTTTCTCTTACAGATATAATTGTTTCTTCCTACAGCAAGTTCTACCTGGCAGTCTTTGGAGAAAGCCTTAAACAAAGAAGGAATATCATTTTCCATAATCTGCTTTTGAAGATTAATTGTAGATGTGGCAACTACAGTTCTGTCTTCCGAATCAGTAAAGGCCCTGTCCAGAACAGGAACAAGATAGGCAAAGCTTTTTCCAATCCCTGTGCCGGCTTCTACTGCATATACACTCTTTTCCTGAAGGCATTCATATGCATCCTGAGCCATAAGCTGCTGACCTTCCCTGTATTCAAAATGGGAAAGGGATTGGCTTAAGAGTCCATCGGCATCAAAAATATCAAAGATTTCCTTACTGTTCATACTCGGCAAGCTTTCTCAGTACTGTCTTTCTGCCGAGTTTAAGAACATCTGCAGTTTTACTCTTATTTCCCTTACAGTAATTCAGGGTTCCGAGAATGATCTTTTTTTCTGCCTCATCCATGGTACTTCCAAGAGGTATTACTATATCACCTGCATTTGCAGCCCTGGAAACAGCAGGAGGAAGGTCATTTATATCAATTACTGTGCCTCTGCACATTACAACAGCACTCTCTATACAGTTTCTCAGTTCCCTGATATTTCCCGGCCAGTCGTAGTTGTTGACAGCAGATAGGGCATTATTTGAAAAACCTTCTATCTTTTTGTTGTTCTCTTCACAGAACTGGTTAAGAAAATGAGTTGCAAGTAAAAATATATCTTCTTTTCTGTCTCTGAGAGGTGGAACCTTGAGATTTACAACGTTAAGGCGGTAATAAAGATCCTCACGGAAATTACCGTTCTTTATTTCCTGTTCAAGGTCTCTGTTTGTAGCAGCTATAACACGAACATCAGTCTTTATGGTTTTCTCCCCTCCGACTTTTTCAAATTCGTGTTCCTGCAGGACCCTGAGAAGCTTAATCTGTGTGCTCTTGTCTATCTCTCCTATCTCATCAAGAAAGATAGTACCGCCATCGGCCTGCTCAAAACGGCCCTTCTTATCGGCTACAGCACCGGTAAAAGCACCTTTTACATGACCGAACAGCTCACTTTCAAGAAGATTTGAATTTAAGGCTGCACAGTGCACTTTAACAAAGGGTTTATCTTTTCTGTCACTGAAGTTGACAATTGCATCAGCTACAAGTTCCTTTCCTACTCCGCTTTCACCTGTAATTAAAACAGATGCCTTGGTAGCAGCAACCTGACTTATGGTTTCAAGAAGATCCTGAACCTTCTTACTCTTGCCTATTATGCTTGAATAGGTGCTTTTCTTCTTTAAACTGTCAAGTTCCCTCTGCAGTTCAAGGTTTTTCTCCTCTATATCCCTTCCCCTGAGGGTCTTTTTAATTAGAACAAAAAGATGGTCAAGATTTACAGGTTTTGTAAGAAAATCAACAGCCCCGTTTTGCATGGCCTTAACAGCATCTTCAATAGAACCATGACCTGTAAGAACTACAACAGGAAGGGTCGGATATGAAGCATATACTTTCTCAAGAAGTTCTGAGCCTGTCATAAGAGGCATACGCAGGTCAGTTATAAGCAAATCTGCACCCTGAGTCTGTATAAGATTCCATGCAGACAAGCCGTTTTCAGCAGTTACAGCCTCATACCCTTCGGACTCTACGGCCGCAGCAAGACCGTTTCTAATATTAATTTCATCATCAGCAATTAGTATTCTTCTTTTCATGTCTTACCCCAGTCTGTATCTTTCACTGCTGGGAACAGGAAGTGAAATTGTAAATACAGTTCCAGCATTTACTGTAGAATTTACAGTTATCTCACCACCGTGTTCTTTAACTATTTTATATATATTTGTAAGTCCCAGGCCAGTACCTGTTGCCTTGGTCGTATAGTACGGTTCAAATATTTTAACCATCTGTTCCTCGGTCATACCGCAGCCGTTGTCTTCAACAGATATGCATACGTTATTTGAATCAAGGTAACTTCTGATTCTGATTTCCATATCTTCCTGACCGTCTTTCTTAGCCTGCATGGAATTTCTAACAAGATTTAAAATACACTGCTGAATCAGTGAATTATCAATCTTTACATTAGGTAGAGAAACAGCAAGGTCTGTAACAATCTTTATCTTTTCCTGACTTAACTCTGCTTCAGCAAGTTTGACTGTACTGTTAATACAGTTGTTAACATTATCCAGGGTAAATTCAGCATTTACAGGTTTGACAGCATAGAGAAAATCAACTGCCATCTTATTAAGTTTTTCTATCTCTTCATTAAGAACACTGATTGTCTTTTCGGCCTCTTCTTTAGTTATACTGCCGTTTTTATCAAGCTTTCTTGCAAGCAGCTGAACATAAATTGACATGGAAGCCAGAGGGTTTTTTATCTCATGAGCTACACCTGCTGCCATGGTTGTCATGGCTGCAAGACTTTCATTTCTTGAAAACTCCCTTCTGATTTTCTTTATAAATGTAACATCCTGCACCTCAAAGATGCCGCTTCCGTCCCTGTTGTAAACAAGAGCGCAGATACTTAAATCACGCTCACCGAATACAGGATTCTTATCCTTAAATTCGTAAAGAGTTTTCATATCCTTATGCAAGATACTCTTTCTGATAAAATTGCATATATTCTTGTCAGTTATAAGAGTATCTATATAGTAAATTTTTCTGTTAAGTACATCTGAATTTACAGGAAGAAGTGCCTTTGCAGTTTCGTTGATATAGAGAACCTTTCCTGAAGTATCTATAACAAAATAACCTTCCTTGACCGTGGAAAGAACCATATCTCTTTTCTCAATTTCATCCTGAAGATTTTTCATGTAGGAGAGAATCTGATCATCTGAGAGTTTAGAAATATTTCTGGTAACTTTTTCACTGATTTTACTCATCTGATAAACTCCCCTGTCCTGAATGCCACAAAATCAAGAATCAGTCTCATGTTCTGATTAAAAGTTCTTCCTCTTGAGACAGCTGAATCAAGCTCTTTATAAAGATACAACTTTTTTTCAAAATCGGCCTGAGATGGATCTGTGTTTTCTTTTAAATTCTTTAATACCAGGAAAAAGAATCTGTCATATGACTGAGATTTATCAAGCTCAGCTGAAAGTGCCGGCAAATCAGTTTTACCCGTAGTAATCAGTTCAGAAGCGCATTGTTCAAGCAGTTTTTCATCTGCTCCGCTGTATTTCCATATAAAGCTGTCAAAATCCGGGAAAGTATCAGGACTTACAGAAATACTGTCAAAGATATATTTTACAGCATCCTTATCAAGGCTCTTGAAGTTAAATACCCTTACACGGCTTAAGATTGTAGGAAGTATTGCTGAAATGTTTTCTGAAATAAGAATAAATGTAGTCTTCTCAGGAGGCTCTTCCAGAATTTTTAAAAGTGCATTACAGGCAGCCGGAAGAGCATTTTCAAGACCTTCTATTATTACAGTTTTCCTCTTATTCTCTATTGAGGAAGTTTCACACCAGGCTTTTATATTTCTTACCTGGGATACCGTTACAGGCCCTGTGGAAGCCTTGTTTCCAATAATAGATGCAACTGATTTCTCCAAAGAAGCGCAGAAAGAGGCAATCTCATTTTCCGGAATATCAGGAAGAGCTTCTATTAGTTCACTGCAGTTTCCGGCCTCTGCAAATTTTTTCTTTACGGAAGCTGTACCGGTATCTAAAAGAGCGCCATGGAACTCACTTAAAAAAACTGAGATAGTATTTTTAAGAAACAGAGCTGCTCTGTATGTTTTCTTTTCTCTGTAAAGTTCAATAGCAGCAGGAATTATCCTTCCAAACTCTCTGTCTGAGATTATTATGGTTGAGGAAAAATCGGAACCGAGGGCTCTGGATACAGCCTGAGCTGCATACATTTTACCGCTGTACTTTGGACCGGAAAAAAGACTGACGAGAGGAAATGCATTATCCTGCAGCAGTTTATTGAATAATAAAGAGACGTCTTTCTGTGTTTTTTCCAGTGATGAGAGCATTACCAGAGTCCCTTGATGAAGCTTGAAACAAAATCAGTGAACGGCTTTATTACATTCTGGAAAATTACACTTGAATTTACATAGGAAGAAATATCAATTACCGACTGATGCTCAAGAATAACCTCAAAGAGACCTATAATAATTATTCCTTCAATAAGGCCTAAAAAGAATCCCAATACATTATCCAGGAAAGCAAGCTGCACTGTCTTGAAAATGGCCTGAAGCACATTTCCAATGGTCTTCATAAAAAGATATCCGAGGATAAAGAGAATTACATAAGAAATAAAAGCTGCAAACCAGTAAGGAATTGAAAGCCTGTCCGTAAAAAACTCTGCAAACAACGCAGTAAACATAAGAGAGGCAAGAAACCCTATAACATATCCGAATTTCTGGGACAGTTCTTCAAGAAATCCCTTGATGGCACCCCAGATACCCCAGATCATTACAAAGACAAAAATAATATAATCAAATGTGGTTAATGAACTCATTGGCAATTATTATACACCTTTCATTTTCTACTATCAATTCAGTAGCTTTTCCCTGTCTCTCTTTTTTATTATAGTTATTACTATGAGTTTATTTACAAAGATATTCGGTACAAAAAATGATAAAGATATATCCCGCCTCTCCCCTGTTGTAGACAAGGTTAATTCCTATTCATCATGGGCTGAAGGAATTAAGTCAGAAGACTTTCCAAAAGAGACAGAAAAACTTAAAAAACGCCTCTCTGAAGGTGAGAGCCTTGATTCACTGTTACCTGAGGCCTTTGCTCTTGCACGTGAGGCTTCATACAGAGTCCTTGGAGAGAGACACTATGATGTTCAGATTATGGGTGCATCTGTCCTTCATCAGGGCAAAATTCTTGAAATGAAGACAGGTGAAGGAAAAACACTTACCTGTGTTCCTGCAGCCTATTTGAATGCTCTTGAAGGTAAAGGCGTTCATGTTGTAACGGTAAACGACTATCTTGCACAAAGAGATGCTGCCTGGATGGGTCCTGTATATAACTTCCTGGGCCTCAGTGTAGGCGTAATAATCTCCAACATGGATAATGAGCGCAGACGTGAAGCCTATGCCTGTGACATTACCTATGGTACGAACAATGAATTTGGTTTTGACTACCTCAGGGATAACATGAAGTACAGGTATGAGGATAAGATTCAGCCAAAACACCACTACTGTATTGTTGATGAAATAGATTCAATCCTCATAGATGAAGCCAGAACCCCTCTTATCATCTCAGGTCCTGCCGATGATGATACTGAGTTTGCACGTAATGCTGAAAAAATTACATCCTACTTCAAGGAATGTGAGAAAGACCCCGAAACAGGAGAGTATCCTGAAGCTTCTGCCTTTGCACGCTTTGATGAGAAGAGCAAGCTTGAACCTGACGGGGACTATAAGATTGATGAAAAGAGAAAGCAGGTTACCTTCACAAAGGAAGGTATGCTTCACATGGAAGAGTTCCTTAAAAGAACAGGGGCCATCTCCGGCTCTCTGTATGATGATGAGAACTTTGAATACATTCACTATGTAACACAGGCCATGAACGCCAGACACCTTTACAAGAAGGATGTTGATTATGTTGTCCAGGAAGGCCAGATTCAGATTGTAGATGAATTTACAGGCCGTATTCTCTACGGAAGAAGATATTCAGACGGCCTGCACCAGGCAATTGAAGCTAAAGAACACATTAAGGTTCTCGGCAAGAACAAGACACTTGCAACCATTACATTCCAGAATTTCTTCAGAATGTATGACAAACTCTCAGGTATGACAGGTACAGCTGATACTGAAGCTCCGGAATTCAACTCCATCTATAATCTTGATGTTGTTGTTATTCCTACTCATCTTCCTGTTCAGAGAAAAGACCTTGATGATTATGTATTTTTAAATGATCAGTTTAAATACAAGGCAATCTGTGAAGAAATCTCAAGAGTACATGCAACAGGTCAGCCCATACTTGTAGGTACTGTTTCCATTGAGAAATCTGAGTTTTTATCCTCTCTTCTCAGAAAAATCGGTATCCCTCATGAGGTTCTTAATGCCAAAAACCATGCACGTGAAGCAGTTATTATTGAAAATGCAGGTGCAGCAGGTTCTGTAACAATTGCCACCAACATGGCAGGTCGTGGAACAGATATTAAATTAGGCGGTTCCATTGATTATATGGCAAGAAAAATCTGCGGATCAGATGCTTCTGAAGAAGAACTTAAGACAGCCAGAAAACGTGTCTACCCTCAGTGGAGAGCCGAATATGAAAAAGTTAAGGCCTTAGGCGGCCTGTATATTCTTGGAACAGAAAGACATGAATCAAGAAGAATTGATAATCAGCTGAGAGGTAGAAGCGGAAGACAGGGAGACCCCGGAACTTCAAGATTCTTTGTCTCATTTGATGATACTCTTCTCCGTCTTTTTGCTAAGGACAATATTAAGGCCACAGTTGCCAGACTTGGAATGAACAACGGTGAACCGCTTGAGCACTCAATGGTAAGTAAGATTATTGAAACTGCCCAAAAACGTGTAGAAGAGCGCAACTTTGAAATCAGAAAACATCTTCTTGAGTATGATAATGTATTAAATGAGCAGAGAAACTTCATATATTCACAGCGAGACGATATTCTCAGGGATGAAAACATAATCGGCCGTGTAATTAATGCTGCAGGTGATTATATTGATGAAATCTGTGAAGAGCCCTTCTCCTCAGTTCATGATCTTCTGCTGGATAGAATAGGCTTTGACTGGACTCCTGAAGAAGGAAATGAAAAGTTGTCTAAAACAGACCTTGCCTCCTCAATCAAGGCCCTCGTTTCATCTCAGATAGATGAAAAAGTTAAACTTACAGGACCTGAGATCTTCTCCATGTTCACAAGACAGACGTACTTAAGGCACATAGATGTAAGATGGCAGAACCACCTTGAGGAACTTGAAGACTTAAGAGATTCAGTTGCGCTGCGCTCCTATGCTCAGAAAAATCCTCTTCTTGAGTATAAACTTGAAGGTTTTGATATCTTTGATGAAATGCTTGATAAAATCCGTACAGCCGTAGTTAAGACTGTTGTAAGCGTTAAAATCAGGACAAATCCTGCTGACCCGAGAAGACATGCAGCAAGAAGAGTTCAGGAATCCCACTCCTCTGTTGAACAGTTTAATGACAGGGCCAGAGCCCAGATGCAGAAAGCCAGGGAAGCCAAAGAGAACGGGAACACATCTCCTGTGCAGGTAATAAGAAACGCTCCCAAGGTAGGAAGAAATGATCCTTGCCCATGCGGGAGCGGTAAGAAATATAAAAACTGCTGTGGCAGAAATCAGTCTTTTAATTCGTGAAGAATATCTCTGACTTCAGGGTCTGAATAAACTTCGTCTATCTCTTCATTTGTCAGTCCGACATATTCATGGCAGAGATAATGAATCCAGGTCTCATCCTCCGGGCTGTGCAGAACATGTTTTCTGCAGTAATAATCCGGCTGGATGGGAAGCGGTTTTGAAGTCTTGTACTTATACTCCGGAACCTTATAGTCGTAAACTGCAATCTTAAGGTCCTCACGGGGTACACCCTTGTTCATAATAACTTCTGCAAGCTTATTAACTGTATTTCCTGTATCAAAAATATCATCTACAAGAAGAACCTTATCTCCGCTTCTCAGATAGTCAGGTGAATATGTCCAGCCATCAATAAAGACCTTGGTCTCTTCACCGGGGACAAGAGCGTAGCGGCTTCTTGCTACAACTGCAGCATATAAAACAGGTCTTCTATGCTGTTTCTTACATACCATCTTGTAGTATTCAGAGATAACGTTTCCCATATAGACTCCGCCTCTGAGGGAAACATAGATTACATCAGGAACAAATCCATCTTCCTTGTACATTTTACTTGCGAGTTTCAGTGCACTGTCTCTGATAACTTCCGGTGTGATAAAATCTTTAGCCATGTTTTCCTCCAGAGTTAAAGCTGAGTAAGAATCTCAAGACCATTACGTGTAATGGCTACAGTATGCTCAAAATGTGCTGCCATCTTGTGGTCTGCAGTAACAACAGTCCATCCGTCAGGCATATCAATTATATATCTTGATCCCATGGTAATCATAGGTTCAATTGCAAATACCATACCTTCCCTTAATCTCGGATTTCCAAGTGAATGACTTACATAGTTGGGAATTTCAGGATCTTCATGAAGATCAAGACCTACTCCATGTCCACAGTATTCACGGATAACACCAAACCCGTTTTTATCAGCATGTTTGAAAACAGCAGCTCCAATATCCATAACTCTTGCATGATTCTGGGATGCAGCTTCAATACCCTTATAAAGACACTCTCTGGTAACCTTTACAAGTTTCTCTGCCTCAGGAGTTGATTTTCCGCCGACAATATATGTTCTGGCACTGTCTGAAATATAACCCTTAAGATTGATACAAAGATCAACAGAAACAAGGTCACCGTTTTTTATAATCTTATTGGCTTTCGGAATTCCATGAATTATTTCATCATTTACACTTATACATGTTGCTGCAGGGAACCCCTCATAATGAAGACAGGCAGGTTTTGCATGTCTCTTAAGAATCCAGTTATGGCAATAGGTATCAATATCCTTGGTACTCATGCCTTCTTTGATAACTTTACCGTCCTCAAGAGAGTCAAGAAGTTCACAGAGCATGTGACAGCTCTGTCTAATTCCATCTATCTGTTCTTCAGTTTTGAGAACTATCATGTAAGTACCTCACAGCAGTATCAAGCAATCCGTTGATAAATTTATAGTTAACCTCAGTACTGAATTCCTGAGACAACTTGACTGCTTCATCTATAACAATATTTGTATGAACATCCTTGCAGTAAAGAAGAGAAAAAATACTGATTCTCAGGATGTTCCTGTCAACAATACTGATATTATCAATACTGCGTCTTGAAGAGAATCTGCTTATCATCTCATCTGTTTCATCAATATGCTCAAGTGTTCCGTTTATAAGAAAAAGAGCATAAAGAACTACTTCTGTTTCAAGTTCTTCCTGCTCCTTCTCTGAAAGACCGGGAAAACCCTGTGAGTACGGAATTTCCGTCTCGTGGATTTTCCCGTTAATATCAAGAGCATACAGTGTCTGTACTGCCAGAGATCTGGCTAAATGTCTTGATTTCATATAATTAATAATAAGTTACAACTGCACTGCTCCTGGCATCTGTAACAAGCTGTGCTACAGCCTGATTCTCGTATGCAGAAACAAGTTCAGACTCAAGTGCATATGTCAGATACTGCTTAACAGTAAGTGAAACTTCAGGATATACATGATCATTAAGACCAAGAAGCTTCTCTTCATTGCGTACCAGAGCCTTGAAGATATGATAGCCGGAACTGCTCTTGAGAACAGGTGAAATTTCACCTGCCTTAAGGGCAATAATTGCATTATAGGTATCTTCAGTAAACAGCTGCTTATGATATGCAGAAGCTGCAATATTCAGATTACCTGTAAGAGCAGCAATTTCCTTCTCAAAATCTGTCTCAGAACTATTTACCCAGCCCAGAATACCGGCATTTGCCTTTGTATCTCCGTCCTCAGAATAATCTGTTACAGCCTGCTCAAATGTAAGTGAGCTGTTTTTAATACTTGCATAAACTGCATCTGCGGCTGCCTTTACATCCTCTTCACTCTTGTCTTCTGTAAGATCGAAGTAAATATGGGCAATCTTAACCTTCTGAGAATTCTTAAAGAGATTCTTGTTACCTACATAAACACTTGAAATTTCCTCTTCAGTAGGAGTTGCATCCTGGTTGAGAATGTCAGAATAGTTTTCTGAAAGATAGACAGAAAGGAAATAAGATCTTGCCAAAGATGCAAGAAGAGTATTTACGTCAATCTGATACTTGGAAATAATTTCATCAAGCTGTTCCTGAGACTCAATAGCAACTCCGAGAGTATTCTGAATATAGTAAACAACAAGATTTGTTGCTATTTCATCTGTAAGTTCATAATTCTGACTTTCAAGAGTAAGATTGATAAGGACCTGATTTACAAGATATTCAAGAGCCTCAGCTTCTGTAATCTCAATTCCTGCCTCTTTATATGTTGCAAGAAGAGAATCTACATCAGTACTGGTTATTTCTTCTGAAAGAGTTCCAAGTTCAATTTTTGCAAGAGTTTTCTCAGCTGTTGCCTCAGCTACAGTCTCAACTGTTGAAGCAGATTCAACAACTGTATCTACTACCTCTACAACTTCAGACTGCTCTTCATCAGCTTTCTCCTTATTACCGGAAGCAAAGACCGGAAGAGCAATCAGAACAAGGAAAATAAGAACCAGTGATAATAGTTTTTTATTCATTTCTTTTCTCCAATTTCAAAATATCTTTGTCTGTAATATAGACAATAAGGCCGCTCATTCAGGCGGCCTTAACAAATACTGTACTTACAATCAGTTACCGGCTTCAGTTGTTGCTGTAGCAGTTGCTGTTGTCTTAGCTGTGCTGAGGATTGAATCCTCTGAAGACTTGTTGACAAATGCAACCAGTACTGCAAGAACAAAGAAAGCTATAACAAGATATGTTGTAACCTTGTTGATAACCTTGTTTGTATTTCCGCCAAAAGCAGAATTGCTGCTTCCTCCGAAAACTCCACCAAGACCGGCATCATCTTCACTCTGAATTGCAATAACAAAAATCAGAAGAAGACTTACAAGTACAAATAAAACAAGAAGAATGATGCTTAATGCTGCCATTTTAAAACCTGCTTATTATTTATTACAGTTTATTATAGGAAGAAACTGCTCGAGTGTCAAAGAAGCTCCGCCTACAAGTGCACCATCTATATGCTCTCTGGACATAAGGTCCTTTACATTAGAAGGTTTGACTGAACCACCATACTGTATAATTGCTTTTTCTGCAACAGATGCACCGAATAACTTCTTAAGAAGTGATCTGATAAAAGCATGTGCATTATTAGCATCTTCAGGGGTAGCTGTCTTACCTGTTCCAATTGCCCATACAGGTTCATAAGCAATTGTGATTTTGGACATCTGAGCCTCAGAAACTCCTGCAAGACCTACTTCAATCTGTCTTGTAAGAACTTCCTCAAGCTTTCCGCCCTCACGTTCAGAGAGAGTCTCACCTACACAAAGATCAACATCCATACCGTTTTCAAGAGCAAAAAGAACCTTTTTGTTGATAAACTCGTCTGTTTCTCCGTAGTACTGTCTTCTCTCGCTGTGACCAAGGATAACAGTGTTTACACCAATATCTTTAAGCATCTTACAGGAAACTTCTCCTGTATAAGCTCCACTTTCATGGTCGTTTACATTCTGAGCTGCAACAATAATGTTGCTTCCCTTAACAGCTTCAACTACTGCCGGAAGACATACAAATGTAGGTGCAATCATGACCTTAACATCTGCATCCTTAGCTGCTTTTGCCAGTGAGGCTGCATAGGCAGCTGCCTCACTGGGAACAAGATTCATCTTCCAGTTACCTGCAATATAAAGTTTTCTCATATTATTTCTCCAGAGCCTTGATACCCGGAAGCACCTTGCCTTCGAGGAACTCGAGAGATGCACCACCGCCTGTTGAAACGTGGCTGATCTTTGATGCAAGACCGAATTTGTTGATAGCAGCAACAGAATCACCACCACCGACAACTGTTGTAGCATCTGAAGCTGCAAGAGCCTTTGCTACATCCTCTGTACCCTTGGCAAATGCCGGGAACTCAAATACGCCCATAGGTCCGTTCCATACGACAGACTTTGCACTCTTAAGCTCTTCAACAATAGCTGCAGTTGTCTTAGGACCAATATCCATACCCATAAGAGAAGCAGGAACATCAACTGAATCTACTACAACAGGCTTTGCATTCTCATCAAAAGCTTCAGCACAAACGTGGTCAACAGGAAGAATAACCTTAACCTTCTTGTCAGAAGCAGCCTTAAGGAAAGCTCTTGCTGTGTCAGCAAAATCATCTTCAACAAGTGACTTACCTACTTCATGTCCCTGAACCTTAAGGAATGTATAAGCCATACCACCGCCAATTACGATTGTGTTACATGTCTTAACAAGAGACTCAAGAACAGTAATCTTTGAAGAAACCTTTGCACCACCGATAATTGCAACAAACGGCTTGTCCGGATTCTCAAGAAGCGGAGCCATGAACTTGACTTCCTTCTCAATCAGGAAACCAGCGTAGCTGGGTAAGAAGTG
>JAILPZ010000013.1 GCA_024699225.1 Sphaerochaetaceae bacterium
CGATTTTTGAAGGCTCTGAACTGTTATACAGACAATAATTATCAAAGAACCGAGCACCCCGGCTCCAGTCATCTTCTCCCCAAGAAGAACATAGGCTACAAGGGCCGTAAAGACAGGATATGCGCACTGCAAAATCCCTACCGTCTTGGCAGATACCCTTGAAAGAACAATGTTCTGCACCGTGTATGCCAGAAGAGACCCTATGAAGATACAGTAAGCAAGAATTCCCAAAACCTCAGCACTAAAGAACGACAAACCCCAATCACCAAAAAAAGAACCCGTAAACAAACCTGCGACCATAGCCATCAGGCAGCTTAAGGCCATCTGCAGGAACGTCAGCGTGTACGGTCTTACGTAGTGAAGTGAATCAGCTCCAAATACCAGTGTTATGGCAACAAGCGTTGCACAGGAGAATGCTAAAATCTCTCCAAGGCCAAAGGTAGAAAGACCTCCCTTTGCACAGAGAAGATACAACCCCAGAACAAGTGTTGCCTGAACCAAAACATCCCGCACAGTATACTTTCTGTGAAAGAAAAGCGTCATGAGAAACGGAGCTATGATAGCCGTGAGGCTTCTGATAAAGGCAAAGCTTGTAGCAGCCGTTACATGCACAGCTACGTTACTTAAAATAATGGAAAGTCCAAGACAGGAAGCTGAGAGCATGTAATGAGACGGAGATACATTCTTAAGATCCTCTCTGATTGTCTTTCCATACAAAAGAAAAAGAATAAGAGCCGTCAGCCCCATGCGGAAAGTTGCAAAGACAAAGACCGGGACAGTCTCAAAGGCTATCTTACAAAAAACATCTACCAGGGCAAAAATAAAACTCTGAAGAATAATCAGCAATCCGTAGAGCTCGTTCCTCTTCTCCATGCAATACCAGCTTTCAGCACAAAGAATAATGAAACACAAACTCTTTGTGTAGAAGAAAACCCATGAGAATTTAACTGTTGTTTATTTTCTCTTCTACTCTGTTTAAAGTCTTAAAGAACCTATGTGTGGCAACAGCAGGACCGAAGAGAAGGAGCCCGAGAGTATTCCAGCCGAACATGTGAAAATAGGAAGTGTACGGTCCCTCTACTCCAAGTTCTATGGCCTTCTCTTTAAGTTCGGAAGCAATACGTGACATCCAGATTAACGGGTAGATAAACAGCGTGGGTATACCAAGCAGATAGGCCTTCCAGTAAGGCATGATCTTATGCCTGAGTATTTCCTCTATCTCGGCCTGTAAGCCACCTAAGGGCATGTAAAAAAGAAAGAAAAGCCCGGCTGTAAAGAAATCTACAAATCCAAGTAGAAAGCCGGGCCTGTGTGTATGTTTAAAATGTTTTTCCTCATCCATGGCAACCATTATAGAGGAAAAGCTCCTTTAAGTGTTGCTCGTAGAATTAAAACAAACTTCCCGATAACATAGCGTTTAACTTTCCAACCAGCACAGTGCTGGCGTCAAGTAGGGACGTACCATTTGTTGATATTTTTA
Organism: Sphaerochaetaceae bacterium; assembly: GCA_024699225.1. Lineage (GTDB taxonomy): Bacteria > Spirochaetota > Spirochaetia > Sphaerochaetales > Sphaerochaetaceae > UBA1265. Next base: position 1,481 of record JAILPZ010000013.1, read on the forward strand.
TAGATATAGAAGAAGAGTCAAAACTTGAAGGCAGTGCGGTCATATTTACATCAAAACCTTCGAAGACATAGTTGTCACTTGATGTATAAAAGACTCCGACTATTCCACTTCCATAACTGGCTGTTAATGAAGCAGGCTTACAAGCATTAAGAGTATCATTACTCTCGGCACCACTAACTACTTTGTAAAGAAGGTTGTCTCTTGATAAAGTCGTTATATCAGAATACACAGAAGTTGCATCACTAACAGTATTAGACTCAACACAATTAATATAGCACATTACAAGAGAATTAGAGTCTCTATAAAACGGAATTATGCATGGGGCGACAGAACTAGTATAAATACCACTCGCGGGTTGTATCTGATATGCATAAATTTTCCCTGAGTAAACACCATCATCAACAGTAATACTCGGTGCATAGTCTACGATCGTGACACTATTACCGCTATATTCTCCCACAAATACTTCATAATAATTTTTAATTTCTGTGCCATCCTTCTTTATTTCGGCATACATATAAACATCATTGTCGTTTGAACCTTCGACCACATAATAGTTTCCACTTTCTGTCACTGTGCAATCTATTTCTCTTGTATGAAGAGTCATGCTGTCTGTGTTGCTTGAAACAGACCTTAATCCTGCAAAAGCAGGAAGTGTCTTGACAAATTGTGATGTCGGAACCTGATATGTGCAACCAATCGATGAGGTGAGGGGATTGCCATCCGCATCAAACCAAGCATACGTTGAAGTGCTAAATGTAATCGCTCTATACGTGCCATCAACAAACTCTTCAAGAGATATTGGCAAATAAATTTCTGAACTACTTGATGAACTTTCAGATGAAACATCACTGGAGCATGAAACTAAAAGAATCAAAATAGCAAATATGCAAAAAATATATTTTTTCATTTTTCCTTCCTTTTTATTACTAATGAGTATTCTACCCCCCCCCTCGCCCTAATCAAGAGTATTCTTTAATTGAATTTGCCTGAAAACACCCTCATAATTAAAACCGAGGGGTTAAGTATGAAAAAGTTTTTTAAAATCCTTGGAATTATAGTCCTTGCAATTGTTGCACTCTTTGTAATTTTTGTAGCAGTGCTGAGCATACTTGAGTACAGGCCGAAAGACGTGGAGTCTCTGACTGTGGAGAAAACAGGTGAAAGCACGGAGAAAGTCGAAAAAGGAAAAGAGATGTCTCTTCTCTGCTGGAACATTGGATACGCCGGACTTGGAAAGGAAATGGACTTTTTCATGGATGGTGGAACCATGTCCAATTCCGGAAGCAAGGATATTGTTGAAAGATATCTGAGTGGAATTGACAGCACGATTGATGGCATTGACCCTGATCTGGTTATGCTTCAGGAAGTGGACTCTTCAAGCTCAAGAACATATAAGATTGATGAAAGAAAAGTTCTGG